>CAYHAJ010000333.1:0-9002 GCA_964354535.1 uncultured Pirellulales bacterium
CAGTCGCGGACCTACGGCTGGCACGACAGCCTCCTCCTGGTCCACGATGAGCAATGCCAGCTCAGCGCTGCCGGCCGCGTGCTCATCAACACCCACCAGGACAACGTCAACGCCATGGACCTCGACACGTTGCGGGGTTACGAACAGCCATTCTGCCGGAATATCCACGAGCCGAAGGGGGGCGAGGCGGTCGGCATCTGGGCGGCGATTTTCCGCAATGAGTCTGTGCCGGTCGGCAAGGAATGGCTCGCCCGCGGCACGGCTGTCTATGGCGGTGGCTCCGTGATCGACGCCGCCGTCGCAATTGCCGGCGACAGCTTCTACTACATCCCGACGCACGAGATGAATGCCGGCGCTGCGGTCATCGCGTACCGGATGGCGGCCGGGGGCAAGGCCGGCCAGGAGGCTCCGGCGCCCTCCGCCAAGCTGACCGATCGGGAATGGGCCAAGGTGCAGGAATTGCCGTGGGATTGGGACATTCTGGGCTGTAAGAGATTGAGCCATCTATTGGATGCCCTGCCGGGAAGAATCCCTGGCACTGCCCAGAGCCCGCTTAGAGCGGAGGTCGCCGAGCGCGTCGCGCGAATCACCGAGGACGAACTGGATCGCTTCATCTGGCAGATGGATGCAACACAGGGTGCTATCTCTGGCAGACTTCCCGACGTGAAGGCGAAACTTGCGGCACAGGTCCGAGAGTTGATCTCGCAGCCTTGGCAGCCGCTGGTGTTCCCGCCGGGCAAGCATCCCCGAGAGGCCTATCGCATCTTCGCCGACCCGACGGAGACGTTGCTGACGTTGGCACGAGCGTACCCGCATGTCGAGGCGAACCTGCAAACCGATATCCGGCGGTATGTGGAGCAACTGAGCCGATCGGGCGGGCCGCTGGAAGGACTGGTGGGCAGACGAACCGTGGACCCGGCCCAGGGCGCGATCCGCTCGTACTATGACATCGCTCCGGACAAGCTGTTCCGCTTGGCGGATGACATCCCACGTTGCGACGTGGCCCGCCTCTACCCTCTGTGGCTCTGGGCCGGCGTCACGGAAGACTGGCGGCGGATCGAGAGAGATTGGGACCGGTTGAAGGTCCTCGTGGACCAGCCTCCCAACAAGATGGAGGAAGACTGCCGTAATGGTTATCTGGCCGGCCTGATTGCCTATTGCCGAATGGCCGACCGCCTGAAGGATGAGGAATCTCGCCGGAAGGGGCTGCGGATCGCGCGCGGGGCGCTGCGCGAGCGACTGGTCTACGAGTTCTCGCACCCCAAGGGCGGCCTCCTGACGGAAGTGCCGGTTTTGCGGAGCACCTTCGCCCGGTGGCGGCACCTGACACTGGAAATCGGACGTTTCCTGGCCCACTATGCCGGCCCGACGCACCGGCAGCTTATGGCCGTCTCCGTGGACTATCATCGGCCGACCTGGTTTCTGGCCTGGGGTGTCGAGACCTTGTGGCGCAATGAGTCGCCCTTCGCCTTCCCGACCATGCCCGCCGAGATCTTCACGGCCCGAGCCTGGATCCTCCAGGAGCCGGCCGAGAAGCTGGCGTCCTTTCTCGATATTCCCTGGTGCCGGGCAGACCTGTTCTACCTCCAGAAGCTCGTCCTGTGCCTCGAAGCCCCGGAAGGCATGTAGTCTTCGATGTCATTGCGAGTCGCGAAGCCGCTGCGCGGCGGGTAAGTGGAAGAAAGTGGTTCTCCGAGTGGATTTGTCCATAAGTCTATGTTTTTCCGGGACTTGGGACCATTTTGCTCCTCTTCGCCAAGATCCATTTTCTTAGCAGCGAAGCAATCTCCTCTTGGGAGGTCTGAGATTGCTTCGTCGCTGCGCTTCTCGCAATGACATACTATCGTGCAGTCCTGCAAATGACTGGTGGTCGCACATTGACCCGAAGGCTCATTTTGACTATAATGGTAGTGATTTGGCTGCCTTGCCGCGGCGGTCTCCATTCGGAGGATACAAGTGAAAAGGCGCATTCCTATCCACCTGCTCTGGCGGGCCATCCTATGGATTTCCCTCGTTTGTAGTGTGCCCATAAGGGCATATGGACAAACGCCTTACGGCGTCGCTGCCGACGGTGACAGCATCGTCATTTCCGAGATCATGTACCATCCCGGCCATGCGGCCAATACCGCGGAGAACCTCAAACTGGAGTGGATCGAGCTGTTCAACCGGGGTGCGGTGACCGTCAACTTGGCCGGCTGGCGCTTCAGCGACGGGGTGGAGTTCGTCTTTCCGGCGGTATCGATTGGCGCGGGCAGGTACCTGGTTGTAGCGGCGGACGCAAGTGCCTTCAAGGCCAAATACCCCGGGGCGATCAGCGTGGTGGGCGGCTGGACCGGCTGGCTGAGCAATTCCGGCGAGAAGATTGAACTGGCCGACCAGCTTGGTGAAGTGGTGGACTCCGTCAAGTACGCGGATGAAGGGGACTGGGCGGTGCGCGAGCTGGGACCGGTGGACGCCGGCCATCGGGGTTGGCAGTGGTCCGACGCCCACGATGGCGGTGGCAGATCGCTGGAGCTGATCAGCGCGGCCATGCCGAACGAATATGGGCAGAACTGGACGGCCAGCCTGCTCGACGGCGGGACGCCCGGCGTGCCGAGCGCGGTCGTCGCGAACGATATTGCCCCCCTGATTCTCGATGTGGGACATGGGCCGGTGATCCCGGGGCCGGCGGACGCCGTCACCGTCACCGCAAGCATCCGCGACGAACAAGCCACCGGTCTTATCGTCACACTGCGTTATCGCCTCGACGCTTCCACCTACACCAACCAGGACACCTACCCGCAATTCAACGCCGCCAGTTATCTCGCGATCCCAATGCGCGATGATGGATTGCACGGGGACAAACGGGCGGCCGACGGTGTGTTCGGTGGCCAGATCCCGGCCCAGGCCAACGGCAAGATCATTGAGTTCTACGTGGAGGCCCGTGATGGCGGGGGTATGGTCCGCACCTGGCCCGCACCCAGCATGGTCGATGGCGCGCCCCGGCAGGTGACCAACGCCCTGTATCAGGTGGATAGTTCCTTCGATCCCACCTGGGTCCCCGGCAGCTTACCGATCTACTACATCATCATGACGGAAATGGAGCGGGGTCGCCTCGCATATTTTAGCAGCGGCGGTCGCAGCTCTCTCTCGGGGCCGAATTCGCAGATGAACGCCACGTTCATCAGTTTGGACGGGACCGGCGTGGAGGTACGCTATGGTGTGGGCGTCCGCAATCGTGGTCATGGCACGCGCAACGGCCCGCCGAACAACTACCATGTGGCCCTCGCCGGCGATCGTCCGTGGAACGGCCGTTCGGCTGTCAACTTCAACTGTCGTAATCCGCCCTGCCAGATCATGGGCAGTGCGATCTTCCGTATGGCGGGCTTTGCCGCCCCCCGTGCGATGCCGGCGCGATTGCGGATCAACGGCGCCAACCTGGCCACGACCAATATGTATGGGGTCTATGTCCGGCTCGATGCGTTCGACGACACCTATGCCAAAGCAGATTTCTGCGACGATCCCGACGGCAATCTCTACTCCTGCTTCCGCGACAACGGGGAAGCCGATTTACTGTACCGGGGGACCAATCCTAATTCGTACCGCCCCAGTTACTTCAAGGAGAGCAACGCCTCGCGGGATGACTGGTCCGACCTCATCCACATGACCGATGTGCTGAACAACGCCCCCGAGGCCACCTATTTTCAGGACGTCAGCAAGGTGATCAATGTTTCTTACTGGCTGCGGTACATCGCGCTGGACTCCCTGCTGATGAACAATGAGACCGGTTTGAACTCGGGCATCGGGGACGACTACTTCATGTATCGGGGCGTGACCGACCCCCGCTTTGTGCTCATCCCCCACGACCTCGACACGATTCTCGATTCGGGAGGCAACGTCAACGGGAACATCTTCGCCATCGTGAACGGTGGCGGCAACTACAACGGTGTCGATGGGCTGAGACGTTTCTTCAATCATCCGGAGATCACGGCGCGTTACCACCAGGCCATGCTGGACGTGATGAACGAATTCTTCAATCCGGAGACACTTGACCCCTTATTCGTGCGGGTCTTGGGCGGATTCGCCCCGGCGAGTCGGATCGAGGCTATGAAGCAACGTATCCGACAGCGGATCGCGGCCGTGCGCACTCAGATCCCGCAGAAGCTGACCGTTAACAGCACTGTGCCGTTGGCGAGTGGTTTTCGCCGCACGACGGAGGGGAACTACGCGATCTCGGGAACGGCCAACCCGGCACAGACGCGGTCCGTGGCGATCAACGGAAAGCCCGGAACCTGGACAGCCACGAACGGCACGTGGCAGTCCGGCGGGGCCTCCGGGATTACGGAGTCCTTAGTGAATGCCGGCTCGGAGTGGAAGTATCTCGACGACGGCAGTAACCAAGGCACGGCCTGGTACAGCCCCGGCTTTGACGACAGCGCCTGGCGCAGCGGCCGAGCGGAACTGGGTTACGGGGACGGCGACGAGGCTACCGTCGTCAACAGCGGGCCCACGAGCAGCCGCTATATCACGACCTATTTCCGCAAGTCCTTCGCAGCCGTCAAAGCCCGACAGTACTTCACGCTGCGTCTGCGGATGTTGTGCGATGACGGGGCGATCGTCTATCTCAATGGCGTGGAGGTCTGCCGCACCAATCTGCCCGGCGGGGCTGTCAATTACCAAACTCTCGCCAGCACGAGCCTGGGCGGCGCGGATGAGGACGCGTTCAACCTCTATGATGTATCGCCGGCGTTCGTGCAGGAAGGACTCAACACGCTGGCCGTGGAGGTCCACCAGAACGCCGCCAGCAGCAGCGACATCAGCTTCAATCTGGCGTTGGAAGGGACGAAGCGCGGTATCGATGATTCCGCCGTACTGGCGCCGGGGATCAATCGCATCGTGGTCCAGTCCTTCGACAGCTTCGGCGGCGTCGGCCACAAGCTGGAGGAAAGTTACGTCGATCTCTGGTACGACACCGGTGTCATGTCCGAAATCTCAGGCACGCTGGGTACGGACACGGTGCTGGATGCCGCCGGCGGGCCATGGCGCGTGACCGGCACCCTGACGGTCCCGGCGGACATCACCCTCACGATTGACCCTGGCGCCACGCTGTTCTTCAATCCCAACGCCGGCCTTACGGTCTACGGACGTGTCGTCGCGGCGGGCACCGTGTACCAGAACATCACTCTCACCAGAGCGCCCGATTCCCTCGGCCGGTGGGCCGGAGTGCAGTTCCTCAACACGTCGGAGGAAAGCCGGCTCATCTATGTGAACATGGAATACGGCGATGCAGGTGACGGGGCGATTCGTGCCGACTCCGCCAGCGTGTACTTGGACCACGTTACGTGGGCTAATCACACCAAGCCGTACCTTGTCTTTGACAACTCCTCGATGGTTTTGCGCAATTCGGTCCTGCCGAGCCTCCAGAACGCGGCGCTGGTTCACTTCGGGGGTCTGCCGTCAAACGGCCATGCGCTCTTCGAGGGCAACCGGTTTGGCGGCACCACCGGCTCCAACAACGTCATCGATCTTTCCGGCGGCGAGCGCCCGGGACCCATCGCACGGTTCCTCAACAACACGTTCACCGGTGCCGGCGACGGCTGCCTCAACCTGGACGGCGCCGATGCGCACATCGAGGGGAATGTCTTCATGAACGTGCACGGCGGGACCGGCAACAGCAGCCCGTCGCACGCCATCACCACCGGGACGCAGGACGGCCGGTACTCCAGGCTGACAGTGGCCCGGAATCTGTTCTATGATGTGGATCATGCCCTCCTGGCCAAGGATGGAGGGTACATCACCGCCGTGAACAACACGGTGGTCCGGGCCGCGCTGGCCGGGGTGAACATGTATGAAGCGCGAGCGGGGCAGTCGCAGGGGAAAGGGTTTTACGGCGATGGCAATATCTTCTGCGATGTCGCCCATCTGTTTGAGAATCCTGACTGGGGCGGCCATCCGACGGCGATCACCATGAACAACTCCGTCTTCCCGGTCATCGACGGCGACCCGGTGGTCTGGACGGGTGCCGGGAACCTGGAGGGCGTAGACCCGCAACTGCTGCGGGCGACGGACGTGACCGATCCGAAGAGCGACCTGCGGCTGCTGCCGACCTCGCCCGCCTTGGGCACGGGACCCAACGGCCGGGACATGGGGGGGATGGTTGCCTCGGGGGCGTCGGTTTCCGGCGAGCCGTCGTCGGTGACGTGGCGCACCACCGCCACGCTCACGGTGGGGGGACCGGACATCCATGCCTACAAGTACCGGGTCAACGATGAACCCTGGAGCGAGGAAGTGCCCCGCCCGGAGGCCGGTCTGGCGGCCAATCCCAAGCCGCTGCCACCCATCGTGCTGACGGGTTTGCAGGATGGGGAATCCTATACCGTCTACGTTCTCGGCAAGGATTCCGCCGGCGTCTGGCAGAGCGAGAGCCGTCCGACGATCTCGCGCCCCTGGACGGTCGAAACCGCGTACCGGCAGGTTGTCATCAACGAGGTGCTGGCCAGCAACAAGTCCGCGCTCAAGCACGACAATGCGTATCCGGATGTCGTGGAATTGTATTATGACGGGCCGACGGCCCTGAGCCTGGCCGGCATGAGCTTGACCGACGATCCGCTGGAGCCGCGCCGGTTCATCTTTGGCGCGGTGACCATGAATCCGGGCAAGTACCTGGTCCTGTATGCCGACACCGGCGGCACGGCGTCGGCCCCGCACCTGGGCTTTGGACTCAAGACCGAGGGTGGGGGCGTCTATCTGTACGACAAGGCCGGGGCGCTGGTCGATGCAGTGGAGTATGGCGCGCAGTTGCCCGATCTGTCCATCGGTCGTGTCGGGTCGCTCGGGCAGTGGCGTCTGGCGGTCCCGACGTTCGGCCAGGCCAATGTCGCGCGTCCGCTCGGCGATCCGCGGGCGGTGCGTCTCAACGAGTGGCTGGCCAGCAGCGAAGTCCTCTTGAGCTCGGACTTCATCGAGCTGTACAACTCCCACGCCGATCCGGTGGACCTGGGAGGCATGTATCTCACCGACAGTCCCGCCCTGCTTGCGTGCATGCACCTGATTCGACCTTTGACCTTCCTCGCGGGACAGGGCTATGGCGTATTCTGGGCGGATGATTCCAATGAGCCCGGCCACGTCGATTTCCGGTTGTCCGCCGACGGGGGGCTGATTGCCCTGTACGACGCCCAAGCCAAGGTTGTCGATAAGATTTTCGTGGGCGCACAGACCACAGACTTCTCCGAAGGGCGCGCGCCGGACGGCACGCCCAACCTCGCGATTTTCCCCTTGCCCACACCGGGATTGGCGAATCCCCAGGTGCAGAAAACGAACACGACCACGATCGCCTTGGTCGAGGAGCGGGCGAACAAGAGGGTTCTGGTCCCCACCCGCGCCGTCAACGATGCCTGGAAGGGTGGCGGCACGTTCGATGATTCTACTTGGCAACTTGGCGCCGGCACCCCGGGCGGCGTCGGCTACGAGACGGGGACGGGCTACCAGACGCTGATCACCGTCGATACGCGGGCCCAGATGTACGGCACCGGCAAGAACAGTTCGTGCTTCATCCGTATTCCGTTTACGGTTGAGCAGCGCACGCTGGCCGACATCAGCAAGCTGACGCTGCAGATGCGCTATGATGACGCTTTCGTCGCCTACCTCAATGGGACGGAGATTGCCCGCGCGGGCTTCACCGGCACGCTGGCCTGGAATTCGGCCGCCGGCACGGATCACCCCGACGCCGACGCCGTGGTCTTCGAGCCCTTCGATGTTACCGCGCGATTGAACCTCTTGCGGACAGGGCAAAACCTCCTGGCCCTTCACGGCCTGGATGGCGCCAGCAGTTCCGACTTCCTGATTTCCGCGGTCCTTGAGGCGACCTCGGTGAAAGGGACAAGCCAGAACAGTCGCGACCAGGAACTGAAGTTACTGGACGGCCTGCGGATCACGGAGCTGATGTACCGTGCGCCCAAGGGCACCAACTATGATTACCTCGAGTTGAAGAACATCCTCACGGAGACGCTCGACCTCACCGGTGTTCGCTTTGACAAAGGGGTCGACTTCACCTTCCCCACGCTCATCTTGCAGCCAGGGGAAACTGTCGTGCTCGCCGCGAGCCAGTCCGCGTTCCGGTCCGCCTATGGCGCGACGCCCAAGGTGGTGGGCCAATACAACGGCAACCTCAGCGACACGGGCGAGAAGATCGTCGTGCTGCTGCCGGCGCCCTTGGACGTGGCCATCCTGCGTTTCGACTACACCGCGGCCCGCTGGCCGGGCACCGACGGGGCCGGCCAGTCCTTGACGATTCGCGATCCTGAAGGCCCGCCGGTCCTGTGGAACGATCCGGAAGGTTGGAGCCCCGCCAATCCCACACCGGGCCGATAGCAGAGAGCAAGGTAGGAAGTTGAGAAGGCAAGAGGATCAAAGGGGTGGTTCTGGCCGTTTTTTCTCCATAACCGGCCGGCGCAGTACACCCCACGGATCATGACAAGAGGGCCGACGGCTCTCTCAAGCCGCCGGCCCGTTGGTGTTTGCCAAGTCAGCGAGGCGTTACGGTCTCACCGCCCGGTTGTAGATCCGCACGTCGTCGATCAGGCCCTTCCAAAAGGTACCGGGGGCCAGGGTACTGCCGGCCCTCTGCGTGGCCACCCAGCGAGGAATGGGTGCTACGGCTGCGCGGCACCGGACCGGTCCGGGATATAGAAGAACCGCACTTCGCTCAGGCCGACGGACGGCGTAGTGCCCCAACCCTTCTCGATGGTCAGCTTGACGTATCTGGCCGGGACCCCGCCGAAACTGATGGTCGTGTCGTGGACATAGCCGCTCTGGCCGGGGGCCCGCGCAAATTCCGGCACGTTGGCCAAGGGTGTCCACTTCGCACCGTCGGCGGAATACTCGATCTTGACCGTCTTGGCCCCGAAGCCGGTGAAAGGCTCAACCGGTTGGTTCTGGTTCCATACCCATAGCTCGTGCAGGGTGTAGACCTTGTCGAACTGATACTGAATCCAGTTCGGCGGCGTGCCCTGACTGAGCCACAT
>CAYHAJ010000334.1:0-2762 GCA_964354535.1 uncultured Pirellulales bacterium
AAGGACCCTACGTCACACTACCCACATCGAGGTGCCCGAGAAGGTCACCGTCGTTCGTCCCCACCATCCGCTGCACGGCAAAGAGTTGAAGATCTTCGGCCAGATGCACCGAAAGGGAATCCTGTATCTGGTTCTTATCTTGCCGGACCACAGCCGCACTCTGATTCCCGCCGCCTGGACGAATGCGCCCAGGGAGCCGGAGGAGACAAAGCAAACCCTTTCTGCGTCGCCCGCGGTAGCCTCCTATCGTGACCTGATGCGAGCACGGGTTGTTGTGGATTCCCTTGTGCGTAGAATGAGCGCTACGACTCCAACGAAACCGCACAAGGAGGACAACAGCCATGCAACAAGGAACCCTGTGGGAACTGAACGAGAGAATCGATTCGGCGGCCAATCCGACCTGGGGGCAGTTCGATCCCGTCGTCAAAGGGGAGGTCATGGGAAAGCTGTCGGTATTGATCGCCAAAGCAGTCCGTCCCTATCCAGATCCACGGCCCAGCGAAAAGGAGACCGCGCATGAATAACAGCAAAGTCTCGACGGCTCATCAGCAGCGATTGGCCTACATCTATGTCCGACAGTCCACCGCCGCTCAAGTCGAACACAATCGCGAGTCTACGGACCGCCAGTACAAGCTCCTCGGACGAGCCCGGGACCTGGGGTGGCCGAATGGTCGAATCAAAGTGGTAGACGCGGATCTGGCCAAATCGGCCAACGGGATGGTGGACCGAAATGGGTTCGATACGATGTTCACAGACGTGGCGTTGCACAACGTCGGTTTGATCCTGTCGATCGAAGTGTCCCGGTTGGCCCGCAACAACAGCGACTGGTATCGACTGCTCGACTTGTGTGGGGTCACAGACACGCTCATCGGCGATGAGGACGGACTCTATCATCCCGGGCTGTTCAACGACCGGCTGCTCTTGGGCCTCAAAGGCACGATGGCCGAGGCCGAGTTGCACGTGATTCGCGCCCGGCTCAATGGGGGCATCCGCAACAAGGCGGCCCGCGGCGAACTGCGGCGGGGATTGCCGGTGGGGTTCGAATGGGGGGAGCGCGATGGGGAAATCCGTATGAATCCCAGCCAAGCCGTCACCGAGGCCATTCGCAGCGTCTTTGAGAAGTTCGCCGAATTCGGTTCCGTGCGCCGCGTGTGGCTCTCCTTCCGGGCACAGCAATTGCCGTTCCCGTCACGACAAACCCCCATCGCGGAGATTCGCTGGACAGTTCCGACCTATCCCGCTATTTATGAAGTTCTGACAAATCCGGTTTATGGTGGCGCGTATGTCTACGGCCGGTCCCAGCAGGAGACCTATGTGGACCCGCAGGGACAACTCAAGAAACGCGTCCGGCGACTGCCCCGCGGCGAATGGGACATACTGATTCCGGAACACCATGAGGGCTATATTGACTGGAAGACGTACCAGATGAATCGCGAACGGATCGAGAAGAATACTCATCCCGGGCCACACAATCCCGGGGCGGTGCGGGAAGGCCTGGCGTTGCTGCAAGGCCTGGCCACCTGCGGACGCTGCGGTCGACGCCTGCATGTCTATTATCAAGGCAAGAACGGGACCCCCGGCTACTACTGCGGCAACAGCCATGCGGTGAACGGCCGTGGGGAACGTTGTCTCCGGGTGGGCGGTTTGCGGATTGACAAGGCGGTAGCCGCCGCCTTCCTGGAAGCGGTGACTCCGGCCGGCATGGAAGCGGCCTTGCAGGCGGAGCAACAATGTGAGGCCGAGTATCAGGGCACGATGCAACAATGGCAACGGCAAGTCGAACGTACCGAGTATGAAGCCCAACGGGCCGAGCGACGTTACCGTTCGGTGGAACCCGAGAATCGCCTGGTGGCCCGCACGCTGGAAGCGCAATGGGAACAGCGGCTGAGTGAACTGGCCGCGGCGCAAGCGGAACTGGCTCGACAGGAACAACAACGGCCGGAATCCTTGACCGACGCGCAACGGAAGCACCTGCGCACCCTGGGCCAGGATCTCCAACGAGTCTGGGACGCGCCGACGACCACCGACCGGGATCGGAAGGAACTGTTGCACCTCCTGATAGAAGAAGTAAATATTACTCTGGATAAGTCAGATACTCAAAGCACCGCGCATCTGGTTCTCCGCTGGCGCGGCGGAGCGATCCGCGAGTTGAACGTCGATTTGCGCGTCTGTCGCCAACCGGCGATCCGAACGGACGAACAGACTATTGATTTGCTCCGTCGTCTGGCTTGTCATTATGACGATGCCCTCATTGCCGGTATTCTCAACCGCCAAGGCCGGCGCACCGCCACGGGACAGCGATTCACCGCCAATCATGTCAGTAGCCTTCGCCGATATCGAAAGATCCCCCGTTATGAGCCATCGAACACGAACCAGGAAGGCGACTTGGTGACCATCCAAAAAGCGGCCAAGATCCTGGGTCTTGCCCCCTCGACGATTCACCGCTGGCTGGCGGCTGGCTTCATTGCCGGCGAACAGCTCACGCCCGGGGCGCCCTGGCGTATTAGAATGAATGACGAGCTACAATCTCGTTTTGTAGAGACGGCCCCGGTGGGCTTCGTTCCGATGATAGAAGCCACCCGTATTCTCGGCGTTTCCCGGCAAACCGTGTTGCAGCGTGTAAAGCTCGGACAACTGGAGGCGGTGCATATCCGCTGTGGGAGACGTAAAGGCTTACGAATAAAGGCGTTAGACACGCAACCAACCCTCTTTACCCAGCCTTCATTAACGGAGGTGTAGTATGAAGAGTGATCCAAGAAGCC
>CAYHAJ010000335.1:0-33878 GCA_964354535.1 uncultured Pirellulales bacterium
TGCAGACCTGCCCGGGTGCTGAAAAGGGCCCGGACAAGCAGCCGACCGGCCGCAAGGCGATCAACATGGAAATGCAGGAGCCGATTCGCGAGCGCGAGCGGAAGAACTATGCGTTCTTCCTTTCGATCCCGAATACGAACCCGGCTTTGTTCAAGGCGAACACGGTCAAAGGCAGCCAGTTGATCCAGCCGCTGTTCGAGTATTCCGGCGCCTGCGCCGGCTGCGGCGAGACGGCCTACGTCAAGCTGCTCTCGCAGCTCTTCGGCGATCGCGCCTACATCGGCAACGCGACCGGCTGCTCCTCGATCTATGGCGGCAACCTGCCGACGACGCCCTACACGACCCGCAAGGACGGCCGTGGCCCAACGTGGTGCAACAGCCTCTTCGAGGACAACGCCGAGTTCGCGATGGGCATGCGATTGACGGTCGATCAGTTCCGTGAGACCGCGCTGATCTATCTGGACAAAGCGGTCCAGGGTGGCTGCGTGGATCAGAATCTCGCGGCCGAAATTCGGGCGGCGACCTTGGCCGACGATCCGGAGCAGGCCGCGATTGAGGCGCAGCGCGGCCGGGTCGAGCAGTTGAAAGAGCAATGCCGCAAGCAGCGCGATTGCTCCGACTGCAAGCAGTTGCTCACCGTGGCCGACTACCTGGTGCGCAAGAGCGTCTGGGCGGTCGGCGGCGACGGCTGGGCCTACGACATTGGTTACGGTGGCCTCGATCATGTCATGGCCACCGGCAAGAAGGTCAACGTTCTCGTGCTGGATACGGAGGTCTACTCCAATACCGGCGGCCAGATGTCGAAATCGACGCCCCGGGCGGCCGTGGCGAAGTTTGCGGCGGGCGGCAAGCCGGCCAATAAGAAGGATCTCGGTCTGCTCATGATGGTGTATGGCACCGTGTATGTCGCCAAGGTGGCGATGGGCGCCAACCCGGGCCAAGCCGTCAAGGCGTTCGCCGAGGCCGAGGCGTATGCGGGTCCGTCGCTGATTATCGCGTACTCGCACTGCATCAACCACGGCTTCAATCTGACGACCGGCTACGAGGAGCAGAAGAAAGCCGTGGCCAGCGGTCACTGGCCGCTGTACCGGTTCGACCCGAGGCTCAAGGAGCAGGGCAAGAACCCGCTGCAACTTGACTCGAAGCCGCCGACGATTGAATTCGCCGAATACGCCTACAACGAGGACCGCTACAAGTCCCTGAAACAGTCGAAGCCGGAGGTCGCGGCGGAGTTGATGAAGCTCGCCAACCGCGACGCCGTCGAGCGCTATGCATTGATGGAGCAGTTGGCCGGCCTCAAGTGCGGACAAAACCAACCGGCCGCCGCACCGAATCCCGAAACCCAAAAGTAGACGGTAAGGGGAATCGTATGGTCACCCGGGTGATGCGAAGTGTCGCTGTGATCGTCCTGACCGCTTTGACGTTGGCTGGCTGTGGCCGGCAGATTTCGCAGGGGTCCGCGCAGGACTTCAACCTGCTGGCCGTAAGCCCGGATCTCAAGACGCTGCCGACGCCACGTCCCTTCGTCGCGGCCGCGTTCGACGCCACCGGTGGGCTGGCGGCCTGGCAGCAGTGCAAGAAAGTCGAGTTCCATGCGGCGGTGACAGCCTGCGAACGCGACGGCTGTTTCTATCTGACCGAGCACGACTTTGTCCTGTGCCCCTGGTCGGATGCGATCCAGGTCACGGCCGATGAGCCGCGGGCGTACTTTACTTGGCTGATGATCAGCGGACAATATCGTACACTGCCGGCCGACCCGAATCTGGATGTCTCGCCGCTCAAGGGCTTGGAGCGCGACTACGCCGAAGCCGTGTTGCAGATCGCCACGGCGCCGGTCCGAATGCTCCAGGACAATATGGAGTTTACCCCCGCGCCGGCGCCGGTGCAGGTGGCGGGCCAGTGGTACCTTCCGATCAATGCCCGGTACCAGGCCCCCAAACCGGCGTCCAAGAGCCAGACGGTTCCGGAACCGTATTGGACGCGAGGCACTTACTTCCAAGGTCAGGGCAGATCCGTGGTTGATATGATCTGGCTCGGCAACCCTGCTACGCAGAAGTTTGTTCTGGTTCGCGGCTACGACTACGCCACCGGTCCGGGCAGCAGTGTCCTGATGCCCACCAAGATCGAGGTGTTCCGGTCCGATCCCGACGCGAACATCGGCCCGCGCCTGGCCCTGGTGGACCTCGGGCAATAGTGTGGTGGTCGGTGGATCAGTCCACCGCGGTAACGACGGTACGCCCTACGCGGAGGCTCAAGTCCGCCGCTGTACCTCGACTCTGCATTGTGACGAGGCGATTCTGCTGGGTGGTTGCGTCACACAGGGGGACGAACTATCATGATGAGGCTGCCGTATGCAATGTAACCGTACGGGAATTGTCTTTGGGTCTGCTGCGTTGTGTGCCGAACACCGAGAATGTCTACACGGACCACAATCTGGATCTGTTTCGTCTCTGCTCTCCTTGTCCTGTTGGCCCTCTTCTTCGTAGGACGGCGTCAGGGATGGTGGACGGATGACATAGGGAAGAAGACGGGGAGCGGGGAACCGATCGCAACTCCCACCTCGAATCCGCAATCCGCAATCATGTCATCCCCGGCTTTGACCGGGGACCGCAATCCGCAATTGACAGACGGCGCCTGGCCCATGTTCCACGGCGGTCAGGGTCTGCTGGGACGTGCGGAGGGGGATTTGGCTGATTCCCTCCAATCCCTGTGGAAGTTCAAGACGGGCGACGAAGTCAAATCCTCGCCTGTCATCGCGCAAGGGCGGGTCTTTGTCGGCTCGTTCGACGAGAGTGTGTATGCCCTGGATCTCTCGACCGGGCAGAAGCTCTGGTCCTATAAGACGGGAGGCGGCGTGGAGGCGGCCCCCTGCGTCCTGGAAGGCCGTGTGTTTGTAGGCTCCAACGACAACTTCCTGTATGCCTTGGACGCCGAGACCGGTGAGTTGGAGTGGAAACACGAGACGGGCGGCCAGATCCTGGGCGCGGCGAACTGGACCCGCTCACCGGATGGACAGAAGACCTGGATTCTCGTCGGCAGCTACGACAACAAGGTCCACTGCGTCGACGCGCAGACGGGGCAGCCCGTCTGGGCCTATGAGACCGGCAACTACATCAACGGGTCGCCCGCCGTGGCCGACGGTAAGTGCGTCTTTGGTGGCTGCGATGCGATCATCCACGTGGTCTCGCTGACGGATGGCTCGAAGATGGCGGAAATTGACAGCGGCTCCTATATCGCCGCTTCCGCTGCCTTCCTGGAAGGTCAGGTGTACGTGGGCAACTACGAGAACATCTTCCTCCGGGCTGACCTCAAGACAGGGCAAATCGCCTGGAAGTATGAACAGAGCGATGCGCCGTTCTTTTCCTCGCCTGCGGTCGGCGAGCAGTTCGTGGTCCTGGGGGGCCGCGACAACCATGTCCACTGCGTGCGCCGGGACAAGGGCGAGAAGGTCTGGACCTTCAAGACGCTGGGTGAAGTGAACAGCTCACCGGCCCTTTGCGGAGACAAGGTGGTCGTCGGCAGCGACGATGGGCGGCTCTATCTGCTGGCCTTGGCCGACGGCAGGCAACTCTGGTCCTACGAGATGGGCAAACCCGTGGTGTCTTCCCCGGCCGTGGCCGGCGGCATCGTGGTGGTCGGGTGCGACGACGGCTTCGTCTACGCCTTCGGTCCGAAAGCCGGAGCGCCAGGAAGATCGAAATGAAAATCGTCCAGATTTGTCCGAGTGCAGGAGACAGTTTCTACTGTGAGAATTGTCTCCGCGACGCTGCCCTGGTCAAGGCTCTGCGGAAGCTCGGGCACGATGTCGTGATGGTGCCCCTCTACCTGCCCCTGGCCGCGGATAAGACCGAGCCGGTCAGCAACGCCCCGATCTTCTTCGGCGGGATCAACGTCTACCTCCAGCAGAAGCTGGCCTTCTTCCGCAAGACGCCGCGCTGGCTCGACCGCTGGTTCGACGCCCGCCCGCTTCTGGAATGGGCCGGTCGCAAGGCCGGCATGACCAGCGCCCGGGACCTGGGCGAGACGACGGTCTCCATGCTCCAGGGCGAAGATGGCCGGCAGGGAAAGGAATTGGATCGCTTCGTGGACTGGCTTCGAACGGAGCCGCAGAAGCCCGACGTTGTGTGTCTGTCCACCGTCTTGCTCGCGGGCATGGCGCGACGGATCAGAGAGAGACTCGACGTCCCGGTCGTCTCCCTGCTTCAGGACGAAGATGGGTTTCTCGATGGGCTGACCTCGCCCTATGCCGAACAGGCGTGGGGGATAATCCGCGACCGGTCGAGCGACATCGCGGCGTTTCTGGCCGTGAGTCAATACTTTGCCGACGTGATGTCACCGCGACTGGGGCTGCGCGCGGCGCGGATGCACGTGGCCCACATGGGAATCGAATTGGATGGATACGTGCGGGACGACCGGGGGCCGGCCGTGCCGACGATCGGCTTTCTTTCCCGAATGTGCCCGGATCGAGGCTTGGAAAAGTTGGTCGATGCCTTTATTCTCCTCAAGACAAACGAAAAGCTGGCATCGGTTAGGCTGCGGATCTGCGGCGGCAGAATGATTTGCGACGAGCCATTCATCCAGCGGCTGCGGAACAAGCTGACGGGTGCCGGCGTCCTTGCAGAGGTGGAGTTTCTGCCGGTCTTTGACCTCCCGTTCCGACGGGAGTTTCTGCGGAGTCTTTCGGTGCTGTCTGTGCCGGAGGAGAAGCCGGTAGCGTACGGGCTCTATGTGCTCGAAGCTCTGGCGATGGGGGTCCCGGTCATTGAGCCGGCCATCGGCTGTTTCCCGGAGACGCTGGCGATGACAGGCGGCGGTGTGCTCTACGAGCCGAACACCGCGGAGAAGCTTGCGGAGGCGCTGACGCCGCTGCTCTTGGATCCGCCGGCGGCCCGAAGCCTCGGGGCGGAGGGCAGGGCAGGTGTGGCCAAGTCATTCGAGATCGGGCAAACCGCAAGGGAGATGGTTCGCGTCTATGAACGAGTTGTCCAGCAGGTGTAGTATCACAGGATGCAGGTTCTGCGAGTCCGCGGGGGGAGATTGCTTCGTCGCCGCGCTCCGCGCCATGACATGCGGGGGCTTGATAGGTCATTGCGAGCGTAGCGAAGCGATCTCCAATCGCACGATTTGTGCAAAGTAGTTGTGGCGAGGACAAGGATGATCGAGCTTGTCGATGTGACGAAAACCTACGGGGAACCGGGTGGGACCGGCGCCGTACGCGTGCTCAAAGGGATTACGCTCAAAATCGAGCCGGGCCGGTCCGTGGTGATCGTCGGTCCCTCCGGCTGCGGCAAGAGCACGTTGCTCAATATCATCGGGGGTTTGGATCATCCCACCAGCGGCCGCGTTTTGCTGGAGGGAAAGGACCTTGCGGGATTGGACGACGAGGAATTGGCACGGATTCGCAACCGTCAGATCGGGTTCGTATTTCAATTGCACCATCTGCTGCCGCAATGCACGGTGCTGGAGAACGTCCTCATTCCCACGCTGGCCGTGCCGAACAACTCCTCCCAGAGTCCAATGCGCGAAAGAGCCACGGCCTTGTTGACCCGCGTTGGATTAGGAGATCGTATGTCGTACCGGCCGGGGGAGCTTTCCGGCGGGCAACGACAGCGCGTGGCCGTCGCACGGGCGCTTATCAACAGGCCCAAGCTGCTCTTGGCGGATGAGCCGACCGGCTCGCTGGATGAGAGCACCTCGCAGAGCATCGCCGAGCTTCTGGCCGAGCTGAATCGGGAAGAAGGCGTGACCTTGGTTGTCGTGACGCACGCACGCGAGTTGGCGTCACGCATCGGGCACGTGCTGGAGCTTAGCGGCGGGACCTTGACCGATCGAGGTCGGCCATGAGTTTGTGGCGGCTCGTTGTTCGCGGCGTCTCGTTCTACTGGCGGACGAATCTCGCCGTCCTGCTGGCCGTCGTCGTGGCGACGGGCGTGCTCACCGGGGCCCTGGCGGTCGGGGACTCGGTGCGGTACACCCTCCAGAAGACTCTGGATGCTCGTCTGGGAGAGGTCGAGTTCGCAGTTCTGCCACAAGGCCGTTTCTTCCGGGCGGCGCTCGCCGAAGACCTGGAGCAACAGCTCGGCGGGACGGTCGTATCGGTCCTGCAGGTGTCCGGCATCATCACGAATGAAGACGGCTCCCGGCGTGTCAACCGAGTTCAGGTTCTTGGCGTGACGGACAAGTTCTACGCGGCGGGTTCCGGCAAGAGCCCCTTCGGCAAGGATGCCGTAGCAGGGATTGCTTTGAATGAGGCTGTGGCGCGGAGGTTGGGCATTGCCGCCGGGGAAGAGGTGGTGTTGCGGGTCGAGAAGCCGGGGCTGATGCCGCGCGATGTGCCGCTGGCTTCCGACAAGGACCGGACGGTGGCCTTTCGTTTGCGGGTGTGGGCCATCGCCGACGATTCTACCTTTGGCCGGTTCGATCTCCAGGCGAACCAGGCCTCGGCCCTCAACGTCTTCGTTCCCTTGTCTTGGCTGGGCCGGCAGATCGACCAGCCGGAGCGGGCCAACATGCTGCTGGCGGCCCGCCTCAAGAGCGGCCTCACGGCGGGCGAGGCGAGTCTGGCTGTGCAAAAGGTTTGGCGGCTGCCCGACGCAGGGCTTGAGTTGGAGCACCTGCCCCAGCAGAACGCGCTGGAACTGCGCAGCCGGCGGGTCTTCATCGATGCGTCGATCGGCGCCGAGGCGGTGAACGGTGGCGACAAAGCGACGGAAATCCTGACTTATTTCGTCAATGAGATTCGCCTGGGAGACAAGGCCACCCCTTATTCCACGGTGGCGGCGCTTGGGGGGGCATGGGCTCCGGCAAGTATGCGGAGCGATGAGATCATCATCAACCAGTGGCTGGCGGACGACCTCGGCGCCAAGGTCGGCGATGCGGTTGACATCACCTACTACATTCTTGGTCTCAGGCGGCAATTGCTGGAACAGCAGAGCCGGTTCAAGGTCATCAAGATCGTGCCGATGGACGACCCGGCCTGCGACCGCCAATTGATGCCCGCATTTCCCGGCTTGGCCGATGTCAACAACTGCCGGGACTGGGAGCCGGGCGTCCCGGTCGATCTGGATAAGATCCGCCCCAGGGATGAACAGTACTGGAACGAGCATCGTGGCACGCCCAAGGCGTTCATCAGCCTCCAAGCCGGCCAAATGAGATGGCGCAATCAGTACGGGGACCTGACGGCCGTGCGCTATCCTTGGCGCGAGGGGCTGACCCGGGAGCTTGAGCAACACCTGATGAGCCAGATCGACCCGGCCACCGTCGGATTGTTCTTCCAGCCGGTGCGCGAGCGCGGTAGCGAAGCCAGTCGCCAGGGCACCGACTTCGGAGGGCTGTTTCTTGGTCTGAGCATGTTTCTGATCGCGGCCGCGGTGATCTTGACCGGCCTGCTCTTTGTCTTTGGGGTCGAGAGCCGTAGCCAACAGGTCGGATTGCTCATGGCCGTTGGCTGGCCCGCGGGACGGGTGCGAAAGCTGCTCTTGGCCGAAGGGGGATTTGTCGCGCTGCTTGGCACGGGAGCCGGCGTCGGTTTCGGCCTGCTTTATACCCGCCTGATGGTCTACGGTCTTGGCACTTTGTGGAGCGGGGCAGTTGCCGGAACAAAGGTCTACTTCCATGCGCGGGATTTGACGCTGCTGTGGGGCGGCTTGGGGGGCTTGGGCGCAGCGCTCTTCGCCATCTGGTTGACCCTGCGCAAGCAGGCTACGCGGTCTGCCAGTGTAGGGTGGGCTTTAGCCCACCAATCCGGTTACGGTGGGGCAAGCCCCACCCTACGGCCTTCGCGCTTGCGCAGCAGGTTGGGCATCATAGTAGCCGTTGTTGCCTTCGTAAGCGTGGCTATTTTTCTCTTGATTATGCCTGCTGACAGTGGCCAAGCAATGGCCGGCGCCTTCTTCGGGGCTGGGGCGTTGCTTCTGATCGGGACGTTGAGTCTGAGCCAAGCGGTGCTGCGAACCGCGGCGGGGCGCTGGAACAGGCCCTTGGTTTCGCTCCACGGGTTGGGTCTGCGGAACGCGGCTCGGCGCAGCGGACGCAGCCTGGCGATCATTGGGCTGTTGGCGTGTGGCGTGTTCATGGTGGTTGCTGTCGGGGCCAATCGCCGCAATCCGGTGAACGAAGCGAAGGGCCGCGACGCCGGCACCGGGGGCTTTGCGTTCTACGGGGACTCGTCCATTCCGATTCTGCACGACCTGAACACCGAGGCCGGGCGAAAGGCGCTCGGATTTTCCGCGCAGGACCTCAATGATGTCCAGGCGGTCCAATTCCGGGTCCGCGATGGGGATGACGCGAGCTGTCTCAATCTCAATCGAGCTCAGCAGCCGCGTCTGATGGCAGTGCAGGCCGAGGCTCTTAAGCAACGCAACGCTTTCAAATTCACCGGCGTTATTGAACAGGGCCAGGAGGAGAGAGGTTGGGGCCTGCTCCGGATGGACTTGGAGCAAGGGGTCGTGCCGGCCATCGGGGATTACCCGACCGTTTTCTGGGCCCTGGGCAAGAACATCGGGGACGAGGTGGAGTATACCGATGAGATGGGCCGCCCGTTCCGCGTGCGGATTGTCGGCCTCCTCGCGAATTCAGTCTTGCAGGGGAGCCTCGTCATCGCCGAAAATGAGTTTGTCGCGCGGTTTCCCTCGGTTGATGGGTACCGGGTCTTCCTGATCGACGCCCCGCCGGACAGGGCGGATGCCGTGGGGCAGAAGTTGTCGTCAGGCCTGCGCGACTACGGGTTGGTCTTGACGCCGACCCAGGAGCGGCTGGCAATGTTCAGCGCCGTGGAGAACACGTATTTGTCCATTTTCACGGTCTTGGGTGGCTTGGGACTGGTCCTCGGCAGCGTTGGCCTGGGTCTGGTCGTGCTGCGCAACATGCTGGAACGTCGTGGCGAGTTGGCGATGTTGCGGGCCGTCGGCTTTGCCCGGGGCCGGCTCCAACGCATGGTCTTCTACGAGCATTGGGGTCTGATGCTCGCGGGGCTGGCGTGCGGGGTAATCTCCGCTCTCGTAGCGGTGATTCCGGCCGTGCAGTCACCCGGCGGGGAGGTCCCGTACTTCTCGTTGCTGGCGACGGTAGCCGGTATCGCTCTCAGCGGGGCCGTCTGGGTGTGGCTCGCAGGGACCTTGGCCCTGCGTGGCAGGTTGTTGGATGCGCTGCGGCATGAGTAGAACGTAGGGTGACTGATGAAGCGATTTCTTATAGCCGATGGCCTGCCGATGACCTTCGTCATCGCGGGCGTGGTCGCTCTGGTGTACCTCTGGCTCAGCGCGGACGCTGCGGTGAACGTCCAGGAGCGGCTGCCCGGCGGCGACAACAAACCCAAGGATGCGGCAGGGGCGAATGAGCCGGTCAAGATCGCTGGTACGCTGATCCAGTCCGACGGCGTCCCGGCCCAGTTGCCTGGCGCCTGGCCTCGTTTCCGGGGGCCGAATTATGACGCCATCAGCTCTGAGAAGGTGACGCTCGCCAGGACGTGGCCCGCGGAAGGGCCGCGTGTGCTCTGGTCCGTGGAGGTGGGCGAGGGTTACGCGGGAGCGGCCGTTCTCGACGGCAGGGTCTACCTGTTGGATTATGACCAAGGCAAGCAGGCCGACGTCGTCCGATGCCTGTCCCTCAACGATGGCAAGGAGATCTGGCGCTACTCGTATCCCGTGAAGGTCAAACGCGACCACGGCATGAGCCGGACCGTGCCCGCCGTGACGGACAAGTACATCGTGACCCTGGGGCCGAAGGGCCATGTCACCTGCCTCGACTCCAAGACGGGTGAGTTCCGATGGATGCTGAACCTGGTCAAGGAGTACGGCACGACGATCCCCCAGTGGTACACCGCCCAATGCCCGCTGATTGACGAGGGCAAGGCGATCCTCGCCCCGGCGGGGCTGCTGCCGGATGGGACCGGGGGCGTCCTTATGACGGCGGTCGATTGTCAAACGGGCCAAATCGTCTGGCAGACTCCCAATTCCGACAAGTGGGTGATGACGCACTCGTCCATCGTGCCGATGGAGCTTGGGGGCAACCGCTTCTATGTCTATTGTGGTGGACTGACCGAGGCGGGCGGCGTGGTCGGCGTCGCGGCGAAGGATGGGCAGGTCCTGTGGCGGACCGATGAGTGGAAGGTCCGCACCAACGTGCCGACGCCGCTCGTGATTGGCGCAGACAGGATTTTTCTGACCGCCGGCTACGGTCAGTACGACAGCGGCTGCATGATGCTGCGGCTGACGGAATCCGACGGCAAGATCGTCGCCAGGAACGAATTCAAGCATCCGACCGCCGTCTTCGGCTCGATGCAGCACACGCCGATTTTCTACAACGATCACATCTACGGCGTCGGCATGAATAAGCAGTTGATCTGCCTCGATCTGGAAGGCAAGGTCGTGTGGACCAGCACGAGCGCAAATACCTTTGGTAGCGGGCCTTACGTGATTGCCGGGGGATTGCTCTACGTCCTGAACGATACCGGCGTGCTGACCCTGGCTGAAGCGAGTTCCTCTGGTTATGTCCAGTTGGGTCGGGCCAAGGTTTTGGACGGGTTCGAGTCATGGGGGCCTATGGCGGTGGCTTCCGGCAGACTGATCGTACGGAACCTGAACCGCATGGTGTGCCTCGACATCGCCGGGCAGTAGGGCGGCGTTGATCGGGTCGCTGCGATCCCGTATAATGCGTGTCTGCAAGTTCTTGTCAGACAAGAGTATAGGACTGAATCGTGCACAGAGCTCTCGGGAAAATAGACAGCCGTCTGATTGTCGCGGCCCTGGTGATCGCGGCCATCGTCGTCGGCGCTGTCTCGATTCTGCGGTTTGACGCAACGGGCCGATTGGGCAGCGGCCTGAGTGCTGAATACACGTACGACCTCGCCAAATTGGCGGCTGTGGACCCGAGTCTGATCCTTTACACGCAGATCGGCGCACCGCGGGACACCGGTTTTCGTCAGTCGCGCGCGATCGCGGTGGATGTAAAGGGCCGGGTGTACGTGGCGGGCGACCGCGCCGTTGGTGTGTTCAGTGCGGCCGGCAATCCGGAGAGACTCATCGAGTTGTCGGGCGAGCCGCGCTGTCTGACGATCTCCGAGGACGGCAAGATCTATGTCGGCGTCGGGGATCACGTGGAGGTCCTTACGCCGGAGGGCCAACCGGCGGCCTCCTGGAACCCGCTGGGCGAGGAGGCGGTTCTGACCAGCATTGCCAAGCACGAGGACGATGTCTTTGTGGCGGACGCCGGCCATCGCGTCGTGCTGCGCTACGACACCGCCGGCACGCTCCTGGGACATATTGGTGAGAAAAACCCGGACAAAGACATCCCGGGCTTCGTCATTCCCAGTCCGCACTTCGATCTGGCTGTCTCACAGGATGGCCTGTTGCGGATCGCCAATCCCGGCCGAAACCGCATCGAGACCTACACGCGTGACGGGGACCTGGAGTTCGCGTGGGGGGAGCGTTCGGTTGGTATCAAGGGCTTCTGTGGGTGCTGTAACCCCGTGAGTTTTGCGATTCTGCCCGACGGGGGCTTTGTAACCGCCGAGAAGGGCTTGGATAGGGTGAAGCTCTACAACAGCGACGGCGGCTTTGTGGGGGTGGTTGCCGGCCCCGCCCAACTGGGCAAGGAAGGACAACTCAAGGTGTGCAACACGCCGGAAGAATGCCGCGGGGGCGGCTTGGACGTGGCCGTTGCACCGAATGGGCGGGTCTACGTCCTGGATGTTACGAACAACGTGATCCGAGTATTTCAAAAGAAAGCAGCGGGCCAATGACCGAGCTTTTTCGCAGGACGAGCGTTCCCGCTCGCCGGCTGTTCATTACGCGTGCTCTGCGGAATGCGAGCCTGAGCATACTTGGACTCGCCGGCGGGGCAATTGTCGTGAAGCGGCGCAGACTCTTACGCGAGGGCCAATGCCTCAACCAAGGGATTTGCCGGGACTGCGATGTCTTCGATGATTGTGGTCTGCCCCGAGCTCTCTCCACCAGAAACGTATTGGCGAGGATTCGCCATGGCCAATGACAAAGAGAACGTGACTCGACGCAAATTCCTCCGCGAAGGGCTCTGGGGCGCCTGCCTGGCGGGGGCGGGGACGGCTGCCGGTCTGAGCCTCGCGCGGAATAATCCGGGCAACACCGTCTGGCAGATCGATCCCTACAAGTGCATCGCGTGCGGCAACTGTGCGACCTACTGCGTACTGGAACACTCCGCGGTCAAGTGCGTCCAGGCGTACGCGATCTGCGGCTACTGCGACCTCTGCACCGGATATCTGGTGCCCGAGCCCAAGGCATTGGATACGGGCGCCGAGAATGAGCTTTGCCCAACCGGGGCCATCAAGCGGACCTTCGTCGAAGACCCCTATTACGAATACACGATCGATGAGTCCCTGTGCAATGGCTGCGGCAAGTGTGTCAAGGGATGCCTGGCCTTTGGCAACGGGTCGCTTTTCCTCCAGGTGCGTCACGACCGGTGCAAGAACTGCAACGAGTGCGCCATTGCCGCTGCCTGTCCCTCGCAGGCCTACCGGCGCGTTCCCGCGGACCAGCCGTATTTGCTCAAGAAGGTGGACGTCCAGGAATGACACGCTTCGCCTGCATCACAGCTTTCGCCGTGGCCCTGCTGGTCCCGTGCCTGGACGCAGGGGGCGAGTTGCGTTTCCCTCCGCCGGAATTCGAGAGCGGCTATCAGTTCCCCGAGATGGCCCCTTCTCCGGTGCCACGGCCTGCTCTTTATGAATACGTCGATACGGTACTGCTGGTCGCGGCCTTGTTCCTCGGATCATATCTGATCCTCCGCAGGCGGAACCGCCGGGCGATTTTTGCCCTCATGATCGCGGCTCTGTTTTACTTTGGCTTCTGGCGCGAGGGCTGCATTTGCCCGATCGGGGCCATCCAGAACGTGACGTTGACCGCGTTCGACAGCACCTACGCCATCCCCCTGGCCGCGGCAGCTTTCTTCGTGATTCCCCTGGTCTTTACGCTGTTCAACGGCCGGATATTTTGCGGAGCGGTTTGTCCTCTGGGAGCGATTCAGGACGCCGTGCTAATTCACCCTGTGGCGGTGCCGCGCTGGTTGGAAAGTGGGCTGCGGCTGCTGGCCTACACCTATCTCGGAGCGGCGGTGCTCTTTGCCGCCCTCGGCAGCACGTTCCTCATTTGTCGATACGACCCGTTTATCGGATTCTTCCGACTGACGGGCAACTGGAATATCCTGATCCTCGGCGTCAGCTTACTGGTGATCGGATTGTTCGTGGGCCGGCCGTACTGTCGATTCCTGTGCCCGTATGGCGTGATCCTACGCCAATTGTCGCGGCTCTCGAAGCGGCGCGTGACCATTACGCCCAACGAGTGCATCAAGTGCCGCCTGTGCGAGGATGCGTGCCCGTTCGGCGCGATCCGCGAGCCGACGGAAGACTGGCCCGAAGGCGAGTACAAGGTCGCCAAGCGAAGGCTGGCACTGTTCCTGATATTGCTGCCGGTCTTGGTCGCGGCGGGCGGCTGGGCCGGCTACTCCCTGAAGGAACGCCTGGCCCGCATGCATCCGCGGGTGCGGACCGCCGAGCGGGTCTTCCTCGAAGAAGCCGGGCAAGTCACCGGGACGACCAACGCCAGCGACGCCTTCCGAACGACCGGCCAGACCACGGAAGTGCTCTACAAGGACGCGATGGACATTCGTGGTCAATTCGCCATCGGCGGGGCCTTGCTTGGCGCCTTCGTCGGATTCGTCGCAGGGGGCAAGCTCGTGGCCCTTTCCGTCCGTCGTCGACGCACGGAGTATGAGGCCGATCCCGCGAGCTGTTTCGCTTGCGGGCGATGCTACAAGTATTGCCCGAAAGAGCATGAGCGACTCAGAGGGAACGCAAGTGTACATTGACCGAAGGGAAAGTGAAGAAGGGTGGCAGCGTCAAGGCCGAAGGCCTTGGCGATGGTCTTATCTCCCCCTATGGAGCCATCGCCAAGCTGCGCTTGACGATGCCACCCATAACTGACAAGAGAAGGTGATAAAGCGTCGATGACGCAAACGACAGAACATCCTCAAACGGATAGCACGAACCCGTGGCAGCGGGCCGCGCGAACGACGGCGCTGGTCGGGGCCGTTTTCTCGGCGGTCTTTGCCGTGCTGCTGGGGGTGAATCTCGTGGGAAGCGCCATCATCGGGCCGGCGCGCGAGACCAGGCTGGCGGCGCTGAAGGTGCAAGTCCAGAAGGAGCCGGGGAACCAGGAGTTGCTGGCCGAGATCCGCCAACTGGACCTCCGGATCAGACGGGACAGGCTCTGGCGCTTGGAGTTCGCCTACAAGGGCCCTTTCATGCTTCTGGGCAGCGTCATCATGCTCGTGGTGGCAGGCAAGTTGGCGCGCCGGATGGCACAGGGATTGCCACGGCCGCAGCCGGTGCTGGAAAGGGGGGAAGGGCAAGTGAAAGAGGCAAGACAGGCTCGGTGGGTGGTGGCCGGCAGTCTGGCTTTCCTGGCGGCAGGGATGCTGTTCCTGGGAACGATGCAATGGGTGGACTTCGTGCAGGGCGAAGAAGACGGGCCGCCCTATGCATCCGCGGAGGAGAGGCAGGGCCAATGGCCGCGCTTCCGGGGGCCGAGTGGCGCCGGGATCAGCGCCTATACGAATATCCCGACCTCGTGGAACGCCAAGACCGGCGCGGGGATTCTCTGGAAGACGCCGCTGCCTTTGCAGGGCAACAGTTCGCCGGTGGTTTGGGGGGATCGGGTATTCCTTTCCGCCGCAGACCCGAATATGCGGCAGGTTCTGTGCTTCGACGGCAAGTCCGGCCAATTGCTCTGGACAGGCGATGTCCCGACGGCGCCGCTGCCCGCCGGAGAGAAATTCGAGATCATGGAGGACACAGGCTATGCGTGCCCGACGGTCGCCACCGATGGCCGGCGGGTGTATGCGATCTTTCCCACGGGCGACGTCGCCGGCTTCGATTTCAACGGCAAACGGCTGTGGTACAAGAGCCTCGGCCGGCCCGACAGTTCTTATGGCTATGCCTCGTCGTTGGAGACTTGGCAGAAGCTTGTGCTCATCGACTACGATCAGAGCGATGGCAAGGACGGCAAGTCCCGGTTCTACGCCCTGGATGGGATCACAGGACAGGTTGCCTGGGAGGCGAAGCGCGATTTGCCGAGCACGTGGACGAGCCCGATCGTGACCGAAGTCGCGGGCCGGCCGCAATTGATCACGGTCGCGGACCCGTTTGTCGTCTCCTACGACCCGGCGAATGGCAAAGAAATCTGGCGCGCCGAGTGCGTGGGCGGGGACTTGGCTCCTTCGCCGATCTATGCCGGCGGGATGGTCTTCGTGATCCAGCCGTACTCGCAGATGGTCGCGATCAAGCCCACCGGCCAGGGCGACGTCACGAAGACGCACATCGCCTGGAAGGCGGAGGACGGGATTCCCGACATCTGCTCGCCCGTCAGCAACGGCACGTATGTGTATCTGCTGGATAGCGAGGGATTGCTGACGTGCTACAACGTGGCGGATGGGAAGAAGGTTTACGAGCACGAGGTGAAAGAGCAGTGCCGAGCCTCACCGAGCCTCGTCGGTGACAAGCTCTATGTGCTGGACCTGAAGGGGTCCATGCACATCGCCCAGGTCGGACCTGACTACAAAGAGCTTGGCAAATGCGAGTTGGGCGAGGAGTGTTTCGCGTCCCCCGCGTTCGTGGACGGTCGGATCTACATCCGGGGAATGAAGAATCTCCATTGTATTGGCCAAACCTCCGCAGGCGGACAGTCGGAGACCAAATAAGATTGTATGGAGCAGTTGGATCTGACATTTGTGGACCAGACCGTCGCGCGGGTCGGCACCGGCAAGGAGAAGGTGCTGGAGATCCTGCAGGCGATCCAGGGCCACTACGGCTATCTGGCGACCGAGGCATTACGGCGTATGTGCGAGTTGACGGAGATCGCGCCGGCCTCGGTTGCCGGAGTTTCCACGTTCTACGACCAGTTCCGGCACCGGCCCGCCGGCCGTCACATCATCCATGTCTGTGTCGGCACCGCCTGCCACGTCAAGGGCTCCGACCAGATCCTGGAGGAGTTTCGGCGGCATCTCCAAATTCCGGAGGGCGACGACACGGATGCGCAGCGGCTGTTCACCGTCGAGAAGATCGCCTGCCTTGGCTGCTGCACGTTGGCCCCGGCGGTGCAGATTGACGAGATTACTTACGGCCACTTGACCCGGGAATCAGTCCCCAAGGTTCTCAAGGACTTCCTCCGACACGAGCGGGCCCGGGCGGTTGGGCATCGAGAGCTGCGCCGGCCACGTTCTTTGAAGCCCGGCTTTCGCGGCGAGGTGCGGATCGGCCTCGGCTCCTGCTGCCAGGCGCGCGGCAGCGGCAGGCTGCACGTTGCTCTGCAAGAGGCCTTGGCTCAGATGGGGGCCAAGGTGCCGGTGAAAAGGGTTGGCTGTGTGGGTATGTGTCACCAGACGCCGCTACTGGAGGTGGCGCTGCCGAATCAGCCATCGTTTCTCTACGCGCGGGTGCAGCCGGAGGACGCGAAGGCCATCGTGTTGCGGCATTTCGGCGTCAAATGGCCCCACAAGATGCTCTCGAATGCTGTCTCCGGAGCGCTGGACCGTGTGTTGACGGATGAGAAATGGGAGCCGGTCACGCGCTACTCGATCCATAGCCGCGACGAGGCCGTGTCCGATTTTCTCGGCCGGCAGATTCACATCGCCACGGAGCACTGCGGGCACATCGATCCGACCGATCTGGATGAGTATCTGCGGCATGACGGATTCAAAGCCTTGGAGAAGGTGCTCAAGGAACTGACGCCCGAGGCCGTGATCGAGCAGATCGCGCTGAGCGGACTGCGCGGGCGCGGCGGGGCGGGGTTCCCCACGCATCTCAAATGGTCGGCCGTGCGCGCGGAGAAAGCAGAGAAGAAGCACATTATCTGCAACGGTGACGAAGGCGACCCCGGCGCGTTCATGGACCGAATGCTGATGGAGTCCTATCCTTACCGGATCATCGAGGGGATGATCATCGCGGCCCGGTGTGTCGGAGCCGATGAGGGCTTTCTCTACATCCGAGCGGAATATCCGCTCGCGATCAAACGCGTCACGGAAGCCCTGGAGAAGTGCCGGGAGCGGGGATTCCTCGGCGCCCACGTTCTCGGCACGGATTTCTCGCTCCAGTTGAAGATCGTGGCAGGGGCGGGCGCCTTCGTCTGTGGCGAGGAGACGGCGCTCATGGCGAGTATCGAAGGCCGTCGCGGCATGCCCAGGCTGCGACCGCCGTTTCCGGCGCAGAAAGGGCTCTGGGGCCGGCCGACGCTGATCAACAATGTCGAAACCTATGCCTGCGTCCCCTGGATCATCCGCAACGGCCCTGAAGCATTTGCCAAGGTCGGGGTGGGCAAGAGCAAAGGGACGAAGGTCTTCGCCTTGGCCGGCAAGGTCGCGCGCGGCGGATTGATCGAAGTGCCGATGGGCATCTCCATCCGGCAGGTGGTGGAAGAGATCGGCGGCGGCATCGCCGGAGGTCTGAAGTTCAAGGCCGTGCAAGTCGGTGGGCCCTCCGGCGGGTGCATCCCCGCGACAAGGGACCATTTGTCCGTGGACTACGAAACGCTGACGGAAGCCGGTGCGATGATGGGCTCCGGCGGCCTCGTCGTTCTCGATGAGACCGACTGCATGGTCGATATCGCGCGGTACTTTCTCCAGTTCACGCAAAATCAGTCCTGTGGCAAGTGTACCTTTTGCCGGATCGGGACGCGGCGGATGCTGGACATCCTGGACCGCCTGTGTACCGGTAAGGGCGAGGCCGCGGACCTCCCGGAGCTCGAATACCTGGCAATCATGGTCAAAAAAGGGAGCCTGTGCGGCCTCGGCAAGACCGCTCCGAACCCGGTGCTGACGACGATGCGCTACTTCCGCGAGGAGTACGAGGCCCACGTGGCGGGCCGTTGTCCGGCGGGCAAGTGCAAAGCCCTCGTCAAGTATTTCATCACGGACGATTGCATCGGCTGCACGATCTGTGCCCAGCACTGCCCGGCCGATGCCATTGCGATGAAGCCGTATGAAAAGCATGAGATTGACCTCGAAAAGTGTACCCGGTGCGGGACGTGCAAGATGGTGTGTCCCGCGAATGCTGTCCGGGTCGAGTGACTATGCCGAAGATCACGATTGACAACCGCGAAGTGGAGGTGGAGGCCGATACGACGATCCTCGACGCCGCCCGGAAGCTGGGGATTTGGATTCCCACGATGTGCTTCCTGCGCGGTCACGAGGCTACGACGAGCTGTATGGTCTGTGTCGTCAAGCTGGCCGGTGCGAGCGGCTTTGTGCCGGCCTGTGGCAGTCTTGTCCGGGACGGTATGCGTGTCGAGAGTGACAGCGAGGAGGTACACGAGGCTCGAAAAGCGGCCTTGGAGTTATTGCTCAGCGATCACGTGGGCGACTGCGCAGGTCCCTGCCAGATGGGTTGTCCGGCCCACATGAATATCCCGCAGATGATTCGTCAGATCGCGGCGGGGGATCTGAACGGAGCCATCGCGACCGTCAAGCAGGATATTGCCTTACCGGCGGTCCTGGGGCGCATTTGCCCCGCTCCGTGTGAAAAAGCGTGTCGCCGCAGACTGCATGATGAGGCGGTCTCCATTTGTCTGCTGAAACGGTACGCCGCGGATGTGGACCTGCAAACGCAGCCACCCTATTTGCCGAAATGCGAGGCCACTCACGGCAAGCGTGTGGCTATTATCGGCGCCGGCCCGGCGGGTTTGGCGGCGGCCTACTATCTGGCGCAGGATGGTTTCGAGTGCACCATCTTCGACGATCACGACGAGCCCGGCGGCATGCTGTGGTACGGTGTGCCGGAAGCGAGTCTGCCTCGTGACGTGCTGGCCGCGGAAATCGCGCAGGTGCAGAAACTCGGCGTTACGTTCCGGCTCAGCACGCGGGTGGGCGTCGCGATCTCGATGGATGAAATCCGGGGGCAATTCGACGCCGTTTTCATCGGCACCGGCGAATGGAAGCCGGATAATGCCCAGGTTTTGGGCATCGAGGCATCACCCGAAGGGATCAAGATCGACAGTCAGACCAATGCCACGAATGTGCCGGGCGTTTTCGCCGGTGGTGACGCAGTCCGCAAGCGGCGACTCGCGGTGCGGGCGGTGGCGGATGGCAAGGAGGCCGCTGAGTCGATTCGATATTATCTGATGGGTGGCAGCCTCAAGGCCGAAGGCCTTGGGGATGGTCCGCCCTGTGCGATGAGCCATCCCCAAGCTGCGCTTGAGGCCGCCACCCATAACCGAGCCTTCATCAGCCGGATGGGGAAACTCCAGGATGGCGAGATGGAGGTCTTTCTCCAATCGGCCGGCTCAGAGTCACGGCACAAACCCTCCGGCCCCAGTCGAGGATTTACGGACGACGAAGCTCGTGCTGAGGCGCTTCGCTGTCTCCGCTGCGATTGCCGCAAGCCGGACACGTGCCTATTGAGGCAGTACGCACAAGCTCATGATGCCCGGCAAGCGAGATACAAAGCCGAGCGACGGCGTTTCGTCCGGCAGACGCAGCATCCCGATGTCATCTACGAGCCGGGCAAGTGCATTGACTGTGGCATTTGCATCCAGATCGCCACACAAGCCGGCGAGAAACTGGGTCTGGCCTTTGTCGGTCGTGGTTTCGACGTTCGTGTCGCGGTACCGTTCAACGAATCGCTGGCCGAGGGCCTCAAGGTTGCGGCAGCACTGTGTGTTCAGGCTTGCCCCACCGGGGCCCTGGCATTCCAGGATGAATGCGCCGATCGCTGATCAGTCCGGGAGAAACAAAAACGCCGGGTGGCACGGGCAAACTTGTTTGCCCGTGGGCTTCCGGACGGTCACGCCGCGTACCACGAGCACCGTCAGACGAGTTTGGCGGTGCCACCCGGACATTCCCATTGGATGCCTGAGCATCAATAGCGGATGCCACTCATTTGCAGCGCGACCTCCGCTACACGCCGGCCGAGGGTCTTCGTGGTCGTCATACCGAATTCGTCTTTCAGGACGCCGCCCTCAGCGCCGCTCCAGACGGTCGCCCCGTGACGGGGGCTGGGACGGCCGTTGCCGACGACAATCATCTCCTGGCAGAACAGCGAAATCTGCACCGACTGGATCGTGACTTCCTGGCCGCCGTTACGCGTGCCGCCGACTGCCACCACGCCGGCGACCTTGTTGCGCAGGGCGGACTTGTCCTGGTACAGGACGATGCACCGCTCCAGGAAGGCCCGACATAGGGAGCTCATGTTGCCGAAGTAGACCGGCGTTCCGAGGATGATGCCTCGAATGCGGGGATCGGCCAGCTTGGGGACGAGCTTGGGAAAGTCATCCTGCTCGCCTTCCGCGAGGGGAATGCCCGCGGCGAGGCTGCCGTTGATCTTGAGACCGGCCAGCTCGATCAACTCCGTCTCAATTCTGGGACTGACCTCCTTGGCGGCTTGCAGGCAGACCCCGAGTGCCGTGGCGGTGGATTTGCCCTGACGCGGGCTGCACGAAATTGCGAGGATCTTGATTGTTTCCTCCGCCGGGGCGGCGGCCTGGGACGCGCCTGCGGAGGTCGCGGCCGTTGCCACGGCCGCACCGGCCGCCACCGAGTTCCTGACGAAATCCCGACGCGTGACATTCTCCATGAAGTACCTCCTTTGCCCTGAAGATTTCCCGAACATTCTTGCGTGGTCGAGTATATATAGCTACGATGAAGATGTGCAAGCCGAAGGGGCATGGTGTACGCAACTTACAGGCGATCCCCGCGGGGATCGCCCTTTTGATGGGGTCGGATGGTGACGAAATCACGGCAATTCAGAATCGGCGGCATCGTTGCCGCCCTGGGGGCTCTGTGCGCCTTGGACCGGGGCACCGCCCGGGCGGAGGACTGGCCCAACTGGCGTGGGCCGGATCACAATGGCATCTCTCGTGAGACCGGCTGGGACGCCCATAAGCTCAAGGACGGCGCGGACGTGCTGTGGCGGAAGCAGATCGGCACTGGCTTCGCCTCGGTAGCCGTCAGCGACGGTCGCGTCTATGCGCTGGGCAACACGGCGAAACAGGGGGGTACGAGCGACCTGGAGCAGAAGGACATCTTCTGGTGCCTGGATGCCAAGACGGGCGCAGAGCTTTGGAAGCACGCCTATCCATGTCTTCTGGAGCCCAAGAGCCACGAAGGCGGCCCCAGTGCCACGCCCACCGTGGAAGGAGGCCGGGTCTACCTTCTGAGCAAGCAGGGGCATGCGTTCTGTCTGGATACCAAGAGTGGGGCGGTCGTGTGGCAGAAGCACTTGACGGACGATTACGGCGTCCAGCCGCACGAGTGGGGATTTTCGTGCTCGCCCATCATTGTGGATGACCTGATTGTCCTCAACGCGGGTACGCACGGCTTGGCCTTGCGCAAGCAGGATGGCAGCCTGGCGTGGGTGAATGAAAAAGGCCCGCCGGGGTACTCCTCCGCCGTGCCCTACGAGCAGCAGGGCCAGAAATGCGTGGCGATCCTTGGCAACAAGGAGGTCTATGGGCTCGTGGCGGCCACCGGCAAGGTCCTGTGGTCGCAGCCCTGGAAGACGATGTACGATGAGAATATCCCGGATGCGATCATCGCGGGCGACAGGCTGTTTATGTGCTCAGGGTTGGGAACCGGGGCGGCACTATTTCAGATCGGAGCAGATAAATTGGTCCCGATCTGGAGCCACAAGGAAATGCAGAACTGGCTCAGTACGTCTATCCTGTGGCAGGATCACATCTACGGTGTGGATACCGGAGATGGAGCGCTGAAGTGCCTCGATTTCGGAACCGGTGCCGTGAAATGGGCCCACGAGGGCTTGGGGGCCGGCGGCGTAGCGCTGGCCGGCGGCAGGCTGATCGCCCTGAGCGATAAGGGCAGGCTGATGATCGCGGATGCCTCGCCCACCGGGTACACGGAACTGGCGGCCGCCCAGATTCTTGCAGGCAAGTGCTGGACGGTGCCGGTGCTGGCCAACGGGCGAATTTATGCCAGGAACGCCGACGGAGAATTAGTTTGCATCGATGTAAGCTTATGAAAGGGTTCTGAAAGATGTCGAAATTGGGCAGGTTGGCTTTGACGCTCTGCGTTCTTTTCGTGGTCTTCGAAGGCAGTCTGGGGGCGGCGGATTGGCCGCAGTGGCGCGGGTCCAACCGGGACGGTGTCTGTACGGAAACCGGGCTGCTCAAGCAATGGCCGAAGGAGGGGCCGAAGCTGTTGTGGGAAATCACCGGTCTCGGACCGGGGTATTCTTCGGTTTCCATCGTGAAGGGCCGGCTTTACACAATGGGTGATCGCGGCAACGCGCAGTTCGTCTACGCCTACGACCTGAACACGCAAAAGGAGCTCTGGGCGGCCTTGGTGGGCAAGTCGCATGCGGATGGTCCCCGGGGCATCCCGACGGTGGACGATGGTCTCGTGTACGCCATCGGCACCAGCGGCGACCTCGTCTGCGTCGCCGCCGCCGACGGCAAGGTGGTCTGGACGAAGAACCTTCTGACGGACCTCGGCGGCGCCTCGAACCCCAACTGGAAGTTCAGCGAGTCGCCGCTGATCGACGGCGACCGGCTGCTGTGCACGCCCGGTGGGCACAAGACGGTGATGGCGGCCTTGAACAAAAAGACCGGCGCGGTGATCTGGCAGTGTCCGATGCCCGATATCGGCAAAAACGGTAAAGATGAGGCCGGCTACGCGTCCATTGTGATCAGCAATGGGGCCGGCGTGAAGCAGTATGTAGTGCTGACCAACGAAGGGGTGGTCAGTGTCTCGGCCGACGGCAAGTTTCTGTGGGGCTACAACCGGGTCGCCAATCGCGTTGCCAATATCTCGACCTGCGTGGTCGAGGGCGACTACGTCTTCGCCTCGAGCGCATACGAGACCGGGGCGGCCCTGCTCAAGCTGGTGAAAGACGGCGACGGTGTGCAAGCGCAGGAGGTATACTGGCTCGACAACAAGCAGTTCCAGAACCATCATGGCGGGTTTGTCAAGGTCGGCGACTACCTCTACGGTGGCCACGGCCACAACCTGAGCAAGCCTACCTGCCTCGAGTTCAAGACCGGCAAGGTTCTATGGCAGGTGGACCAGCCGGGGAAGGGTTCGGCCTGTGTGCTGTACGCCGATGGCAACCTCTACTACCGCTATCAGGATGGTCTCGTGGCCCTGGTCGAGGCAACGCCGGAGAAATACAACCTCAAGGGCACGTTCATGCCGCCAAGTCGTCCCGGGGCGAGGAAAGAAGCGTGGGGGCACCCGGTGATCTCGGATGGCAAACTCTATCTCCGGCATTGGGATGTCCTGTTCTGCTACGACGTAAAGGCCCCGTGACGGGCACGTCCGTCGCAAGACTCTTTCCGTCAGGAATTTGCAGCCGATAAGTCCGTAGTTCCCCTATCCGTCTCTGCGTTTCGGGGGTTGATGATGAACTGCGTATGCGCGAGAAGACTGTCCGCGATTTGGTGTGGCAAGCTCGTCCTTGTGGGTACGGGCCTGCCGGCGGCGGACCTCGTGGGCAGAGTCATCGTCCAGGAGAAACAGTAACAGAGGGGTGACTTTTGGGGGTTCTTCCCGGCATGAAGGCGGCAGTGATTCACCAACATGGGGATTTGGATGTCGTACAGGTGGAGGATCTGGAGGAGCCCAAGCCGGGGCTGGGCGAAGTGGTACTGCAAGTCCTCTGCGCCGGCTTGAATCATCTGGACATCTGGGTGCGCAAAGGCCGTCCCGGTGCCCAGTTGCAGACTCCTCATATCCTCGGCTCCGACGCCGTGGGCACGGTCACGGCGGTGGGGGAGGGTGTCCAAGCTCCCAAGGTGGGCGAACAGGTCATTGTCAATCCTGCCTTAAGCTGCGGCCAGTGCGAGTTCTGCCGCCGGGGCGAGCAGAGCACGTGCGTGTCTTTTGGCATCATGGGACAGAGCCGGTCCGGGACGTTTGCCGAGCGAATCGCCGTGCCGGCGGGCAACTGTCATCCCAAGCCCCCGCACCTGAGCGATGAGGAGGCGGGTGTCCTCGCGCTCGATCACGTGACGGCTTGGCGGATGCTGATGACGCGGGCACAGCTCAAACCGGGCGAAACCGTCCTGATTCACGGCATCGGCGGGGGAGCGGCCCTTGCTGCTCTGCAACTGGCCAAATTGGCTGGTGCCGAGGTTTTCGTCACGTCGTCGTCCCACCAGAAGCTGTCCCGCGCCAGAACCCGCGGCGCCGATCACACGTTCAACTACGGGAAGGGGAATGTCGCCACGTGGATCGAGTACGAGACCGCGGGTCGAGGCGTCGATGTGGCGATGGACGCCGTAGGTGCGGCCACCTGGCCGCTGGACTTTGCCTGTGTTCGCAAAGGTGGCCGGATCGTCCTGTGCGGCATCACGACGGGCTCGAAAGCGGAGTCGGACCTGCGGACTCTGTATTGGAATCAGCTCACGATCCTGGGCTCGACCATGGGTTCGGCGGAAGATTTTCGCCAGATGCTCCGGGCAGTGGTCGTAAACCAGCTCAAGCCGGCGGTGGACAAAGTCTATCGGCTGGCGCGCGTGCGCGACGCCCTGGAGCGGCTGGAGACCGGCCGGCAATTCGGCAAAATCGCGCTTCGGATACCTTAGAGCGTCTAACAGAATGAGCGTCCGGTCCTCTCTGTCACCCCCGCGCAGGCGGGGGTCCAGGAAAGCTGGGGCGTCAATGGATTCCCGCCTGCGCGGGAATGACAAGAACCAGAAGCCTTTCCATAGGCAGTAGGGAACCTATCGAACCCTCACCCCCGTTATGACATAGTAAGTATGGACTTGTTGCAGGGCAACGTACTGGGAAAGGGTCGATTATGGCGATGACAGCCTCAACAATGTTGCCGCTGGGGACGGAGACGCCGGATTTCGTTCTGCCGGACGCCAAGGGGACTCTCGTGTCGGTTTCCGATTTTGACGACGCCCGGGCGCTGGTTGTGGTGTTTATGTGCAACCATTGTCCTTTCGTCAAGCACGTCATCGACGGTTTCGTGAAGCTGGTGCGGGAGTACCAGCCCCGCGGCGTGGCCGTCGTCGGGATCAATGCGAACGATGTGAACGAGTTTCCGGAGGACCGGCCGGAGAAGATGATCCAGTTCGCCCGGGAGAAGGGCTTTGTGTTCCCGTATCTGTATGACGAGACGCAGGACGTGGCCAAGCGATACCGCGCCGCCTGCACGCCCGATTTCTTTGTGTTTGACGAGAACCGGAGACTGGTCTATCGTGGGCAGATGGACGACAGCCGGCCCGGGAGCAACGTGCCGGTGACCGGGGCCGATCTGCGCGCCGCCCTGGACGCGGTCCTGGAGGGGGAGCCGGTCCCGGAAGAACAGAGACCGAGCATGGGCTGCAACATCAAATGGAAACCGGGCAACGAGCCGGACTATTTCTGAAGCCGTGAGATCCGACCGCAGGTCTTACGAGTTCGCTACGCGAACAAACCAGGGTTTCTTCGTATGATATGCCTTGGCCCGACGATGGCTGTGAGCAAGGAGTGGGCATGGTCCAGCGAATGATGTGCATGCCTGTGGTTCTGATCCTGGGGACTATAGGCGCTGTTGTCCTGGGGGGGAATGAGTCTCCCGCTGATGCCAACGTGCCCCAGACGTTGAGCGCATACCTGCGCTACGCCGCCCTCAACAATGCCGGCCTCAAGGCAGCGTTCGAAGAATGGAGGGCCGCCTTGGAGCAGATCCCGCAGGCCAAAGCCCTGCCCGACCCGCGCTTCACGTACGGCTATTTCACCGAACAGATTCAGACCCGCCAGCAGGCGGAGATCATGCAGATGTTCCCGTGGTTTGGCAAGATCGCCGCTCGGACGGATGCCGCCGCCGCGGCGGCCCAGGCGGCCCAGAGCCGCTACGAGGCCCGACGGGTGCGGCTCTTCTCCGAAGTCAAACAGGCGTTCTATGAGTATGCCTATCTTGCCGGTGCGACCCGGGTCGCGAAAGAGAATCTGGCGCTCATGCAGCATTTTGAAGAGGTGGCTCGCGCAAAGTATATCACGGCGGCGGCCACCCATCCGGATATCATCCGGGCGCAGATTGAGGTCGCCCGGCTGCGAAACGAGCTGGTCTCTTTCGAGCGGCAAAGGAATCCCACCGTGGCCCGGCTGAACGCCTTCCTGAATCGTCCCGCTGACGCACCACTCCCCTGGCCGCGTGAGGAGCCGGGCCGGCCCATGGAGGTGGACCGGGGGCTTCTGATGGCGACGCTGAGGAATCGTAATCCGGAGTTGCAGGCGATGACTTTCGATATCGAGCGGCTCGATCGAGAGGTAGCGGTGGCCAAGCGGAACTTCTACCCGGATGTGGGCGTCGGCGTGCAATGGATGCGGATGCCGATGCCCGAGGGGGGCGACGAGAATGATGTAATGCTGGGCCTTGAGCTCAACCTGCCGATCTGGCGCAGCAGCTACAGGGCCGGCGAATTGCAGGCCCGCGCGATGGCCCGGCGGGCCCGGTATGAACGAAAGGACCTGGAAAACAGCTTGGCGGCACGGACCGAGCAGGCCCTCTACGAGTTCGAGAACAGTGGACGCCAAGTCAGGTTGTATGGCGAGGCGCTCGTGCCCAGAGCTCAGGAGCTGATCGACGCTTCCCAGGCGGCCTACATGGCAGGAACCATCGACTTTCTGCGTTTGATCGACGCGCAGCAGACGCTGCTGCAATTCCAGCTTGCCCGAGAACGTTCTCGGGCCGATCAGCAACAGAGACTGGCCGAACTGGAAATGCTCGTGGGCGCCGATCTGTAGAAAACATTGAACACAAATCCCATAGGATCAGTATAGATTGCGTTTCACGTGATCAACTTATGGAGGTTCTGATGCGCGTCAATCGTGTTCTCCGGCGGGGCATCATCGTTGTCCTGTTGGTGACGACGGGCTTCATTGTCGGCTATGCCGTCTCGCTCGCCAGCCAGAGGGTGGAGCCAGCGGATGCGCAGGCTCATGCCGAGACCGCCAAGGGAGCTCAGAAGTGGTACTGCTCGATGCACCCGCAGATCGTCCGGGATCGGCCGGGGCTCTGTCCTATTTGCGAGATGAAGTTGATCCCCATGCCGGAGAATGCGGCGGCCCAGACGGCGCCTCGGGAACTGGTCGTCTCCGAAGCTGCGGCCCGGCTCATGGATATCCAGACTGCGCCGGTCGAGAGGCGGTTTGTCGCCAATGAAGTGCGGATGGTCGGGAAGATCCAGTATGATGAAACCCGGGTCAAGTACATCACCGCCTGGGTTCCAGGCAGGCTCGACCGCCTGTACGTCGATTTCACCGGAACGACCGTCCGCAAAGGCGATCATCTGGTGTACCTTTACAGCCCGGAACTGATCAGTGCGCAGGCCGAGCTGCTGCAGGCGGCGAAGGCCTCGAGGAATGCGGGGGGGACCACGTCCGGCTATCTGGCTGAGTCCACGGCCAGCACCCTCCAGGCGGCCCGGGAGAAGCTCCGTCTCCTGGGCTTGACGGCCGGCCAGATCGAAGAAATCGAGCAATCGGGCAAGCTCATGACCCATCTGACGATCTATTCCCCCATCGGCGGGGTGGTGATTCAAAAGATGGTCAACGAGGGCATGTACGTGACCACCGGCACGCCGATCTATACGGTGGCCGATCTCTCGCAGGTGTGCGTCAAGCTTGATGCGTATGAGTCGGACCTGCAGTGGATTCGCTATGGGCAGGAGGTGCAATTCAGCACGGAAGCGTACGCGGGCGAGCCGTTCACCGGATGGATCAGCTTCATCGATCCGGTGTTGGACCCGACGACGCGGACCGTGAAGGTGCGCGTGGACGTGCCCAACCCGGATGGCAGGCTCCGACCCGAGATGTTCGTCCGCGCTGAGGTCAGATCTCGTGTCGCCCAGGGCGGCAAGGTGATGGACCCCAACCTGGTGGGCAAGTGGATCTGCCCAATGCACTCGTCGGTCGTGAAGCCCCAGCAGGGCCAGTGCGATATCTGCGGGATGGACCTGGTGACGACGGAATCGCTCGGTTACGTCGCGGCGGATACTCCCGCGCCGCCGCTGGTGATTCCGGATACGGCGCCGCTGATCACGGGCAAGCGAGCGGTGGTCTACGTGAAGAAGCCCGAGGCCCAAGCTCCGACCTTCGAGGGACGGGAGGTCGTGCTGGGGCCGAGAGCGGGGCACGACTACATCGTCGAATCCGGCCTGAATGAGGGCGAGCTGGTCGTGACCAACGGCAGCTTCAAGATCGACTCAGCTCTGCAGATCCAGGCGAAGCCCAGCATGATGAACCCGGAAGGTGGAGCCGCGCCGGCCGGACACGAGCACGCCGGACACACCGCGGCCCAGCACGCCGCAGTGGCAACGCGGACCGTGGCGGCGCCCGAAATGCTGCAGACGATCTGTCCGGTCATGGGCAATCCCATCGATCCGACGATCTTCGTGGAGTACAAAGGCAAGAAGGTTTACTTCTGCTGCCGGGGTTGTGACAAGAAATTCATGGAGAATCCTGAGCAGTATCTCGCCAAGCTGCCGCAGTTCCAGGAGCCACGCCAGGAGTCGAAACCCGATACACCGGATACCGGTCACAAGCACTGATATTTCAACAATTCCGTACCCACGTTTCTTAAGGAGACCGCAATGGATGGAAGAATGAGATTCCCCGGAAAAGCCCTGACGATGGCCGGTGTAGTTCTGGCTGCCGTGATTGGGCTGGTTCTTTTCGCGGGTTGCGCGAAAGAGCCGCCGCAACCGCAAGCGAAGCAGACGTCCACGTCCGGGCACGCCGCGACGGACCAGGCGCAGGTCCAGGCCGTGGTGGCCGAGCAGACGAGCTGTCCGGTCATGGGCGGAACCATCGACAAGAACATCTTTGTCGAGTACAAGGGCAAGAAAGTCTACTTCTGCTGCAAAGGCTGCCCGGAGACCTTCCTGGCGAATCCGGAGAAGTACGTCGCCAAGCTGCCGCAGTTTCAGAACTGAGACGGGGTGATTGACTCTGGTCCAGGAATCGCGGATGACCATGGCATCGGAAGACCTGAACGAGAACAAGTACGAGCCCATTCCTGAGCAGAAGACCCTGGTCGGGAGACTCCTGGGCTTTTGCATCTATAACAAGCTCGTGGTGGGGCTGATCGCGCTGTTCCTGGTCGCCGGGGGAATCTACGTCGCCCCGTTCGATTGGGAGTTCAAGGAGTTCCCGCGCAATCCCGTGGCGGTCGACGCGATCCCCGACATCGGCGAAAACCAGCAGATCGTCTTCACGGAGTGGCCCGGCCGCTCGCCGGGGGATGTCGAGGACCAGATCACGTATCCGCTGACGACGGCGCTGCTCGGCATCCCCGATATCAAGACGATTCGCAGCACGTCGATGTTCGGGTTCTCCTCGATCTACATTATCTTCGACGAGTTCTCGTTTTATGAGAGGCTGGTGCAGGGCAAGGATTTCTACTGGACCCGCAGCCGGGTGCTCGAAAAGCTCAGCAGTCTGCCGGCGGGCACCTTGCCGGCCGGGGTGCAGCCGGCGCTGGGGCCCGATGCCACGGCGTTGGGCCAGATCTTCTGGTACACGCTCGAAGGACGCGATCCTAACGGCAATGTGACCGGCGGCTGGGACCTCGAAGAACTGCGGACGGTCCAGGACTGGCAGGTGAGGCTGGCGTTGCGCTCTGCCTCCGGGGTCAGTGAAGTGGCCTCCGTCGGCGGCTTCGTGCGCGAGTATCAGGTCGACGTAGACCCCGACGCCATGCGGGCCTATAAAGTCGGTATCGACGAGGTCTTCGACGCTGTGAGGCGGTCGAACCTCGATGTCGGCGCGCAGACGATCGAGCTGAACCGGGTGGAGTATCTGATTCGCGGTGTGGGCTTCGTCAAGCGGGTGGAGGACCTTGAGAACAGCGTCATCAAGACGAATGCGAATGTTCCCATCCTCGTCAAGCACGTCGCGAAAGTGGTTCTCGGTCCGGAATCCCGGCGCGGCGCCCTCGACAAGCAGGGTGCGGAAGCCGTGGGCGGCGTGGTGGTGGCACGCTACGGGGCGAATCCTCTGGCGGTGATCAAGGACGTCAAGCGGGCGATTGCCGAGCTGGGACCGGCGTTGCCCGCCAAGGCGATCGTAACCGATCCCAGGATCACCTCCGAGCAAATTCACCAATTCGCGCAGCAACATGGTTTCGAGGCCCACGAGGGAGCAGGGTTGAATCAGCCCGCCTGGCTGGAGTACCTGCGCACGACGCCGCAGGAGCAATGGCCCCCGTGGCTCACGCGCACCCAGGTCACCGTCGTGCCGTTCTACGACCGCACGGGCTTGATCTATGAAACCCTGGGGACCCTCAGCGAGGACATCTACTTGGAGGTGCTGGTCACGGCCATCGTGATCATCATCATGGTGATGCACCTGCGGAGTAGCTTTCTGATCAGCTCGGTGATGCCTTTGGCGGTGCTCGGCTGTTTCGGCATCATGAAGTTGTTTTCCGTCGATGCCAATATTGTGTCGCTGGCGGGCATTGCCATCGCGGTCGGTGCGATCACCGACATGGGGATCGTGATCTGCGACAACATTCTGCGTCATTTGCAGGAAAGTCCGCCGGACATGCCCCGGGCCCAGGTCATTCACCGGGCCGCCAGCGAGGTCGGCAGCGCTATCGTGTCCGCCATGGCCTCCACGATCATCAGCTTCATTCCCGTGTTCTTCATGACCGGGCCGGAAGGCAAATTGTTCAAGCCGCTGGCGTTCACGAAGACCTTTGCCCTCTTCGCCTCAATCGTCCTGGCGCTGACCATCATTCCGCCGGCGGCCCATCTGTTGTTCTTCCCGCGCAAGGTGGTGGGGAGATATCTGCGGCCCGCGGTCTATCTCGCTCTGGCTCTGGCGGCCTTGCTCATTGGCTTTGCTTTCAGTTGGCTGGTGGCCGTGGCGGTCATCGGGTTCCTGGCTTACCAGTTCTTCAAAGGTATGATGACGCAGCGCGTACAGCGGCTGGCCCCGTACCTGGGCAACGTGGTTGTTCTGGTGCTGGTGGGATTACTGCTGACGGCCGATTGGGAGCCACTGGGTCCGCAGCGGGGTTTCATCCGTAATCTCATCTTCGTGGGTGGGCTGATCGGCATTCTCATGACGGGCGTTCTGTTGTTTCAGCGGTTCTACTCGCGCATTCTGCGGTGGTGCCTGGACCACAAGGCCGCGTTTCTGTCCTTGCCGGCAGTTCTGCTGCTGATGGGCGCGATGATCTGGCTCGGTTTTGATCGGGTCTTCTCCTTCGTGCCTGATCCGCTGCGCCACAACCGCCTGTGGGCGGTCGCCCACCATACGTTCCCGGGGATGGGCAAGGAGTTCATGCCGCCTCTCGATGAAGGCTCGTTTCTCTACATGCCCACGACCATGCCACATGCTTCCATCGGCGAGGCCCTGGACATTCTGCAGAAGCAGAATATGGCGATCAGTGCTATCCCGGAGATCGACTCCATCGTCGGCAAGATCGGACGCGTGGAATCCGCTCTGGACCCGGCCCCCATCGGCATGATCGAGACCGTGATCAACTACAAGAGCGAGTACATCACCGACCAGGATGGCCACCGCATGGGCTTCCGCTACGATCGCGCCGCCGGCGAGTTTGTTCGGGACCCGAGCGGCCGGTTGATCCCCGATCCGTACGGCAGACCCTACCGGCAATGGCGCAGCCAGATCGAAACGCCCGACGACATCTGGAGGGAGATCGCCGCGGCGGCGGACATCCCCGGCACGACCTCGGCGCCGAAGCTCCAGCCTATCGCGGCCCGCCTCGTCATGCTCCAAAGCGGCATGCGGGCGGCCATGGGTGTCAAGATCAAGGGGCCCGACCTGCCGACCATTGAGAAGGTGGGCCTGGAGATCGAACGGATTCTCAAGGAAGTCCCCAGCATCGACCCGGGCACGGTTATTGCCGACCGCATCGTCGGCAAGCCGTACCTGGAGATCGTGCCCGATCGGCAGGCGCTGGCCCGCTATGGCATTCCCATCCAGCGATTCCAGGACGTTCTGGAGGTGGCCGTCGGCGGCATCAAAGTGACGACGACCGTGGAGGGACGCCGGAGGTTTCCCGTTCGCGTGCGTTACCAGCGGGAATTGCGGGACAGCATCGAAGCGCTTGGAAGAGTGCTCGTCCCCACGCCGGAGGGGGCCCAGATCCCTCTGATCCAGGTGGCTCAGATCCAGTACGTGCGCGGGCCCGAGATGATTAAGAGCGAAGACACGTCGCTCGTGGGCTACGTGCTGTTTGACAAGGTGGCGGGGACGGCGGAAGTGGACGTGGTCGAGGCGGCCGGCCGGCTCCTCCGGGAAAAAGAGGCGAGCGGCGCGTTCGAGCGGCCGGCAGGAGTTGCCATTTCCTTCGCGGGCACCTACGAGAACCAGCTCCACGCGTCCAGGACGCTGCGGATTCTCGTTCCCTTGTCCCTGTTCACCATCTTCCTGGTTCTGTACCTGCAGTTCCGAACTGTGTCGACGACCCTGCTGGTCTTCCTGGGCGTGATGGTGTCCTGGTCGGGGGCGTTCCTGCTGCTCTGGCTGTACGCCCAGGATTGGTTCCTCGCTTTCAGCGTTTTCGGGGTGAACATGCGGGAGCTGTTCCAGGTGCATCCGATCAATCTGAGCGTGGCCGTATGGGTCGGGTTCCTCGCCTTGTTCGGTATCTCCGACGATGACGGCGTGGTGATGAGCACCTACCTGGACCAGACGTTCGACCGGCGCAAGCCGCAGGGCATTTCCCAAATTCGCGAAGCGACGATCGAAGGGGGCAAACGCCGCATCCGGGCGTGCCTGATGACCGGGTCCACGACGATTCTCGCCCTGATCCCGGTTCTCACCTCGACCGGCCGGGGCTCCGACCTCATGGTGCCCATGGCCATCCCTTCCTTCGGCGGCATGACGATTGAGATGCTGACCATGCTCATTGTACCCGTGTTGTACTGTTGGATCAGAGAAAGGCGCTGGCGGGCGGCAAGTGGTTGAAAGGGGATTACAGCAGAAAGAAAAATCGGGGCGACTGGACTTGAACCAGCGACCCCTAGCACCCCATGCTAGTGCTCTAGCCAAACTGAGCTACGCCCCGATTAAGAGCCATTGTAGTACGCGGGGGGATACGGGACAAGCATTTTTTTCACGGAAAACCGACGCGATCTGCAGGGCCAATTCTATGTGCCGTCGCCGCGCGGCGTCTTCTCGACCACGGCATCCGTCCACATGCCAAAAAAATCGCCGCTCCGGGCTTGACAAGTTAGGCGAGCCTAACTATACTATGACCACGATGGGTCGGTTGTGGAACATACGATGAGCCCGGACGAATCACGAAAACTCAGTGCCTCGCTGGAAGATTACCTGGAGGCGATTTTTAACCTGGCCGCGGGCTCGGAAGGCGCCCGGAGCAAGGACGTGGCAGACACGCTCGGGGTGGCCAAGTCATCGGTGACCGGCGCGCTGCAACTGCTGCGCGAGAAGGGACTGGCGAACTACGAGCCGTACGGCCGTGTCACCCTGACGCGCCAGGGACGGGCCGCGGCCCGGGATGTCGTGCGAAAGCACGAGGTTCTCAATGCCTTCTTTATGGACGTGCTGGGTGTCGAGCAGGAGACAGCGCAACGGGCGGCGTGTCGGGCGGAGCATACGTTGGGACCCGAGGTGATCGAGCAGTTGCTCCGCTTCATGGACTACCTGACGGCCGATAGTGCGAACGGCCATGACGTACCTGCCGAGTTCAGCCGCTTTTGCGCCAGGCGCCCGGCCACGTCCAAGGAAAGAGCGGTGCAAGAATGAGGCCCGATCTCTTTTTGTATCTGTTTAGCGCCCCAAACACGGTTTCTGACGCCAAAAATGAGGCTTTCGGGTGTCACATGGCATTTAGTCTGCCTTCTTTGTGCGATCAAACGGCCTTTTCGGGGCCGAGAACGTAGATTGGCCCGCTAAACAGATACCTCTTTTTTTGTCGA
>CAYHAJ010000336.1:0-21775 GCA_964354535.1 uncultured Pirellulales bacterium
AGACAGGGTAACACTTTTCGCCGGCAGAAGCCCTTCCGGAGAGAGCGTAAACTATTGTGGCAAAAGACTTTACAGTAATCACGGCCTTGGTTGTGAGTCGAGCGAGTGTTACCCTGGCCCCAACAGTATTGAACCAGGCCCAATTCGGCGAAGCCCGGCTGGGATCCAGGGGGGCAAACGTGCGAAGAAAAACAATTTCGGAGAGTCGCACGCGATCGGTCGGCAAGTTGTGCAAAACAAACCCAATTTCCGGCGGGCGAGATACCCACCATTCCATGATTCCAGTATTCCAGTCTGATGCCTGCCGTGCGAAACAAAGCCAATTTGACCCGGACGGGCGGGACTGCCGCGGGGACTTTTGTGCGAAACAAAGCCAATTCCCGCGGGGACGCCTTGAGTCGTAAGTGCTGGAAAGTAAGGGAGCTATGAGAAATTGGCCACCCAGAAGGCTGTGGAAAAACAAAGCCAATTCCACGGGCCCCCGGTCCGGTGGCCGAGGACCGATTGGGCGAAACAAACCCAAGCGCCGGAGCTGCCCCAGTATTCCGCTATTCCGTTATTCCAGCATTCCAATCGGATGCCGGCTGTACAAACAAAGCCAATCTGCCGCTCTGGACCTCCGGCCCAGCGTCCCGGCGGCCTGGTCGGCACCGATCGCGCCAAACAAACCCAATCGGCGGGTGGTCGAGGTGGTCCCGCGTGCGAAACAAAGCCAATTTTCCGCCCCTATGCCGATCCGGAGACCGGCGTTCCCGGGGGCAGGGCCTACGAAACAAAGCCAATTTCCGCCGGCCCAAATATTCCACTATTCTACTATGCTATCTTGCAGATTCACCTGGATGGGCTTAGAACTTGCCGGGGTCCAGGACCACGTGCTTGATGCTCTGGCGGCGGCAAGTGTAGGTGGTGTGGACCTTGCCGTCGGCGGTCTGGATGACCGCGGGATAGGAGTACTCGCCAGGCTGGGTTTCGAGCGTGAGGACCACCTTCCACTCCTTGCCGTCGGAGGAGAGGGCGACATTCAAAGGCGTCCGGCCCTTGGGCGTGTTGTTGAACACGAGCAGTTGCCGGCCATCCTTGAGCGTGACGGCGTCGATCCCGGAATTGGGATTGGGCAGGGACAGGAGCGTCATCTCGCTCCAGATCTTGCCCGCGTCCTGCGACCAACTCTCGGCGATAAAGCCCTTGCCCCGTGTCCGACAGAGCATCTGGAGGGGTCCCCAAACGCTCTGTTTCGCGTTTGGGGGCCCGAGACGCTTGTCGGGATAGGTCAGAATCGTCGGCTGGATAACTCCGATCTTCGCCGGGTCGTTCAGCGGGCCGATGACCTCCCAGTTCTCGAAATCCCTGGTGACCTCCAAGTGGACCCGCCAGCCCTTGTCCTCGGTGCTGGAGGGACAGAGAATCCGGCCGTCGTCGAGCTGGACCGGCTTATCCTTGATCGGTCCCAGAATCCCCGCAGGCAACCGCCGCTGGTCCTTCCAGGTCTTTCCGTTGTCCTCGGAGATCACCTTCTCGCCCCACCACTGACTGGGCGAGGGGCCCACCTTGAAGAACAGCACCAGCGGCCCCTGCCGCGGTTGAAACAGGACGGGATTCCAGCACGGGAAGCGCTTCTCGGGCGACTGCACGCCGGTAGCGACCTCGACCGGTTTCGTCCACCGGCCGTCTTCCAGTCGCGACGACCAGATCCCGACATCGGGAGCACCTTCCTGCTTCCCGGCGAACCACGCGGCGACAAGCCCGCCATCCCTCGCCTGGACAATGGTCGAAGCATGGCACCCCGGCGTCGGCCGGCCCTCAAGGGGAAAGATCAACTCCGCCTGCACGATAGCCGGCGACGACACCGACTGCTCATTCGCTGTCATGGCGACCGACCCCCAGCCCAGTATCAGCACAACACTCAAGAGCGTTCCACATCGTCCCATCGCATGTTCTCCTCACTCTCATTCCACATCTACTGCTACCGGCGTCAAGGCCGCCGCTCGGTTCACGACATGGTAACCGCCGCAGAAGGGATCGTAAAGCCGTCCCATTCGATCTCCCCGCTGCCGGCGGCAGGGAGAGTTTGCCTGCGTTTATCCGCTAAGTTACAATGGCTGTGTATGACACACGAAGTGACTGATGGATCTACTGCATCCGGGTATATCTTCGACATCAAGCGGTACGCCATCCATGATGGGCCGGGGATTCGGACGACCGTCTTCCTGAAGGGTTGTCCGCTGCGGTGCCGGTGGTGCCACAACCCGGAGAGTTGGAAGGCTGTGCCGGAGCCGGGCTTCCGGCCCAGCCGGTGTGTCCGCTGTGGCCATTGCGTGGAAATCTGCCGACAACACGCCGTTTCGCTCGCCGCGTCCGGTCCCGTGACCGATCCTCGGAAGTGTCTCGTGTGCGGGGAATGTCTGGCCGCCTGTCCGGGCGGAGCGCGGGAGATCATCGGCCGCAGGGTGACGGTGCCCGAGGTCATGGCGGAGGTGCGAAAAGACGTGATCTTCTACGATCAGTCGGGCGGGGGCGCGACCTTCTCCGGCGGCGAGCCCCTGCGGCAGCCGGAGTTTCTGCTCGCCCTGCTGGAAGCCAGCCGGGCCGAGGACATCCGAACCGCCGTGGATACGACGTGCCACGCCGCACCGCAGGTCATCCGAGACGTTGCCCAGGCGGCGGACTTGTTCCTCTGCGACATCAAGCACATGAACTGCGAGCGGCACCGGCAGTATACCGGCGTGGACAACGGCCAGATTCTGGAAAATGTCTATACGTTGGCCCAAGCCGGCAAGGAGGTTATCATCCGGGTCCCGATCATCCCCGGCTTCAACGACGACCGGGTCAACATCGAGGCTACGGCCTCGTTCGTGCAGGGGTTGAAGACCGTGCGCCGGATCGATCTTCTGCCTTACAACCGCGGCGGCGTAGAGAAGGCTGTCCGCCTGACGGGGGGGATCGATTTGCTGCAGGCCCAGGCCCCCGGCGATGGTACAATGAACGAAATCGCCGCGATCCTTCGGGGTTACGGATTCGAAGTCAAGATCGGCGGATGAAAAGGGTGTGAAGGGTGAGAAGGTCTGAAGAGTGCGAAGGGAAGGACTTCTTCCGTCCCCTCTTCTCACCCTTCAAACGTTCACACCCTTCTAACCTTCTTCGAGGGTATAGACGATGAACGAACGCGTGGCGAAGCTGCGACGGCAGAGTATAGAAGCCAAACCGAGCATCTCCTCCGAGCGGGCGGAGTTGATGACGGCCTTCTACCAGAGCGATGTCCCCCTGCGGGAATCGGTGCCGGTCTGCCGCGCCCTGGCATTTCAGTGTCTCCTGGAGAATAAGACGGTCTGCATCAATGACGGCGAGTTGATCGTCGGCGAGAAAGGCACAGGCCCAAAGGCGACACCCACGTACCCCGAGCTATGCTGTCACAGCCTGCAGGACCTGCAGATCCTCAACGACCGCGAGAAGACGCCGTTCGCCGCCAGTGACGAGGTCCGGCGCGTCTACCGGGAGAAGATCATCCCCTTCTGGTCCGGCAAGACCATGCGGGAGAAGATCTTCCAGGCGATGGACGAGGCTTGGCGCAATGCCTATGAAGCCGGCATGTTCACCGAGTTCATGGAGCAGCGCTCGCCCGGCCACACCGTGCTGGACAACAAGATCTATCGCAAAGGCATGCTCGACTTCCAGCAGGACATTCAGCGGAGCCTGGATCATCTGGACTTCTTCAATGACCCACAGGCTCTGGCCAAACAGGAAGAGCTCAAGGCCATGCTCATCTGCACAGGCGCGATCATTCGCTTTGCTGAGCGCCACGCGGAGAAGGCCGGGGAATTGGTGAAACGTGAATCCGATCCGCAGCGCCAGGCCGAATTGCGGCGGATCGCCGAGGTCTGCACGCATGTCCCTGCCCACGCGCCGCGGGACTTCTGGGAAGCGCTGCAGTACTACTGGTTCGTACACCTGGGCGTCACGACCGAAATGAATCCCTGGGATTCCTTCTGCCCGGGCCGGCTCGATCAGCACCTGTATCCCTTCTACAAGAAGGGCCTGGACGAGGGGACCTTGACGCGGGAGCAGGCGCAGGAGTTGCTCCAATGCTTCTGGATCAAGTTCAACAATCAGCCCGCTCCGCCCAAGGTGGGCGTCACCGCCGCTGAGAGTGGCACCTACACCGACTTCGCCCAGATCAATAACGGCGGCCTCAAGGAGGACGGCTCCGACGGTGTCAACGACGTGACGTTCCTCATCCTCGACGTGATCGAGGAGATGCGGCTCGTGCAGCCCAGTTCCTCGATCCAGGTCAGCAAGAAGAACCCCGACCGGTTTGTCAAGCGGGCGGCCCGGATCATCCGCACCGGCTTTGGCCAGCCCTCGGTCTTCAATACGGACCTGATCGTCCAGGAATTGATCCGCATGGGCAAATCCGTCGCCGATGCCCGCAACGGTGGCTCCAGCGGCTGCGTTGAGGTCGGCGCCTTCGGCAAAGAAGCCTACATCCTGACCGGCTACTTCAACCTGCCCAAGGTGCTGGAACTGACCCTGAACAACGGCGTGGACCCCCGGGCGGGCAAGCAGATCGGCCTGGCGACGGGCGATCCCGAGCAGTTCGGCAGTTTCGAGCAGCTCTTCGAGGCCTACCGCCGGCAGCTCAACTACCTGATCGACGTCAAGATGCGCGGCAACAACATCATCGAGCGTCTGTACGCGACGTACATGCCCGCCCCCTTCCTGTCGATCCTGATCGACGATTGTATCGCCCGCGGCCAGGACTACCACGACGGCGGCCCCCGCTACAACACGAACTACATCCAAGGCGTTGGCCTCGGGACGATTACAGACGCCCTGACCGCCCTCAAGTACCACGTCTTCGACCAAAAGACCCTCTCCATGCGGGAGTTGCTTGCAGCCTTGCGCGCAAACTTCGAAGGTCACGAGCCGCTCCGCCAAACGCTCTGGCAGCGGACCCCGAAGTATGGCAACGACGACGACTACGCCGACGACGTGATGCGGTCGGTCTTCGAGGCGTACTTCCAGGCGGTCGACGACCGGCCCAATACCAAGGGCGGTCGCTACCGCATCAACCTCCTGCCGACCACGGTCCACGTGTACTTTGGTTCCGTCATGGGCGCCACGCCCGACGGCCGCAGAGCAGGTCTGCCACTCTCCGAAGGCATCTCCCCCGTCCAAGGCACGGACCGCCAAGGCCCGACGGCGGTGCTCAAGTCCGCCGCCAAGATGGACCACAGCCGGACCGGCGGTACCCTTCTCAACATGAAGTTCAACCCCCAAGTCCTGGAGGGCGAAGACGGCTTGGACAATCTTAAGGACCTGATCCGCTCCTACTTCCGTCTGGACGGCCATCACATCCAGTTCAACGTCGTGGACGCGGAGACCTTGCGCAAGGCCCAGGCCCGACCCGAGGAATACCAGAACCTGATCGTCCGCGTCGCCGGCTACAGCGACTACTTCGTGGACTTGGGCAGAGACCTCCAAAACGAAATCATCGCCCGCACGGAGCAGAAAGCGTTTTGAGTATGTGTGGCCAAACGGACACCTGATGTCGGCGATGAGCCTTGACGGACACCATCGAACGACTTAGAATAAGTACTGCGGTTTCATTGAGGCAAGCCTATGACGCAGCGTATTCGATTCGACGAATTGTTGGAAGCTGTGGAGGATCTGCCTGACGATGCGCAGGCGGAACTGGTAGACGTGATCCGCCGTCGGCTCGCAGAGCGAGGACGCGAACGCGTCGCCAAGGAAGTGCGCCAGGCGAGGAAGGAATTCGACGAAGGCAAGTGTACCCCCACGACCCCCGACGATCTGATGCGCGAGATTGAATCGTGAGACACGTGTTGATTCAATCTCCCACTTTCATCCACGCGGCCAAGCGCTTCGTCCAGAAGAATCCTTCCCTCGCAGATGCAATTCGCTCCACACTCCAGTTGCTGGCAGAAGATGCCTTCGATCCCCGGCTTCGAACGCATAAGCTCAAAGGCAACCTGGCGAATTGCTGGGCGGCGAGCGCCGGGTATGACCTGCGGATCATTTTCGAATTTGTCCCGCACGGCGATGCAGAGGGAATTCTTCTGCTGTCGATCGGCACACACGACGAAGTCTATTGAGCAATGAAAGAGGTAACGATCTATACGGATGGGGCGGCGGAGCCGAACCCTGGGCCGGGCGGCTATGGGGTCGTGCTGCTGTGCGGGCCGCATCGCAAGGAACTCAGCGGGGGATTTGCCCGGACCACGAATAACCGCATGGAAATCCTCGCGGCGATCAAGGGTCTGGAGGCGCTCAAGACCCCCTGCAAGGTGCAGTTGCACAGCGATTCGCAGTATCTCGTGAAGGCGATGACTGAAGGCTGGGCCCGGCGCTGGCAGGCCCATGGCTGGAAACGAAACCGCCATGATTATGCTGTTAATCCCGATCTCTGGGGGCAGTTATTGACGCTGTGTGAGACGCACGAGGTGCTGTTCGTCTGGGTCAAAGGGCACGCCGGCCACCGGGAGAACGAACGCTGCGACAAGCTCGCCGGGCAGGCTGCCCAGCAGGCCAATCTCCCGGTGGATAAAGGCTATGAAGAGCAGCCTCAAGAGGAAAGCAGACTCCAACACCGACAGCCCGGACTCCACAGCCTGTCCCCGGAGAAAGTCACGCGTGAAGGGCAGCCGTGCCGTAAGTGTTCTACCCCTGTGGTCAAGAAGACTCCACGCTGCCATAAGCGTAAACCTGGTCAGTCTTACTACTGCGAATACACTCTCCATTGCCCCAACTGCCGCACGTTGTATTTGGTCGAAGCTGCCAAACGGCCATACGAGCAGCAACCTGCGCTGGATCCGGGAGAGATAGAATCTATTGGCGATCTATTCCTCTCAGATCAAGCAGAGTGAGTCTGGGGATAGCCTTGCAGGCCATGTCGAAGTAGTGTCCGTCTTTCTCCACACCGATGCCTTCGTAGCCTACCGCCTCCGCTGCCGCGAGCGTCGAACCAGCACCTGCGAAGGGGTCCAGGATGGTTCCCCGCCCCAGGGGCAAGACAGCGTGTACAAGTTGCCGCAGGAAAGCCTGAGGCTTGAGACTCGGGTGTGGAGCTATGTCGCGCTCCTTCTTGCGTGTCGGGGCGGAAGGGATGACATCTCCAAATGGCTGGTTACGAGCAGGACGGCGGAATCCACCGGTGCCCCACCTGCGGAGATTGTCCTGGACCCGGCCTTCAATGGGCTTACGGTGCACAAGCCAGGGCTCCCACATCGAGCGCGGCATGACACTGATGTCCGGGAATTCGTCATGCGCCGACTTGGGCCGATCTCCGCCTCGGAGAGTCATGGTCAGGCGAATGATCTCCCCACGTCGTTCCAGTCCGGCATCTGCCAACGCTCCAGAGACGATGTAAGAGAAAAGCGGATTGGACGCGACAACGACGTGTGCCCCAGGAACGAGCTTGGGCGTCAAGAGCCGTGCCCAGGCACGGAAGAACGCCCCGAGATCAGCGAGTTGCTCTCGTGTCAATGTGGTGAACCGGGGTAGAGGAGACCTCAGATGACCATCAAAAGAAGGTGGAATCCGCCACACGCCGCCTTTGCCCAGGCGCAGCTTGGCTTGCTGCTGAGGCGTGTACTCGTGCAATCCATACGGCGGGTCCGTGACCACTGCATGAATGGTGTTGTCTTGCTGCCGCCCGATCCAATCGAAGCAATCCGCATGGTAAAGAACGGCCCTTCCAATGTGGACGGGCTCCCGCCACTGTTGCGCGGGCAGAGACTCCCGCGCTATCCGTCCCGGCGCACCTCGGGTTTGTGGTTTGTTCATGACCTCTTACGATAGACCTCTGGACGTCCTTTGTCGAGCGGGAGGTAAAGAAAGACGCATGTTTCAGATCTGCAAGCGGCGGCCTGTGCTATAATTCCAGGTCGCTGGCACATACTGGTTCCGTGGTGATAGACAAGAGGTTGTGTATGAAGAAGTCTCTGTCAGTGTGGTTGGTCGCGTGTCTGTTGGTCTCGTGTCTGGGCTGCGCCGCGAAGTACGGCGAGGACCCGTTCGGCCGGTTTGTGCAGGGGCATGTGGCCCGGGTGGAGCCCCTCTCGGCGCGGGAGAATCTGGCGTATTGGGAGGCCGCCACGACGGGCAAGCCCGAGAAGTTCGAGGAGTTCAAGCAACTTCAATGGCAAAGGCGGCGGATCTACAGTGACGCGAACGACTTCGCCCGGATCAAGAAATTCGACGAATCGAAAAGCGTCCGCGAGCCCCGGCTGGCGCGGCAGTTGGACAAGCTCTACTGCGCCTATCTCCAAAACCAGGTCGAGCCCGGTCTGCTCCAGCAGATCGTGGAGCTGGATACGAGAGTTCAGGAAACCTACAACAACTACCGACCGACTCTCGACGGCCGTAAGGCCACGGTGAGCGATATCTATACAATCCTGACGACCGAGAAGGACAGCGCCAAACGCGAAGCGGCCTGGCGAGCCAGCAAGCAGGTCGGCGAGGTCATTATTAGGGACTTCCTCACGTTGGTTCGCTTGCGCAACCAAGCGGCCAAGAAACTCGGTTTCGACAACTATCACACGATGACCCTCATTCTGGGCGAGCAGAATCCGATGGAACTTGATGTCCTCTTCGAGGAACTCGAGTGGTTGACGCGGGAGCCATTCGGGCGCCTGAAGAAGGACCTCGATGCCATCCTGGCCAAGAGCTACGGGATCGCACCGAAGGACCTGATGCCCTGGCACTATCATGACCCGTTCTTCCAGCGCACGCCGCTCGTTTACGAACTGAACCTGGACCAGTACTACAAAGGGCGGGACATCAAGGAGCTGACGCGGCAATACTACGCCGGGGTCGGTCTGCCGGTGGATGACATCCTGGCCCGCAGCGATCTGTACGACCGCGAGGGCAAGTACCCGCACGCTTTCAGCCATGATGTAGATCGTAAAGGGGACGTCCGTGTCTTAGCCAACCTGCAGGACACGGAACGGTGGATGGAGACACTTCTGCACGAGGTGGGCCATGCGCTCTATGACAAGTACCACGATCCGAATGAGCCGTGGCTGCTCCGCGAACCCGCCCATGGCTTCACCACCGAGGCCATCGCGATGTTCTTCGGTCGGCTCAGCCGCAACGCAGCCTGGATGCAGAAGATGCTGGACCTCTCGAACGAGGAGACAGCCAGGATCAAGCAGGTCAGCGACCGGTACCTGCAATTCCAGCAGGTTCTCTTCGTCCGCTGGGCGCTGGTCATGTACCATTTCGAGACGGCCCTCTACGCGGACCCGGACCAAAATCTGAACGTCCTCTGGTGGGATCTGGTGGAAAAATATCAGCTTCTCAAGCGACCGCCGGGACCGACCGATGCGGGCTGGGCCTCCAAGCTGCACTTCACGACCGCCCCGTGCTACTACCACAACTACATGCTGGGCGAGCTTCTGGCCTCGCAGTTGCACGAACATATTGTTCACAAAGTTCTGGGACTTGAAGCGGATCAAGGTCTGAGTTATGTTGGCGACCAGCGGGTGGGCCAGTACCTGCGGGAAAACGTGTTCGGCCCCGGCGCCCGATACACCTGGCAAGAAATGATCACCCGGGCCACCGGCGAGCCGTTATCGCCGAAGTACTTCGTTCAGCAGTTCGTGCATTGATATGTTTGCCAAAGAAACCTACATCCAAAGAAGAGAACGACTCAAAGCCCAAGTCCGGTCGGGTTTGATCTTGTTGTTGGGCAACGACGAGTCGCCGATGAACTACGCCGCCAATGTCTACCCCTTCCGCCAGGACAGCACGTTCCTCTATTTCTTCGGACTCGATCAGCCGGGTCTGGCGGCGGTCCTGGACCTGGAGGAAGGAACCGAGTGCCTCTTCGGCGACGACCCGAGCCTCGACGATATCGTGTGGACAGGGCGCCGGCCGCTGCTGCGGGACACAAGCCTGCAAGTGGGCGTCGCCCAGACGGCTCCCGGCAAAGAATTGGGGCAAGTCCTGAGCAAAGCCGCTCAGCAGGGAAGAACCATCCACACTCTGCCCCCATACCGGCCGGAGCACCGGCGCCTCCAGCCTCCAGCCTACAGCCTACAGCCTTCGCCCGAACTCATCCGAGCTGTCGTGGAGCAGAGGTCCATCAAATCGGCGGAGGAGATTGAGCAGATCGAGCTCGCCTTGAACGTCACCGCCCGGATGCAGACGGAGGCCATGAAGATCGCCAAGCCTGGTGTCTTTGAGTATGAGGTGGCCGGGGCCATACAGGGGATCATGGCCTCCAGCGGCGTGCGACCGGCATTCGGGCCGATCGTCTCCAAGCACGGCGAGATCATGCACAATCCCTACTACGACAACCAGCTCGCGGCCGGCGACATTGTCATCAATGATTCCGGGGCCGAGTCCCCGCTGCACTATGCCAGTGACATCACGCGGACGATCCCCGTCGGCGGCAAATTCTCACCGAGACAAAGGGAGATTTACGCCGTCGTGCTCAAGGCCCAGGAAAGGTGCATTGCCGCGGCTTTGCCGGGGGTCGAATGGCGCGAGGTCCACCGGCTGGCTGGTGTCGCGCTAATGGAAGGACTCAAGGAACTCGGTTTGGCGAAGGGTGATCCGCAGGCCGCCGTGGAGGCGAACGCTCACACGCTGTTCTTCCCCTGCGGCGTTGGTCACATGATGGGGCTTGATGTGCATGACATGGAGCCGCTCGGCGAAGACTACGTTGGCTATACCGACACGATTCGGCGGAATCCCGAGTTCGGCTGGCGGTATCTGCGTTTGGCCAAGCCCATTGAGCCGGGCTTTGTCATCACGGTTGAGCCGGGCGTCTACTTCATCCCCGAGTTGATCGACCGCCGACGGGCCGAAGGCAAATACGTCCAGTTCATCGACTACGCTAAACTCGAATCTTATCGCCACTTCGGCGGCATACGAATCGAGGATGACATCCTGATCACGACGGACGGTTGTCGAGTTCTGGGCCCGCACATCCCCAAGACCATCGCTGAGGTCGAGGCCTTGGCCTCGGCTTAAAACAATATAGGACCTATCGGACGAATAGGACCTATTCCAGGAGCTTGTCCAGCACCTCGGTGTACTCGCCCGCTGACCGCACGCCGACCAGACGCTGAACCTCTCTGCCCTTGTGGAAGATCACCACTGCTGGGATTCCCCGAATCTCGTATTGTCCCGCTACCTTGGAGAGATGATCGACGCTGACCTTGGCAACAACCGCACGGCCATCATACTGCGTGGCCAATTTCTCAATGGTCGGCGCCAGCATCCGGCACGGGCCGCACCAATCCGCGTAGAAATCCACCAGCACCGGCTTGTCCGCCTTCAGAACCGCGGTCTCGAATTCCTCGGCGTTGGCGATATGCTTGGGCCCGGCTTGCCGATTCTCGGTCGGGGTGCTCGCCACATTCGCCTGAATAGGCTCAGCGGAAGCCGCCGGCCGGGATGATCCGGTGGAGAAGGCAAGCATGCCCCCGATCAGCGCACCGAGGAAGCCTCCGCGCCACGGATTGGCCGTGAGCGGGCAGGCACCGGTCGTGCATTTGCCGAAATAGCCCATCAAAGCTCCCAAACCGCCGCCGATCAGCAGCCCAACGACGATCTGAATGAATACTGCCTTTTGCATCTTCATACTCCATGTGCGGTCACAAGACCGTCTCCAGTAGTTCCAATGCGTGTCTAACCTGTGCGACGCTCGTCGGGTCCAAGCCGGCGGAGATGCGGCTCTCGCAAGCCGCCATACGCCCGATAATGCTTTGCTTAGTTACCTTGCCCTCCGGCGTTAACGAAATCGTGATCGCCCGGCGGTCCTCCGGGCCAGAGGCGACTCTCACATACCCGGCGGTCACCAGCGTGTTCAGGATGCGACTTCCTCGCGACGGCGACAGTGCCATCCGTCTGGCGAACTCGCACCCGGAAACGTCCCTGTCGTCGTCCATGACGATCAGGGCGTTGAACTGGGCTTGCGAGAGGTCCAGCTCTTCTTGAATCTGCTCCTCGTTTCTCTGGCACTTGCGCTTGATGGCCAAAATCAAATCGAACAAATGTTCACCCATGAGATCACCCACTAACTCAGAAGCAGTAATATTTGCCATTGGCATCATTTGCTACTAACAAGTATACGATACAACAGGCCCCTGGTTTGCGAAACGTGCGATTTTTCTGTGCTTCTTGAAGTGAAAAGGGCGGGTGAAGGACGTGCGCAGCTTCATTTTCCGCGATCGTCCGGGTCCGGCGTCGCCGTGACGCTTGCCTCCCCCGTCATTTCCTCGGACGGCTCGCCGCCGGCGGCTTGGAGCGCGACAATCATCTGGCTTGCCTCCTGTTTCAAAGCCGGCAGATACCGTCCAAACACGGCCGCCCCGGCAATGCAAACGACGCCCCCCGCCGCAACCGTCAATGGCGCGCCGAGACGATGCGCCAAAGCACCGGCCAGAAGCGAGCCGAACGGGGCCATGCCCATGAACGTCATCGAGTAGACCGCCATCACCCGACCCCGCAGCGAGTCCGGGACCAGCGACTGGATGAGCGTGTTCGACGAAGCCATCTCGACCATGATGGAGAATCCGACGGGCAGAAGCAGCGCCGCCGAGAGCCAAAAGGAGCGGGACAGCGAGAACAAGACGAGGCTGACGCCGAAGCCTATCGCGGAAAAAGCGACCCAGTGCCCCAAATCGTGGATGCCTTTCTTCGCTGCCAGCGTCAAGGCACCCACCAGGGCCCCCACGCCGACCGCGCTGACCAGGATGCCAAGCCCCCGGGGTCCGCCGTGCAGAATCTGGTCGGCAAAAATCGGCATGAGCACCGCGTAGGGAAAGCCCACGATACTGATCAGCCCCAGCAGCAACAGCAGTGCCCGGATCGGTCCCGTCCGTTTGACATAGCGGAATCCCTCGATGATGCTGGCCAGGGCCGATCCGGGGATCGGGACGCGGGTCCGGGCCGTCGCCGTCATCAGCAGCAGTCCCGCAATCACCGCCACGTAGCTGACCCCGTTGACGAAGAAGCACCAGCCTTCTCCGATCGTATCGACCAGCAGCCCCGCGACCGCCGGCCCGATCATGCGTGCCACATTGAACATCGAAGAGTTCAGCGCGATGGCATTGACCAAGTCCTCCCGGCCCACCATCTCGACGACAAAGGCCTGTCGGGCCGGGATATCAAACGCGTTGACCACGCCCAGAAGAGCGGCCAGCACAAAGACATGCCACACTTGGACGCGACCCGTGAGCGTCAGAGCCGCCAGAGTGAAGGCGAGAAGCAGCGCCGAGATCTGGGTGGCAATGACGATGTGGCGACGACTATACCGGTCGGCGACGGTGCCGCCGAGGGGCGCCAGCAGAAAGACCGGAATCTGGCCTGCGAAGCCGATGGACCCCAGCAGGACCGCCGAGCCGGTCAGCCGGTAGACCAGCCATGACTGCGCCACGGTCTGCATCCAGGTGCCGATCAGGGAGATGAGTTGGCCGGCGAAGAAGAGTTGGTAGTTGCGGTGCCGAAAGGCGCGCAGCACCGACGGCAGTCTCCCCCGTCGGGTAGATGGCTGATTCACAGGGGCTGGTGCACCATCACGCGCAGTCTCGTGCGGGTCCCCCTCCGGAATCATCGATGGCTGCCCATCCACGGGCAACTCTGACGTTGCGGACATTCGCGGCAGCCGTGCTGCGTGGAAAACCGGGGCAGAATGACAAACGCATCCAGGGCGAATGCCACCGCCAACCCCACCAGACCCCAGGTGAAGTCCCGAAACAGGGCCGGCACCGCGGCCAGAAGAGGCAGGAACCAGAGAGGCACAATCACGGGGATATGCTTCTTGAACTTCTCATTGAATCGGTCGCCGGGCTGCCGGGCCCGGATCCGGGCGGCGATCTGTCCGTACCCGCAGGGACACGAGTTGCTGCCCCAGAACCGACAGAAGGGACACACGAAGATCATGATCCAAACGGCGCCCGCTAAGCCGTAGAGAGCATACCCGACCGCCGCGGCGGGACCCCAGGGAAGGCCTTCCAGAGAGCGGACCAAGACCGCCGAACCCAGAATGATCATGAGGAGATAGGGTATATTGTGCAGGAGGGTCTCCGTACCGGTGTAGGTGTGCGCGTCGAGAGGGTGACACGGGCTTTCCTGCGCATCCGAGCGATTGGCTTCCATAGGGACTCCGGTCAGCGGTGTTCATCGGCCAACTCGAACATGGCCAGAATCCGTTCGAGGGCGTCGTACGGGGCGGTTCCGATATCTACTGTGAACGTGTCGTTGCGGTTGGACAGGGTGGACACATGGCCGGCGGCGAAGAGCATGTTGCTCGCCTTCCGCTGGTGGCTGGTCCGAGTCTTCACCTGGAACGCCGCCAGGGACGGGTGAGCCAGAAACTGCACATCGCTCGTCAGAGCAGTGATCGGCCGCCCCTTGCTGTTACGGCCCAGGTTGCTCAGCCGGACGTGGAATGCCTTGGGCGTCCCGGTCAGCAGGGCCACGGAGGCATGGCGATAGTAATAGTCGCTCTGGGCCTGACTCGACCCCACCCGCGCCAGTTGTTCTCTCGCCTCGGAAGGTTGGTCTGCCCCTGGGCAGAACAGGACTGTCGGCTGCTGATAAAGGTACTTCTTCAGGAGCAGGCCCAACCCCACGGGGGCGCCGTCCTCCAGGGACAGCAGGCTGGTGACGCTGCCGATGACCGTGTAGAAATTCGAGCCCGTGACGGGCCGGCCCGCCGGCCCGAAGGGGATCGTGTCGTCGCAATCCTGGGCGTAAAGATGGATCGCCACGCCCACTTGATGCAGGTTCGAGGCGCACGCGGCCCGACGCGCGTGGTTGCGAGCTTCGGTGAGCGCCGGTGACAGCATCGCCAGGAGCAGAGCCATGATGGCGATCACCACCAGCAGCTCGATGAGAGTAAAGCCGTACCGAGGGCGGAAATCCAAAATTCGAAATCTCAAATCCGAAACAAATCCCAAATTCGAAGCACCGAAACGCGGCGCCGGGCGAGCCGTTGTTTCGAATTTTGGGTTTTGATCACTCGAGTTTGTTTCGAATTTCGACATTCGGATTTCGAGTTTTCGTTCTATGCCCTTACGGGCACACTACAAACCGGATTCCGCCAGGCGGACGTTGTCCAGGTCCCAGAACCCGCCGGGAGCCCCGGTCGCCCGGATGGCAATCCCAATGGGCTTGCCCGCCCAAGCGTCACCCGGTTGCACTGTTCCCAAGTATACGGAGAAATCCTGCAATTGGGTCGAGGATAAACCCATCGCCTCGACGGCACGGCGGACGATATCCACGGACCCGTCCTTGTCGACATAATAAAGCACAATCTCGACAGTGTCCACGGGCGTCGTCGTGGAGGGCGGGAATCGCAGGGAGACGCCCACACCAACTGTCAGGCGGTAAGTACAGCCTGCCTTGTAGGTCGCCGCCAAGTCCTGTTCCAGAGCATTCCCCTTCTGAGAAGCCAGAAACGCCAATTGGTTCGCATCCGCGTTGACCAGGCTATCCGGGTTGCCCGCGGGAGTATTGCCGAAGACCCCGGTGTTGGAACTGGCTACGGCATCGAGGTCAAGCTCCAGCCAGCCCTCTACCATAGGCAATGCGGGAAAAGCCTTCGGGTCGATCGCGGGGGCTTCGAAGGATGCGTTCTTCACTGGAATCGACGTGGGCATCGACTCCACCAGGCGAATATTGTCCACATCCCAGAAGCCGCCGGCTTTTCCCGCGGCACGGATCGCCGCGCCAATGGTCTTGCCTGCCCAGGCGTCAGTCGGCCGGACCGTCGGCAGAGACACCGAGAAATCCCGCAGTTGCGTCGTAGAAAGTCCGTTGGGCTCGACCGCTTGGTGGACGATATCCACCGGCTGGTTGCCGTCCAAATAGTAGAGAACCAACTCGATGGTGTCCGCCGGGGCTGCCGCCGAGGGTGGGAATCGTAACGAGACGCCCACAGCCGCCGTCAGCCGGTAGTCGCAACCGACCGTGTAAACGGTCCGCAAGTCCTGCTCGAGGGCATTGCCCGTCTGCGATCCCAGAAAGGCCAATTGCTTGCCGTCCGCATTGACCAGGCTGTCCGGGTTGCCGGCGGGAGTATTGCCAAACACGCCGGTATTGGAGCTGGCCACGGCGTCCAGATCGAACTCCAGCCAACCGGCCACCAGCGGGAGAGCGGGAAAGGCGTTCGGGTCTATCGCTGGGGCCTCGAAGGAGGCGTTCTCAATCGGAATGGATACCGAAACCTCAGGGGCAGCGGCCCAAAGGGGCAGTTGCAGAAGCACACTCAAGCAGACGACAAAACGCAACATCTTCTCCTCCTTCCGAAACCACGATACAGGCAAATACTACTACGACGGTAGCATTATACTCATCCGGGCCCAGTTTCGCAACATGGACTGCGGTCAAGAGACGTGTCGGAAAGCCTTTGGCCGGAGGGAACGCCGGGAGGTCCGGGACTTTTCAACCTTTGATGTCGTACACGACGAGAGCGTCCCCGTGACGGACATAGAGCCGGCCGTTGGCAATCGTCGGATGGGCCCAGTGCTCGTTGGTACCTTCCGAAATGGCAAACTGACTCACCGGCTCGAATGCGGCGGCGTTGGGTCTGACCAAGTACATCTTCCCATCCTGTCCATAGACATAGAGCATCCCATCGGCCGCGACGATAACGCCCATCCCGACCGTCGGGGCATTCCACATAGCTTTGCCGGTCTTCCAGTCCAAGCAGACCAAGCCCCTGTTGCCGCTCTGCGCGGTGCCGTAGATGCAGCCGTCGACCAGGACGGTGCCCTGCATCTGGCAATCCAGGGTCTTGTCCGTCCATTTCGGAGCGGCCGTGGGACTGCTGTCGGCCAGAGACAACTGTGCCCCTCCCGCTCCCATGCCTGAGGAGACATACACCAGTCCATCTGCATAGAGGGGTGGATTCGGCTGCACCCCGGCCCGGTGCGGGTATTCGTGCTGCCAGGCAACCTCGCCGGTGCCTGGATCGACGGCGACGGCGGCATTTGCCAGCATCGTGACGATCAGCTTGCGGCCGTCGTAACTGATGATTCTCGGGGCGCAGCAACCCGGGCCCTGGCTGAGCCCCCTGGTCTGCCAAACGACCGCGCCGGTGTTCTTGTCCAGCGCCACGAGCGACGCATCGGTCCCTCCGACTGTGCAGACGATCTTCTGACCCTCCACAAGCACAGACTCCGCAAAGCCGAATTTCGCCTGCCCGGCCTTGAACCGCTCCAGCAGGTCCACGGTCTTGAGCACCTGGCCCTTGGCCGCATCGAAGGTGATCAACTTGCCGAGGCCGGTGACCAGGAACACCCGGTCGCCGTCAATCGTCGGAGTGCCGCGCGTGCCGGCCACGGCCGGACCACGCTTCTCCAACTCCGGCCCGTATCCCGTCTTCCATTTCGGCGAGCCATCCGGGCCGTAAGCAAAGAGATACCCCTGCTTCTGGTCATCCATCCCCGTCACGTAGACGATACCGCTGGCCACCGTGGCCGAGGAGTAGCCTTGGCCCAGCCCTTTGGCGATCCAAGCGAGCTTCGGCCCACCCTCCGGCCATTGTCTCAGCAATCCGGTCTCGGAAAACGTGCCGTCCCCCGCCGGCCCACGGAAACGGGGACAATCCCCACCCTGGACCGCCGCCGCCAAAGCAATTACCACAATGAGCACTGAAACAACTGTCGCCCTGTTCATAGTGTCTCTCCTTTTTTCTTCAAATATACCATTCGTGTCACTTTGTGAACAGACCCGCACCTATTCGCGCGGCCTCTGACCCTTCGATGGGATGGAGGTAATTTCGCTTGGTCTGATCCAGCTCCAGCGCCAGCGGCTGGTCCGACATCTTCGTCCCGATGAGTTCGAGAAAGGATGGATCGATGTCTTGGAAATTGAGCGCCGGGCCTCCGCCGGATCCGGTGAAGTTCTTATTGGCGGCAAACAGGCTGTCACGCACCTTGTAGTGCACCGGTTCGCGTGGCGGTCCGCCCGGTCCGCCCGGACGCCCGGCGGGACCGCCGCCAGCCTGCCCTGCTTCCCCACGCGCCGACGCGGCTCCCTGCGCGATCCAGACATAGTTGGAATTGGCGACGATGTTGTTGCGATACTCGAAATCGTTGGCAATACCAGAGGTCCAGATGCCACAACCGTATGCGCCGTAAACGAGGCAGTTCCGCATCGCATGGCCCGTACTGCCGCTGGTCCAAAACACAACGGGCTGCTTGAGGTTGTAGAAGATGCAGTGGTCGAGAACGATGCCGGTGCCGTTCGCGAGGATGCCAAGATGACTGGGATTCGTCACTTCATCGCCGGCAAAGAGGCACTGTTTGATCTCCAGATCCTCCAGGTCGCGGCCGTTCCTCCCGATGGGATAGACGCGGTGGATGATCCCGGGCTTCGGATGCTCGACCACGGGCATCCCAAGGATCTTCAGCCCCTGGATCGTGACGTGGCTGGTCTCGATCTGCATCCCATAGGCCACACCGCCGAAAGGATCGGGCCGCCCATTCCATGTCGGCGACAGCGGCATGGTGTGGATGAGCGTCGGCATCCGCCCCAGGTGCCATTGGGGGTCATCCGGGAGCACCTCGGCACGAATCGTCAACCGGCTGTCCTTGGTGAAAGACCGGTTTGCAGGCTTGAACTCGGCGGTTTCGCCGACCGCGTACACGCCTTCCGCGAGGATGATCGTCATCGCTGCCTTGCCCGTACTCTCATTGACGCGCCGTGCGGCGGCCGCCAGCGTTCTCAGGGGGCTGTCTTTCGCCCCAGAGTGGCTGTCAGCCCCTGTCGCTGGATGCAAATAAAGCATGGTGACATCCGTTGGAGACACTTTCGCGCTGCCCTCTTGTGCGAGCATACGTCCGGAGCAACAGAGAAAAGCCCCAACACCCACCGCAAGCCCCACCCAAAAGACTTGTCGTCTGTTCATGGAACATCTCCTTGAATCAGATTGTGAAATCTCGGTCATAGCCAGCCGAGTGGCAGCCCCAAGGCAGGAAGGAATTCAAAGATGGTCTGTTCCGGAACCATTCCGAAACTGCCCTTGAGGCTGCCACTTACCTGGCGATGCAGTAAAGGTGATCCACACCACGCAACAACAGCTTCTCATCCATGACCGCCACGGAAGACCAGAACATCTCGTCCAGCTTATTGGTCGTCAGCACCTCCAGCTTGGGACCCGCTTTCAAAACCACCGTGACTCCGGTCTCGTCGAGGCAGAAGACCTTGCCGTCATTTCCCCAGGGCGAGGAGGAGAAGCCTTTGGTCCCTTCCAGCCGCTCGCTGTAGTTCTCCTTGCCCGTCTTGGCATCGTAGCATCTGACCTGGCCCCTTTGTTGGTCGAGCATGTAAAGACATCCCTCATAGAGTAAAGGCGAGGCCACGCGAAACGTCCGTAGCTGGCTGCTCCACGCGACGAACGCGTTGGACGTCTCGCCTTCCTTGAGGGAGATATCGCCCGACGCCCCGGCACGGATGGCGACTATAGGGCCACGCCCTCCCATCATGCGATCCACAGAGTCCGCGTAGAGAAGCTCCTGGTCGCCCACAGGAGTGAGGGAGTTGCGGCCGGCCCCGCTCATTTCCCAGAGTATCTGCCCATTTTCCGGATTGTGCGACCGTAGCTTGCTGCCGCCGGCTATGATCAGCTCTGTTCGCTGTTTGTTCTTCCAGATATAGGGAGTGGACCAGTTCGACTTCTCGTCGCGATCGACGCGCCAAAGTTCATTTCCGGTCTTCTTGTCGAGAGCAACAAGGAACGATTTCTGGTCGTTGTCGCATTGAATGAAGACGTGGTTGCCGTAGAGCAGAGGCGAACTGCCGGTGCCCCAGCCCAGTTGCATCGGGTACACACCCAAGTCCTTGCTCCACACGAGATTACCCAAGATATCGTAGCAGTACAGGCCCGTGTTGCCGAAGTAGGCAATCACATGTTCACCATCGGTGGCGGGCGTTTCCGAGGCGTAGGTGTTGTTTCGGTTGACGGTGGCCCTTGGCTTGCCTTCGCGAGCGGTCTTCTCCCAGAGAGTCTTCCCAGTGGCACCGTCGAGGCAAATCAACTTCCAAAGGTAAAGCTTATCCGGCGGCGGTGGCGGCGGGCCGAAGCCACGGAAACCACCTGGACCACCAGGGCCACGCAAACCATCTGGACCTCCTGGCCCGGGGGGCCCGCGGAAACCAGAACGACTGGAAGCGGGGCCATCGGCTGTGGCTACAGGATTGAAGTTTCCGGCCTCAGGTTTCACCTGATTCTCCGTTACGGCGGTGGTCACGAAGATCTTGTTACCCCAGACAATGGGCTGTGACCATCCCTTCCCGGGGAGTGCAACCTTCCACGCGATGTTCTTGTCCTGTCCCCACTCTGCGGGGAGTTTCTTCTCTGGTGCCAGGCCGCAGGCTTGGGGCCCGCGCCACTGCGGCCAGTTCTGTGCGCCGACGCAACTCGCGCCAATCAGCAACACACAAGCCGCACCTTCTATGGACCATCGATGCATCCTTCTCATGGTAGTTCTCCGGTGAGTAGTTTGTCCTGGTTCACACACCAGGATTTCACGGTTCCTGTTATCGTGGCTCCCGCCGCTGTGCCTGCTCGTCCGCTGCAATCTTGACGACTCGGAACAGATGGTGCTCCCCCTCCGTTCGCACGTATCCACTCGCAACCAAGGGCTTTGGCGTTCCATGTGCTTGAATGCCGGCCGCAACTGGATTGTGCTCCAGGTAGTAGATACTCGTGCCATCGGCTGTCACCACCCGGAGCGCAGGCCAATGCTCATGTCCTTCGTGCAACACGCAGGCAGTGCACACGACTTCCCCCTTGATTGTCGTCATCGCCTGTGCTGAACGGGGAGACGCCAACCACACCACACCAATGATCGCGAGAAGAGTCAGCGAAGTAGCCCAGACGATCCCAGAGGGCCGATAAGCCATGGCCCAGAGGCTTCTTAACTTGGTGCGGATGGTGTCGGTTAATCGCCGGGAAGGCCCCAACAGGATAGCTTGGGATTCTTCGAGTTCCTGGCCTTGCCTGAAACCGTGAGACTCAAGTTCCGTTCGTACCGCGGCAGCAAATGCGTCCACTCCTTCCCCCTCCGCTTGCAGTCTTGTCTTCAAACCTCGTACAAATGCCTCGGCTGAACGCTCTGGCGACTGCGCATGTGACCACGTTTCCCACAAAACCAAGTGCTGCTGCAAGTTCCGCCGCAAGGCAGGCGACTCGGCCAAGGCGCGTGCCAAGTCCTCCGCTTCCGGCGCGGTTATCTCCCCTTCAAGCAAGCGGCTCAGTAAGTCCTCGTATCGCTCGGGATTCACAGCCACGCGCCTCCAATCTTCCTTTCAATGCATTCCTTCACTGCCACCCGGAGTCGCAGCAGAGTCTGTCTTGCCGCATTGGCCTGCATTCCGAATTCACGGGCGAGGGATGTCGCATTCTCGCCGCCTGAGTACCGACGACGTAGAAGCTCTTGGCTGCGGGGAGGCAATCGTCCGACACACTCCTGCATAGGAGATAGCAAGTGATTAAACTCCCTGTCAAAAGCCACGTCTTCGCCGGTTTGGCGCAACAACACTTCAGCAATCGCGGAGGGGAGCAAACGTGACCGGCGGGCTTCCTTCCGAAGCTCGTTGGCGACCAGATTGCGTGCGATACCGCGGAGCCATTTGGCCAGGTCTGTTGCTGCTTGGGAGGTTTCCATCCGGCGATAGGCGATGATAAAGGTTTCCTGAGCCAAATCATCGACCCATGCTTCGTCCGCCCCTAGCGCCCGAATAAATGCGCGTAAGCCTGCCTGGTGCTCGCGCACCCAGCCTTCGAATTCCTGGA
>CAYHAJ010000337.1:0-4843 GCA_964354535.1 uncultured Pirellulales bacterium
ACCAAGGCCGCGCCGCGGCTCAAGACCGTGCAAACATGGAACGCCGAACTATCCAGACCCGCGTAAACGCGGACCTCCAATCGCTCGCTCCTGCAGCCTCACCCTTTTCGAACGTCCCGCGATGGGCCTTTGAAGAAAACCCCTTCTCCGGCGTCTCTATCTGAGATAGAATCAGACCGGAGGTGCGCCGATGCACGAACGGGATCACCAGGATGGTCGCGCACGAAGGAGTAAACGCAGGAAACGTATGTGGCTTGCCACGATTTCTCTGATTCTTTTGGCTATTGGCGGCTGGTTTCTGTGGGCAGTGGTCTTTCCTCGCGATTCGCGAACCGCCGACGAGCGTCTCGCCGAGATCGAAGCCGCCCGTTCCATTCCGGACTCTGAGAACGCCGCGGTGATCTACAGCGCGGTACTGCAAGACCCGAATGCGGGGTCGCCTGCCATTCCGAAATCCGTATACGAACGAACCTCCAAGCGAACGCTCCATGAGCCGTGGCGCAGTCGAGATGCTCCCGAACTCGCGGTCTGGATCGCGAAACACCAGCATCTCATGGACCTATTGGCTCAAGCGGCACGCCTCGAGAGCTGCCGATTCCCCCTCCGCCTCGACCCCATAGGTCCCGAGCAGAAGGAACGAAGGGCTGCCATGGTGAATTGGGCTGATCTGCTGAGCCGCGCGGCGAACAATGATGTAGCCGAAGGGCGCATCGATGTCGCCTTGACGAAATGGCAGTCTCTCCTCCGAATGGGAAACCACCTGCGGCAGTACCCTTTCTGGTTCGATCATCTTCTCGCCGAGGTGAGCAGCAAGTTTGCCACGGAGGCTCTGGCCCGCCTCATCGTGGAGGACAATCCTGCCGAGCCGACTTTGCAGGCGATCGACGCGCTGCCCCTGGCACTCGCGACAGATCTGGCAAAGCATCGTAAAGAGGTCGATACCGTGGAATACCTGTGGGGGGAAAGACGGCGGGATTCGCTCAGCATGAGGGAGCGTCTGAGCCAGTACTATTACTCCTATCGGGCACGATCCGCTGTGAGAAATGTGGCCAACACGATTCCACAGGAGCCTGATCTCGACGGCACGATCTGCACCACCTGTCTTCGACACACCGCGGCCGCACGCGGCGTTCGAATTCTTGTTGCTCTCAGACGCTACAAGAACGAAACCGGATGCTGGCCCAGGAACCTCGACGAAATCGGACGATCGTTGCCGGCTGAAAGCCTGATCGACCCACTCCATGGAGGCGCGTTCCTCTACCGACTCACGGGAGATACGTTCCTTCTGTACTCTGCAGGCTGGAACGGAATCGATGAAGGTGGCGGGCAACGATCTGTCCGCGTGGATGATCAGCCCATCTGGCCGCCGCGGGGCCGGAGTTCCGAGTCGGAACCGCGAGACGCCAACGACGTATAGCTGCCGGATATGAAACGACAAAGAGAGGTGAAGCATGAAACGGGTGTATCGTTCCAGCACGGACAAGAAGATCTTCGGCATCTGCGGCGGGTTCGGTGAGGCGTATGACATCGATCCGAGCCTCATTCGAATCATCGTCGTCTTCCTGGCCTTGGCGACCGGACTGATTCCCATGGTCATCACCTACATCGCGGCGCGGCTGATCATGCCGCCGGCCAACCAGTAGGCCCCTGCGGGAAGGAGGCCCGTGAGCAACCTGTGGAGTCGGAGATATGGCCGCGCCGACCGAAGATCGTGAGAATTCCCGACGGTCCAAAACCGGCGGACGAAAACCACGTATTGCGCTCACGCTGCTGGGGAGTCTGCTCTTCATCGGTGGGATTTGCCTTCTGGTTGCAAGATGGTCCGGTGAGCCGCTGGAGTGGCGCATCGCCGCCGTCAATATCCGTCATGCTCTGGCGCCCGAGGAGAACGCCGCTACGATCTATGATCAATTGGCGGCGAGTGATGTGCTGACGGGAGATCCGGCCGACCCGCAACTGGCTCCTGCCGCCATGGCGGCGCTGATCGAAGCAGCAAAGATCGAATCCTGCTGGTTCCCGCTATCGCCCGGCGAACGGTGCTACCGGGACCACACGTGGCGGATGAGTCCCATGCGCGAGTGGGCCCGCGCGCTTGCCAATGCGGCCAAGAAAGATGTTGCGGACGGCCAGGTTGACGCCGCCGCCCAGAAGCTCCAGTGCATCATGCGGATGGGGGATCACCTGCGGCAGCAACCTTTGATGATTGACTTCGCGGTGGGGTGCGGTATTGAACTTGGCGCCTGGTCCTGCCTGAGCGACTTGGTCATGCAGCCGGATGCCGCTGAGGGGCTCCTGGGAAGGGCCGAGGCTATGTCCATTGATCTGACCAATGACAGCAAACAGACCTTCCAGCGGATTCTGGAGGTGCAGCCCCTGATTGCCACCAGCGTTCTCGCCGAATGGAGTCTCCGGCGGCGCGTGGAGAATTGGTGGCGGGGGCTCGGAGGTAAAACGGATGAAGAGTACCTCCAGAGATCATACCTGCGATTGCTGTCGCTCCGCCGGGGCGTGCGGGTCTTGGTGGGGCTCAGACGATACCATGATGCGAACGGTCGGTGGCCGGAGAGCCTGGATGGCATCAGATCGCTCGTCCCCAAAGAGGCCTTGATCGACCCGTACACGGAACAGCTCTTTGTCTACAAGCCCGCGGGCAGCAAATTCCGGCTCTACGTCAAGGGGCCAAATCGGATCGACGAGGGCGGCGCATCCACCGGCAACGCCGACGACCGGCGAATCTGGCCACCCTACAACACGACGCCCCAGCTTGGCAAACAAGGCGACAAGTGAGAATCATGTAGACGCGGAGGCGGGGTTGCGGTACAGCGTCTTTCCGAATTCGTCGATGTGGCGTTTGAGGGGCTCGTGCCGGATCGATTCATATGCCTTGACGTCAAAAGTGTAAGGCAACGGCAGTTCGTCGAGTTCTTGCATAATGCGCGCCATCAGGCCAGGGTCCAGGTCCCCCCATAGCGCCAAATCGACGTCCGATTGGTCCTCGAATCGCCCCAGGGCTCGGGAGCCGAAGACCTCCACCCGCCGGACCTCCGGATGTCTGCGAAAGACATCGCGAATGAGTTCCAGTGCCTCCGGTCGGAGCCCGAAGCTTTCCTCTATTCCTGCGCTCATTGCTTCAGCCACGTGAACACCTGCTCAATGGCGGTCAGATAGCTTCGCGAGATGCCGTCGAACGCGATCCGGAAAGACTCGTCATCATACGTGTGGGACATCAGGTTACGTTAGTCAAGCATGTCGATCCAAGACTGGCCGTCCTGGATGATCTTCGCGGCAAACGCCTGCTTGATAACGCTGCGCGGCGTGATCTGGTCGAAGACCACACCGCTGTCAACCAGATAGTCTTTCAAGATCTTCCAAGCCAAGTCGAAGGCATACTTGAAGCGATGAATCGCCCCTTCTTTCTCCAAATCGGACATCTCTGTAGGAGCCTGCGCAAAGGCTTCTTTAAGCAGCCCAAACGCCCGCTCGAAGTTCTCGAACCTCTGTTTCCAGCGGACATCATTTCTCATCGCACGGATCCCATGATGCCAAGACACCTTTGCCAACAGCTCGACGACCCAGACTCTGGTGAAACTCTTACGTGAGGGCTGCTGCTGTACTATATGCCCCCGCGACCGGCCCCACAACGCGCAAATATGGGCTTTCCGGGAACCGTCGCATCGTATATATTCTGTGGCCGGAAAAAGGCCGTGTGGGTGGATCGCAGGCGCCGCTAATGCTTGCGGCAGCTCCCGCATTGCCGCGCTGAACCCAATGTCAGTAAGGAACTTGAGAAATGACCAAGGGTAACGCCGTTTATATCAACCAATTGAAAGACCACGTCGGACAGGAAGTAACGCTCAGTGGCTGGCTGTACAACAGCCGGGCCAGCGGCAAGATCCAGTTTCTGATCCTCCGCGACGGCACAGGCCTGTGCCAGTGCATTGTCGAGAAGGGCAAAGTGCCCGATGAGCTTTTCGAGCAGCTCAAGCGGCTGGGCCAGGAATCTTCGCTCTCCCTGACCGGGACCATCCGGGCCGACGAGCGCAGCCCCGGCGGTCACGAAATGGCGGTAACGGACGCCCAGATCATCGCGCCCGCCGAGGGGTATCCGATCACGCCCAAGCCGCACGGCGTCGAGTTCCTGATGAAGCATCGCCATCTGCACCTGCGCTCGCAGCGGCAGTGGGCCATCGGCAAGGTCCGGCACACCGTCATCGACGCGATCCGCCGCTACTTCAACGACAACGGCTTCATTCTGGTCGATACGCCCATCTTCACGACCATTATCGGCGAGGACCAGACTTCTCTTTTCGAGGTGGACTACTTCGGCCGGTCGCTGCACCTGACGCAGACCGGGCAGCTTTATCTCGAATCCGCCGCGATGGCCTACGGCCGGGTCTACTGCTTCGGGCCGACCTTCCGGGCCGAAAAGAGCAAGACCCGCCGGCACCTGACCGAGTTCTGGATGGTCGAGCCGGAGATCGCCTACGCCGACCTGGACGACGTGTGCGCGCTGGCCGAGGACTTCGTGTACGACCTGGTGCAGCGGGTGCTCCGCGAGCGGCGGATGGAGCTGGAGCTACTGGGCCGCGACCTGTCCAAGCTGGAGGCGATCCAGAAGCCGTTTCACCGCATCACGTATTCGCAGGCGGCGGAGATCCTGCGCAGCGACCAGACCCGCAAGACGTTTGCGGAGGACCTGGAGCGGGCCCAGGCGCGCGTCGAGGAGCTCAAGCAGCTCATCGCCGGGAAAGAGGCCGAGCGCGGTGCGGCGGGCATTAAGGAATGGAAGGCGGACAAGCTGGCCCAGGAGATTCTCGACGCACGCGAGGAGCTGGCGGATCAG
>CAYHAJ010000338.1:0-1653 GCA_964354535.1 uncultured Pirellulales bacterium
ACGGTAGTTGAGAAGGAGAACTACCGTCATGCACTACCAATGGCCGAGCCAGACGCAGTTTCGGGAGTGGACGTTGGTCCCGGAGGACCGCCAGTGTGAGATCTGCGGCGGTCCGCAGCACATCTGCGACCACCGCCATCACCGGTTTTTCACCTTGCAGGGTCCCGTACACCTGGTGAGCAAACTGTGCCGCTGTTCCAATCCTGCCTGTGCCGGGCATCATGTCACCGTCAGTCCCCCGCAGGAACTGAGCCTGACGATGCCGTGGTGGCCGATCGGCTGGGACGTGTTCGCCTGGATCGGGCATCGGCGCTTCGCCCGGCATTGGTCGGTGTCCCAGATTCGGGCCGAATTGCGGGACAGCTACCAGGGGGTGATCTCGGACGATGCGATTGCGCGGTACATCGCCCTGTATCAGACGATGGTGGCGGCCCGGCATCAGGATCCGACGCAGATGGCCCAGGCCTATCAAGGCGTGGAGGACTTGATCCTGTCCATCGACGGATTGCAGCCGGAGAAGGGGCACGAGACCCTCTACGTGGTGCGGGAACTGCGGTTGCGGCGGGTGTGGTTCGCCGAGCCGCTGTTGTCGAGCGCTGCGTGGGAAGTCCGGCGGCTGTTGGAGCAAGCGCGGCAGTGGGCCGAGCGGTTGGGATTGCCGGTGCGGCTGTGGATCAGCGATAAGCAGGAGGCGTTTGTCTCGGGGATTGCCCAGGTCTTTCCCGGCGTCCCGCATCGGTACTGTGAGAACCACTTCCTGCGGGACTTGGCCAAGCCCGTTCTGGAAGCGGACAGCCAGGCCAAAGTGGCGATGCGCCGGAAGGTGCGGGGGTTGCGGAGCATTGAACAAGACGTCTTGGCGGATGGTCCCGAGAAGGCCGAGACGGCGGGCAACAAGGTGGTGCTGGACTACTGCGCGGCGGTCCGGGGTGTGCTCAATGATGACCACGGCGGTCCCTTGCAGCCCCCCGGATTGAAGATGGCCGAGGCGTTGGGCGAGATTCGGTCCTCCCTACAGCGCCATCTGGAGGCGAAAAAAGGGGGCCGCCGCACGAGCGGCTGCAGCGGCTGGCGAACGCCCTCGACCGGGGCCTCGCCCAAGTCCAGCCGCAACAACAAGCGGTGAAAGACCGTGTCGAGGACATTCGTAAAGTGGCCACCACACTCGATCCGGACCGCGGCCCTGTGAAACAGCGGCGAGCCTCCTTTCGTTCGCTCCAGCGACGCTTCCAGCGCTCGGATCAGCCGCAGCGGCAGGCGATGGCCCAGACGATGAACGCCTTTGCCCCCGGCCTGTTCGTCGGCGAAGACGTGCCCGACTTTCCGCGTGACAATCTGGATCTGGAACGGTTCTTTCGTTGCCCCAAGGGCCACGAGCGTCACATCCATGGCCACCGCCATGCGGGCGTGCGGATCGTCGTGGAAGGACCCACGTTGGTCGTCGCCTTGGACGTCCATCTGCATCATCCCGACCCCTTCCACGGGGCCGACCTCCAGCCCTATGCCGAGGCCCCGATTCCGGCCTCCCAGTCCCAGGCCCGCCAGCGCCATCGAGTGATGCGGCAGGCGAGGTCGCCGACCCAGCGGCCGCTCCTGCTCGACCAACTGGAAAGACGTTACCAAGACTCATCTTAGCCTTTGTGCGGGTCGTTG
>CAYHAJ010000339.1:0-7012 GCA_964354535.1 uncultured Pirellulales bacterium
ATCTTCACCATGAGCGGCGGCGCGATCACCGTCGTGAATGAGCACGAGTTGGGCTGGGGCGGCGGCACCGGTACCTGGACCATGACCGGCGGTACGGTCAGCGCCGGAAGACTGATTATCCCGACCGCCACCGGCGCGGCAGGCCAGCTCTATCTCCACGGTGGCACCTACACCGTCGGGACCGGAGGCCTGAGCATGACGGCCGTCGGCCTGATTGACATCAAGGAGGGCACACTGTTGTTGACAGGGGACAAGCGCGCGGAGGTCCAAGGGTTCATCAACGGCGGCCGGATCACCGCCTACGGCGGCGCGGGATATCTGACGCTGGACTATGACGAGCGAAGTGCCGAGATGACGACCCTGACCGCGGTGCCCGTGGGGGAGAAGGCCAACCGCCCGGACCCCGCCGACGGCGCGACCAGCGTGGCCGTGCCGCTGCTACGGTGGAGCGCCGGGCGCGGCGGTGTTCTCCATGATGTGTACTTCGGCACATCCCCCGACGCACTCAAGCTGATGGGCCGCCAGCCGTTGCCGATGTACTATCACGTCCCGGGTCTACAGTCCGGCATCACCTACTACTGGCGCGTGGACGAGGTCGAGCAGGATGGTGTCACGGTCCACACCGGCGATGTGTGGTCTTTTCTGACGCAGGCGGCCACGGCCTACTATCCGAAGCCGGTGGATAAGGCGAACGATGCTTCCCCTGTGCCGACGCTCTCGTGGCTGCCTGGCGCGACGGCTACGAAGCATCATCTCTACTTCGGCGACGGTCTCGAGGCGGTCACGCAAGCGGCGGCCGGCACCGACAAAGGCCTTCTGGAACAGACGACGTTCACGCCGGGAACTCTGGAAAGCCTGAAGACCTACTATTGGCGCGTGGATGAAACCGTGGCCGGCGGCGCGGTCAAGGCCGGACCGGTTTGGAGCTTTACCACGACTTTGCCGGTGGACGATTTCGAGAGCTACACGGATGATCTCAAGGCCAAGACCACGATCTTTGATGCCTGGATCGACGGCCTGGCCAACGGGTGGAGTGGCTCCACGGTCGGGTACGCCAACGCCCCCTTTGCCGAGCGGAAGATCGTTCACGCCGGCAAGCAATCCATGCCCATGGACTACAATAACGTCGCGACGCCGTTCTACAGCGAGGCCGAGCGGGAGTTCGCCCCGGTGCAGGACTGGACAGCGGGCGGTACCGACACACTGATCCTTTATGTGCGCGGCAAGGCCGCCAACAGCCAAGGCCCCTTGTATGTGAGGCTCGAAGATGCCTCCAAGCAAACGGCCACGGTCGTCCATCCGGACGCGGGGGTTGTGACGTCCGTCCCATGGATCCAGTGGCGAATCCCGCTGAGCAGTTTTGCCGGCGTGAATCCGGCGCGGATCAAGAAGTTGTGCCTCGGCGTAGGGGACAGGGCCGATCCGAGGGCCGGCGGCGAGGGTCGGCTGTACCTTGATGACATCGGTCTCGCCAGGCCCTGAGGTCATGGTTTCGACACGTTCACGGGGACGTGTCTGCGATGGGCGATTCTCGTTTTTTCACCCCAGGCGGCTCCGGTGCAATTCCCCCGGAGCCGCCGGTCTTTCGGGGCGGGCCAAACGACAAAAAACCATGGTACGCCCGGTAATCAACAGGTTTTCTTGTCGCGACAGGGGTCCGCTGGTATAATTCACAGAAGATACGATCTGCGATGGACGATGAATAAATGTCGTCGCCCGGAGGCGACGAAAGGTGGGTGGCAACAAGTCGCAAGTATTGGATCCAGAGGAGGACTGTCATGCGATTACGAGCGAGCCATTGCGGGTGGGCGGTGTCTCTCATTCTCGTGGGTGTCATGACCCCTTTCTGTGCCGCGGGCGGCTATGCGCTGGAATTCGACGGCGTGGATGATTATGTGGATGTTCCCAGCCGCGAATATGCCTTTGAAGACGGGGATCTCTTCACGATCGAAGTCTGGTCGCGCTGGTTCGATAGCGTCCGCTCTCTTTGTGCTTACCGATACCAACTGGAGCGCAGCCGGTTCCGGACCCGGGGCAGCGCCGAGTTGGTGGTGCAGACCGGCATTACGAATCAGGAGTGGCACCATATTGCCGTCGTCTATAACGGCAGCGGCGCCACGAAGTACCTGACCGGCTACGTCAACGGTGTCCAGACCGGCTCGGTCAATACGACCGGCTCTCCGTTGACCAGCTACTCGGGCAACACGTTGCGTTTCGGCATGACGCGGCACAGCAGCGGCCAGTATTCCCACTGCATGATGGACGAGGTCCGGATCTGGAACGTGGTCCGCACGCTTCCGGAGATCCAGGACTACATGAAACGGGGGTTATCCGGGGGGGAAAAAGGATTGATCGGGTATTGGACCTTCGACGAGGGGCAAGGAACGATACTCCACGACCGCTCGCCCCGGGGGAACCACGGGACGATTGTCGGCGCCTCCTGGACCACCGACGCGGCGCCGGTGGCGTCGGGGCCGGCATCGGCGTTTGCGCTGAGCCCCTCTCCCGCGAATGCCGCGGTGGATATACCGCGTGACGTGACGCTGAGCTGGAAAGCGGGGGGCTCCGCCGCCGCCCATGACGTGTACTTCGGGACCGTTTTCGCGGATGTCAACACGGCCGGCCGGACCGCGCCGAAGAACGTCCTGGTCAGCCAGGCGCAGGACGCCAACGCCTATGATCCGACCGGTGTTCTGAGCTTCGACACGACGTACTACTGGCGCGTCGATGAGGTCAATGCCCCGCCGAGTTCCACGATCATCCGAGGCAATGTGTGGAGCTTTACGACCGAGACGCTGACCAGCCGGGTCACTACGATCACGGCCACGGCCTCCAGCTTCGAGCCGGGTTTCGGGCCGGAGAACACGGTCAACGGCTCCGGTCTGGCGAATAACCTGCACTCCACGGCCAACACGGCGATGTGGGTCAGCGGCAAGACGGCCGCGCAGCCGACCTGGATTCAGTTCCAGTTCGACCGAATCTACAAGCTCGTCGAGATGCGGGTGTGGAACTACAACGCTATGTTTGAGTCTGTGTTGGGCTTCGGGTTCAAGGACGTTACGATCGAGTACTCCGCCGACGGCGCGACCTGGATGGTCTTGAAAGAAACCCAGTTTGCGCGGGCACCCGGCCAGGACGGTTATGCGGTGGGCACGACCGTGGACCTGGCGGGCACGCCGGCCCGGTTCATTCGGCTGACTCCCAAGAGCAACTGGGGTGGCATCGTGAAGCAGTTTGGCCTCAGCGAGGTGCGGTTCTATTACCTCCCGGTCAATCCGCGGCAGCCGGTGCCGGCGACCGCGGCCCAGGGCGTGAGTGAGAATAGCGTGTTGAACTGGCGGCCGGGACGGGAAGCCGCCTTCCACCAGGTCTACTTCGGCACCGATGCGAACGCGGTCCGCAACGGCACTGCCCCGGTCCAGACCGTGACCGAGCATCGCCTCGATCCCGGTCCCTTGGCGTTCGGGACGACCTACTACTGGAAGGTGGTCGAGGTCAACGAGACGGCGATTCCCAAGAGTTGGCAAGGGGACGTGTGGAGCTTCTCGACCCGCGAGGCCTTCGTCGTGGACGATTTCGAGAGCTACACGGACAAGCAGGGCGAGGAAGTCTTCACCTTCTGGGCGGACGGCATGATCAACAGCAATGGCTCGATTGTCGGTTACATGACGGCGGCCAACGGGACCTTCGGGGAGACCAAGATTGTCCACGGCGGCCGGCAGTCCATGCCCTTCGAGTACAACAATGTGAAGACGCCGTACTACTCCGAGGCCGAGCGGACCTTCGACCAGCCCCAGGATTGGACGGTCAACGGGGCCGACACCCTGATGGTGTACTTCCGCGGCAATGCGACCGCGTTCGCCGAGGCGGCGGGCACGATCACGATGAGCGGCGGCGGCACCGATATCTGGAGCAACGCCGATCAGTTCCGCTTCGCCTTCAAGTCGCTCACCGGCGATGCCACCATCGTGGCGAAGGTGGAGAGCGTGGCCAATAGCGATCCATGGGCCAAAGCCGGCGTGATGATTCGCGAGAACCTGGATCCGGGCTCACGGTTTGCGCTTGTCCTCGCCGCCCCCGGCAACGGCGTGCACTTCCAGGCCCGTCTGATGACGGCCAGTGCGGCCGTGAGCGACAACACCGCGCCGGCGGCCTCCACGCCGGAGCAGAACGCGTTGCGCGCCCCCGTCTGGATCAAGCTGGAGCGCAAGGGCAGCACCTTCAACGGCTTCTACTCCACCGATGGAGTGAAGTGGACCACGATCACCTGGAGCCCGCAGACGATCAACATGGCGGGTCCCGTTTACATTGGCTTGGCGGTCACGAGTCATAACGCCAACGCCCCGACGACGGCCGTGTTCTCGGGCCTCTCGACGACCGGCAATGTCACGGGCGCCTGGCAGACCCAGGCGATTGGCGTGGCGCAGCCGGCCAATGATGCGGCTCCGTTGTATGTCGTGGTTCAGGACAGCGCCGGCAAGAGCAAGGTGATTGCTCATCCGGACCCGGCGGCGACGACGCTGGCCACCTGGCAGGCGTGGCGGATCCCGCTGAGTGAGGTGAGCGCGGCCGGGGTCAAGCTGACGGCAGTGAAGAAGCTCATCCTTGGCGTGGGCGACCGGGCCAGTCCGAAGCCGGACGGTGCCGGGAAACTTCTCATCGACGATATCGGCGTTGGTCATCCGGCGGCGACGAACCCGTAGAGTGGATGCGGGTCGCCACCCCGGATAGAGAGGCAGGGTTCTGTGTCTCTACCGGCTCAAATTGGTGTAAACGCAGGGTTTGTGTCGCCTCACGTCGGCACGAGCCCTGCCTGCCTTTTGGCGGGCCTTTGTACGGATGAAAGAAGGAGAAGAACCATGGTGCACTCATCGTCGAAACCGATCCTGCTGGGCGTAGTCGTCGCCTTGTTCCTGACGGTGCCGGCCTACGCGGTCAAGAACTTCAAGGTCTCCAGCTTCGGCAATGCGCACCAGATCTGGTTCGAAGCCGAGGACTACGATGAACGTAATCCCGACACCGAGGCCTATTTCCGGGTGGTGGACCGAACGGGCGCGTCCGGCAAGGCCGTCACCCGGGTCAATGCGGCCGGCGGCATGATGCGCTGGACGTTCGATATCAGCACCGCCGGGGGCAAGGGCGGCACTTGGTACTTCTGGGCGCGACTCATCAACCCGAGCAATTTCTCGGATTACATGCTCGTGAAAGGCGACCCGGGCGACCCGGGCATTCCCGACAAACCGCCGTTCCCCGGCGGGTCGGGCACAGCGCCGTTCGTCGATGCCGACGACCGCATCTTTGAAATCGACGTGCCTGCCTGGGGTTGGGCCCAGGGCTGGGACCCGGAAGGTCATGTGAAGGAACTCCAGAACGGTGAGAATACGATGTACATCTTCCACCGCCAAGGGGATTCCACCGTGTTTTGGGACGTCTTCGTGTGGACGGATAGCGCCACCTATGTGCCCACCGACGCGGATTTTCAGAAGGCCACGCCCGTTCTCCCGGACCGGGCCCTGCGTCCCAATCCGGCCAACGACGCGACGGATGTGCTGCGTAACGTGACCCTGAGTTGGCGGCCGCCCACCAGCGGCGGCAAGCAGGATGTGTACTTCGGGACCAGTTTCGACGGGGTGAACCTGGCGACACCCACGGCGGACCCGGGCAGCGTCTACCAGGGCCGGATCGACCCGAATACGTACACGATTGGTCTCCTGCCGCTCGGTCAGACCTGCTACTGGCGTGTCGACAAGGTCAACGCGGACGGCACGATTGCCAAGGGCACCGTCTGGAGCTTCTCCGTGGAGCCGCTCACCTACCGCGTGACCGGGATCACCGCCACCGCTTCCAGCTTCGAGCCGAGTTTCGGGCCGGCCAATACGGTCAATGGCTCCGGCCTGTCGAACGACCGGCACTCCTCGGCCAACAACGCGATGTGGGTCAGCGCGAAGGCGGGCCCGCAGCCGACCTGGATTCAGTACGCCTTCGATAGTATCTACAAGCTCTCCGAGATGCGGGTGTGGAATTACAACACCCTCTTCGAAGCCGTGCTGGGTTTCGGATTCAAGGATGTCACGATCGAGTGTTCCGCCGACGGCACGACCTGGACGGTCCTGAAAGAGACGCAGTTCGCGCGAGCCCCGGGCCTGGACGACTATGCGGTGGGCACGACCGTGAATCTCGCGGGCACGCCGGCCCAGTTCATTCGGTTGACTGCCAAGAACAACTGGGGTGGTCTCGTGCCGCAGTACGGCCTCAGCGAGGTGCAGTTCTACTATACCCCCGTCAACCCGAGACAGCCGGTCCCCGCCACCGGGGCCAAGGGCGTGAACGAGAGCAGCGTGCTGAGCTGGCGCGCAGGACGCGAAGCCGCGTCTCACCAAGTTTACTTTGGCACCGAGGCGAATGCCGTGCGCAATGGCACGGTTGCGGGGAAAATCGTCACCGCCCCGACTCTTGACCCCGGTCCATTGGAGTTTGGCAAGACCTACTACTGGAAAGTGGTCGAGGTCAACGAGGCTGCGACTCCCAAGAGTTGGGAAGGAGGAGTGTGGAGCTTCTCGACCCGCGAGGCTTTCGTCGTGGATGACTTCGAGAGTTATACGGATAAGCAGGGCGAGGAGGTTTTCACCATCTGGGCCGATGGCATGGTCAATAGCAACGGCTCGATTGTCGGTTACCTCACCGCCCAGAGCGGCACGTTCTGTGAGACGACCATCATCCATGGTGGCAAGCAGTCTATGCCGTTCGAATACAACAATGTCAAGACGCCTTACTACTCGGAAGCCGAGCGGACGTTCGATAAACCTCTGGACTGGACCGTCAATGAGGCCGACACCCTGATCCTGTACTTCCGCGGCAACCCGGCCGCTTTCACGGAAGCGGCGGGCAAGATCACGATGAGCGGCGGCGGCACCGACATCTGGAACAACGCGGATCAGTTCCGCTTCGCCTGCAAGCCGCTTGCCGGCGACGCCACGATCGTGGCCAAGATCGAGAGCGTCGGCAACAGCGA
>CAYHAJ010000340.1:0-5246 GCA_964354535.1 uncultured Pirellulales bacterium
CCTGACCGTCCTGGCCGGCCTGGCCGTCCTGACCCACACCACCGGAACCACCGTAGCCACCCAGGGCTCGGGAGTTCGTGATTGTGCAGTGAAGGATCAGCGGCTTGCTGTTGGGATCGAAGTAGAAGGCGCCACCATAGCCGTGACCGCCCCGGCCGCCGTTATACGCGTCGGCGCCCTTGGCACCATCGGCGCCGGCCGCCCCCGCCGCACCGTCGGCACCGGCTGCTCCGGGCATGCCTTCATTCGGATCGGCAGGCGCATTGGGGTCAGGAGGAGCGTTCGGGTCACGCGGTCCGGGCGCGTCCAGTGGATCCGGCGGGTCCGCCGGGTCGGGCGGGGCCGGCGGGGCCGGCAGTCCGGGATACACGAAAGTCGCGTCCTCGCCATTGCGGCCGCGCGCCACGCAGTTCTGGATAGTCAGGTTTGACAAAGTCGGGCTGGCGCCCCCAAAGGCAGCCACCGCGCCACCGTAGGCGTCCTCACCGCCGGCGCCGGTGCCGCCGGTGCTCGTCGGCGTGCAGGGGTCGGCGACCGCGTAGCCGTTCCGGATCGTGAAACCGTCGACCACGGAATCGCGTCCTTCGCCGGTCTTGAAAATGAAGGCCCGTCCGAGTTGCTCGCAGTCAATGATCGTCCTGGCGACACTGTTCGGGTCATCCGGATGCTCACTGGATATCGTGATCGCCTTGCCACCGAAGTCAAGGGAGTGTGTCCGATAGGTACCCGCGGCCACGATGATCTTATCGCCGTGCGTACTGGCCGCCTTGATCGCATCGGCAATGGTCTTGTACTGCGCGGGGACATGAAAGCTCTTACCCTGCTTGAACTTGACCGTCACGTCCGTGTCGCCGTCGATGGTCACCATGTTGGTGTTCGCCCAGGAGGCGTCGTTGTCCGTCCCCTCCCAGCGGTCCACGAGGTACGTCACGTCAGGCGCAGCCACCAGGTTTACGACCGTGCCGTCCGGGTAGGATTCGCCGCGACGATGAGAAGGCTCCAGCGTCCCGTGACCGCCGATGATGGTCGTGCGCAGCGTGAAGGACGGAATCTTCTCGAACTCAATCATGATATTGGTCGCCGCCGTCATGGCGAACGTGAGGGAGGGGTCCTTCTTCATGTCGTCCGGCGTGCCGACCCACCGCTTGATCCGATAGCCCGTCTTGGGCGTGGCCTTGATCGTGACCACTTCAAACTGGCGGTAGGAGCCGCTGTTGGGATCGACACGACCGCCGATCTGGTTTGGATCGACCGGTTTGTTGGCGTCGTCCACGATGGTGATCGTCAGCGGGAAGCGCTGGGCCGGGGCAGCCCCATAGTGCGCGCCCAGATCGAGGACACCGGCATCCACCACGCCGTCGGTCCGCGTGGTCCGGGTGAACAGATGGCTTGCGGAGGTCGAATCCGTAGCAGGACTGCCCGCGTTGACGGCCGGACTGTCGGTCAACTGCCCCGCCGCTTTCTGGCTGAGATAATAATACCCGCGCGGCCCCAGCGTGAACTGCGGGCCGGCATGAATATTGCCGGTACCGGGGTCGTTATCCTCGAGGCACGAATAGGTGGCCGAGGCGTTGAACAGATCGTCGCCGTTCCCCCAGAGGATGCAATTCGTGATGACCGGATTGGAGTTCCCAAAGGCCCAGATGCCGCCGTCGCGGGCCGGATTGAAATCATCGGTGACAATTGTGCAGCTCGTGATCGTCGGGGAGGAATCCTCCAGGTCGAACTGGCCGCTGCCGCTGGCCGCCGCGTTGTTCGTAAAGAAGCAGTTGAAGATCTTCGGCGCGGCCTGGTAGCACGCCATGCCGCCACCGATATTCATCGAGAGATTATTGCGGATAATGCAGTCCGAGATGTCCGGCGTGGTGTCTTCGAGGTTGAGGCCGGCACCCATGGCCGAGGCGCCGAACGCCCAGTTGTCGCTAATGACGCAATTCGTGATTGACGGCGCGCCGCCCAAGCAGTCGATACCACCACCATAGTACCGGGCCTGGTTGTCGCTGATGATGCAGAAACTGATCGTCGGCGAGGCGTCCTCGCAACGGATGCCCGCCCCGTAGTCGGCAACGCCCCAGCAAATGGTGAAGCCTTTCAGAACACTGTCACGCCCTTCCCCGTGAGCGAACGTCACGATGGAGCCTTCCTTCGCCAGCCCCAGCAGGAGCGTCGTTTCCGGATAAAGGTTGGGATCGGCGGGATTCTCGACGTTGCCGCTGCGCAACGTGATCTTCTTGCCTTGGAAGTCGATCTGCTCCAGGTAGATGGTGTTGCTGCCCGCTTTGCCCTCGGCGATCAGGATGTCGCCGTCCCGGGCGGCGTCGATCGCCGCCTGGAGGGAGGTATAGAGGGGCGTGTTCGGATCGTCGCTGGTATTGCGCACGCGACCCAATGTCCCGGTGGGCACCGCTTTCAGCGCGCTGGCCGCATTGACGCGCCCGTGGGAGAGGTTGAGCCCCGGCACGACCTTGTCGGCGGTCTGCATCAGGATGTGCTTGACATGGTAGACGGACAGGAAGGGGGACTTCGACCACAGCAATGCCGCCACCCCGGAAACGTGCGCCGCCGAAATCGAGGTGCCGGAAAGCGTGCTGTATTCCTTCTTCACGCCGTCCTTCGTCATCTCCGGCGTTTCCTTCATCGGGGTCGTGCTCACCACGTCCCAGCCGGGTTCTGCCAGGTCCACGGTCTTAGGACCGTAGTTCGACGACGGGGCGATGTTGTCCTGGTTGTCGGTCGCCATAACCGAGATGATGTTGTCCAAGTCGTAACTGGCCGGATAGACCGGAACCTTGTCATTGTTGACCGAATCGTTGCCGGCCGCCGCCACAAAGAGAACGCCCTTCCTACCGGCCGCTTCGATCGCGTCTTTGAGGCTCTTGCTGTAGTCCGGACCGCCCCAGGACGCGTTGATGACCTTGGCACCCGAGGCGGTGGCGTATTGGATGGCCGCCACGGCGGCGTCCAGTTTCACGCCGTCCTTGTCGGCCACCTTGCAGATGATCATACTGATGTTCCAGTTGATCCCGGCGATTCCCATCATGTTGTTGGGGAAGGCGCCGATGATGCCCGCCACATACGTTCCGTGGTAGACATCGTCCACAGGGTCGGACTTGTTGCCGATGAAGTCATAGCCGAAGAAATCGTCGGCCTGGCCGTTGCCGTCGTCATCGGCCTTGGGCTTGCCGGACATCTCCTGCTGGTTCAGCCAGAGGTTCAATGCCAAGTCCGGGTGCGTCGAATCGACTCCCGTATCGAGGATAGCGACCTTGAAGGGTTTGGCCCCGGTCGCAATGTCCCACGCAGCCGGCGCATGGATATCTGCGCCCGGTCTTCCTCCGTTTTGCCCGGTGTTGCTCAAATTCCACTGCAGCTTGTAGTTGGGGTCAGCCGGCTCCAAATGGAGCTTGTACCGGTAGTTCGGCTCGGCGTAGAGGACATCCTCGCACGCCCCGAACCGCATCATCGCGTCCGCCACGGACGCTCCCTTGGGCAGGCGCACGAGCGTCAATCCCGGCACGACGCCATCATATTGTTCGTGAACGCAAGACCCAGCCAGGATCCGGCCGGAAATGGCGTCACGGACGGCCCGCGGCGCGCGCGGTCCCACCAGATCGGGACAGCTTACGGGCGGAGTATCCCTCGGGACGAAACGAACGAGCAACTCGCCCTGCCCGCCCGCCGAGGGGACGCCACAACCCAGAGCGTCCGATAAGGAAAGTGAGAATTCGTTCGCTGCCGCCCAGCCCGCCTGCGCGCAAAGAATTAGCACCAAGCTAATCAGCAGCCGCCAGGTGCCAGGTCGCGCCTGAATCTGCTCTTTCATAAGCCTCTTCCGTACAACTGTGCTCACGTCCGTACTATATCCGTACCAGGGAACCTCTCGTCCACACATCGGCATTTGGGACTCTGAAGTCAACTACGGCCGAGGTGCCGGCATGACTTCTTCCATGGAGGCGATCGCCTGGTGCTCGGTCTCTTCCTGTAGGATGATCGTCGGCTTGACGAGGATCAGCAGAATCTTCTCGTCCCGAGTCGAGCTGCGATTGGAGAACAGACGGCCGAGAATCGGGATCTTGCCCAGGATCGGCACTCCCGCTTCCTTGTCCACCGTCGCCGCCAGTTTGTGGCCGCCCAGCAACAGCGTGCCGCGATCCGGAACACTGACGCGAGTCGCGATATTCGACGTTTCCGTCTCGGGGACCGTCACGGGCGTCGTCACCGTCGGGGGCGCTCCGACGGTCGTATTCGGGTTGGTCTGGGTCACTTGGAGGGTCCGCAACCGCAGCAGATCGGTCTGCTGGCTCACGATGTTCAACAGCACGTACTTCTTGTCCTTGGTGATCGTCGGCGTGATGCTCAGCGTGCTTCCGACCTGGACCGCGCTGACGTTGTTGAAGGAGCCCTGCTGCTGAAAACCGGCGCCGACTCCGCCCACTGCCGCCGTGGTCGTGGTTGTCGGCGGCAAGGCGTACGCAACGGTATCGTAGATGGTGAAGGACGCGCCTTCGCCGCTCATGACCGTTACTTTCGGTGCCGACAGAGCCTTGGCGTCCGTGCGAGCCTGCGTCGCACGGAGCAAGAGGCTCACCTGCAGCTCGTCCAGCGTTGTCCCCCAACCACTGGTGAGGCTGAGAGCCGGATTGTCGGCTGTTCCACCCAAGCTGCCCGGAACCCGCGTCGAGGTATCCGGAGCCCCTGCCAGAATGGAGTCCTGGTCCACTGTGATCACTCCCCACTTCCCGCCGGGCCGGTAACTGAAGTCCAGATCCAAGCCGATCGCCTCAAGGAAGTTTTGACTCACGACGAGGAAGCGCGCCTCGATCGACACCTCGTGCCCGAGGGCCTTGCGAAGCTGATCCAGGAGCGCATCAATCTGCTGGTGCACCTCCGGCGTATTGACGACAGTCATCTTCTTCGGCATATCCGTGGGGTACAGGGTGATCTGTCCCTCCGGTGGGACCACGTCGGTCGAGAGATCGTACCAACTATTCGGGTTGATGGTCTGCATGATCATGTCGCGCAGGCTATAGGCCATCATCCCGCCTCCCATGCCGCCCATGCCCATGCCACCCATGCCCATGCCGCCACCCATCATGCCACCCATCATGCCACCCGTGCCGCCGCGGGAACTCCCGCCGTAGGCGCCTCCCACTTCTCCGTACGGGGACTTCGTATCCCGCCCGGGGCTTTCTCGCGTATTCTGTTCCCTGGGAGCGTTCTGGGCACCCGCGGGTGAACTGCCTGGC
>CAYHAJ010000341.1:0-43359 GCA_964354535.1 uncultured Pirellulales bacterium
TGAATCCGCCAGGCCCCTTCGTTCATTCAAAGGACATCTCTTTCGAAATCCAACCTGACAACTCGACCAACAAATAGCGCAACGACGGCCGGCGGAACGTCTCGGCCGCCGCAGCCGGACCCCTTGCGGCCAACAGTCTCAGCGTGTGGATCGAGTGGGACTCGCACCGCACCGAAACGGCCTGGAACGGCCGCCTCGATGACGTCCGCATCTACAGCTACGTCCTTGACGCCGATGCAATCAGAGCCCTCTATGACTCCACGCTTGAGCCCCTCGAAGCCGCACAATGACAAGCCCGGCCGGCCCAGGATCAGGCCTATGCCTCCGACATGAGCCTGGTGCAGCGGGCCGCTGGCGATGGACGACCTGGGCCGCGCCCGGCGCCTGCTGGAGGCCCATCGACCCGCTGGCGGCGAAGTCGATCTCCGTGGTTGGGAGTGGCGCTACCTGTGGCAGGAGTGCCACAGCGACGCGCTCGGCGAGTTGTGCTGCTATCCGAATTCGGTCTACTCGATCGCCTACTCCCCCAACGGTAGTATGCTCGCTGTGGCCGGGGCCAGTCAGAAGTCCATCGAGATCTGGGATGTGCCTGGGCGCCAGCGAATGGCCACCCTTGAGCCGGATGAAGGCTGCTGCGTGGCATTCTCACCACGCGGCGATCTGCTGGCGAGCACCGCCGGAAACCAGATCCGCCTTTGGCGGACCGGCACTTGGGATCTCGTCGCCCAGCTTGCCCTTGCGGATACGGTCGCGTTCCTCAAGTTCTCGCCTGACGGAAGCCGGCTGGCCGGCCTCAGCGCTCCGGATGGAATCATCGTCTGGGAGGTTGACCGATGGACCGTCGTTCGTCAAATTCGCGGCGCAAGGGTCATGGGTTGGCAAGGTGTGCTGGACTTCTCGCCGGACGGCAGGGCCCTGGTCATCGCGGCGGCCGATCGTCACCTTCAAGTGATTGACCTCGCCGGCGGAAACACGCGCATCGATATCCCGGAGGCCCACCCGGACCCCATCACCTCGGTGGCCTGGTCACGGAACGGTTCCATCATTGCCAGTGGCTGCGGCTATTCCGGCGGTCCGATCCGGCTTTGGGAGGCGGCCTCCGGCCAATCTCTCGGCACGCTGGAAGGACATACCGCCTGGATTTGTCAATTGATCTTCTCTGCCGATGGTCTGCGGCTGTATTCGTCCAGCGCTGACCAGACCATCCGGATCTGGGACGTAGAGCAGCGGCAGTGTCTGGCCACGCTCCGCGGCAGCACGGATGAACTCTATGGACTGTCGCTTTCGCCGGACGGCACCACGCTGGCGAGCGCCGGCAGGGACGGCGTCGTCGCCTTCTGGAGCGCTCTGCCCCGGCCGGAAGAAGAACAGCCCAGACTGATCCCGTTAGGTGGATTCGTTGGGCCCGCCTTCGCGCCGGACAGCCGGGTATTGGCGGCGCCGCGCGCGGGGACCGTCCGCCTGTTCGATCTGGCAACGGTTGAGGAAGTCGAGCAGCTCTCCGCGCTGGGGACCGACGTTTCGACGGTCAGCTATTCACCGGATGGGACCCTGTTGGTCAGCAGCAGTCGAAGTGGAAAGATCCGTGTGTGGTCCTGTGCCGAGCGCCGCCTGCTGCGGGAGTTGGGCGACCCCAATGCCCCGATTCATCCGGTCGGCTTCCGTGCTGACGGCACGCGGTTGCTCACTGTTGACGAGACGGGAAAGGCCATCTGGTGGGATACGCTCACGTGGCAAGCCGTCCGAACCTTCGGGGTGGACAGGGAATCTGTCTCCGTGGGGGCGGTCTCGCCGGATGGCCGCCTCTTGGTGTCTGGCACTGTGACAGGGGCAGTGCGCTGGCTGAACGGCGAGACGGGAGAACTCCTGGCTACCGGCGCCGGCCACCGGCATCGGGTGGCGGGAATCGCCTTCTCCCAGGATGGCACGCGGGCCGCCAGTGTCGCCGAAGACGGCACGCTGGCGCTCTGGGACTCATCCTCATTCCAATCGATCGACGCTTTCAAAGGTCACATGCTGGGAGCGCACGGGGCGGCGTTTTCCCCGGATGGCCGTCGGTTCGCCACCGGTGGCGGCAACCGTGAGGTCGTCAAGCTGTGGGACGTGTCGACTCACCGCGAGCTTATGACACTCCCGGGACAAGGCTCTCTGTTCCGCTTTGTGGCCTTCTCCCCGGACGGCCGCTGGCTGGCCGCCTGCAACCTGAAAGGTGAGCTTCACCTCTGGCGTGCGCCGTCGTGGGAGGAAATCGAGGCCGCGGACAACAACCCGGGAGCAATCAATCGCTCTGGGGGGGGGAAGATGACACTCACGGACTTCTTCGAAGAGGCACTCCCGCGCACCCCAGGAATGTGCCTCTTGGCAAGATGGTTGTCAGGAAGCGGTGACGACCTTACAATGGCAGGCGAGTTCTTGGGTGCCATGTCTCCGCCGGCGCAGACATGCCTGGCCGAACGTGGTAAACATGCCTATGAAAGCATGAGCATGACATTCACACTCGGCGTAAACGTGTTCATGCGGTTCGATCATGAAGGGGATCATCATGGAAAGACGAGAGTTCCTGAGAGTGGCAGGCACAGCGGCGGGCGGTTATGCGCTGGCATCGAATACACTCTTTGCCGCACTTGATCTCGATGTAGAGCTTCTGAGCGGGCGGGACCGTCTCGATCACTTCGGCCAGAAAGGGGATGCGCTCGCCGGCGAACTTCTGGTCTTTGAACGACCCCACGTCCAGCTTCCGCAGTTCTTCGGCGTCGGTTTCTTTAACTTTCAGGTCTACCCCTCGGGCCGTGCGCTTGGTCGAGGCATCGTGGATCACGACCATGCGATTGTCCTTCGACAGGTAGACATCGACCTCCACGTCGGCTTGTCTCTCCCAGCCGAGCCGGACGGCGGCCAGCGTGTTCTCCGGAGCATCGTAGGACGCTCCCCGATGGGCAATGATCTCGACCGGGCCCCGGCACCCCGACGTGGCGCAAAGAGCCAAGCAGAATAGTCCCCATACCCAACCGGTCTTCATTCGCGTGCTCCACCAAAGACCGTGATCGGCATTTGTGACCTCGTAGCCGGCTATGCTATCCTCCGAGCCATCTCCGTTCAAGGCCCATGTCGCGCGTTGAACATTCCCGTTGCGGAGGGTACGATGAGTGCCACGAACCGTGAGGAGAAATGGAAGATGCTTCAGTGCGGCGTGCAAGGCAAAGTCCCATGTGTGGCAGGCGGACGATGGGCCGCGGTCGTGGGGATCATCCTGACAACGGCAGTGGCCGCGACAGCGAGTGCGAACGCTCCCGCGAGTCCTCGCGATTGGGAGGGACGACATGCGAACTCGATTTTGCTCAATGGCGACTGGGAGTTCTCCCGGGGCGACGGCAGCGAGCAGGCCGAGAGCCCGGATGGTGCGAAGCGCCTCTCCTGGCAGGCGGTGACATTGCCCGGTCCGTTCATGCCGTGGAGCCGGGAGGCGGCCAACCAGACGAAGTTCGTTTGGGCACGCCGGAGCTTCGAGGTCACTCCAGCGCAGTCCCAAGGCCTGGCGGTGCTGCGCTGGAATCGCATTGCCTGCGGGGCGGCGGCATTCCTCAACGGTCAGAAAGTCGGCGAGAATGAGCCGACCGGGCCGTTTCAGGTGCTTGTCCCCGCGGGCGTCCTGCGACCCGGCGACAACCAGATCGTGCTCAAGATCCGCGGCGCCGCCGGCGTGCCCAAGGGCCGGAGCGGCCATGCCTTGATCCCGGCGGGTTTCGGTGTGGGGATGCCGGAGGTGACGGATGATGTGTGGATGGACTTTGCCGACGCCGCTTACCTGAAATGGGTGCTGGCGCTGCCGGATCTCGCCGGCAGCCGGGTGAAGATCCGTGTCACGCCGGTCGGCCTGGAACGCCTCGACGACTTGCAGATCGTCGCTCAGGTCAAGTCCTGGCCGGACGGGAAGGCTATGGGGGAAGGCCAGGCGTCCGCCAGGCTCACGCCCAACGCGGACCCCTTCGGGGGCGAGCACTTCTTTGTCGAGGTGCCGATGCCGGGCTTCGAGCCGTGGACGTATGAAACGCCTAACCTCTACACGGCCCAGGTCACCTTGCGGCGGGGCGAGAAGGTGCTGGATGTCACTACGTTCCGCTTCGGCATGCGCGAGATCACCATCGCGGGCGGGCACTATCTGCTGAACGGCAAAACCCTCCGGCTGCGCGGCTCGAATCTCGTTTTCGAGTGGGACTGGGGGGACACCATCACGGGCAAGGAGTTCGACTACCTCGTCACCGAAGCGCGCGAGATGAGCATGAACGCCTTTCGCACGCACACCAGGCCTCTGCCGCCTTTGTGGGCCAATATCTGCGATGAAAATGGAACGATGGTCTTGGCGGAGTTCCCTTGCCTCTACAATTACCAGGACTACAAGTTCACGCCGGAGGAGTACGCCATCTGGCACCGCAATGTGCTCAGCGACGCCGCCGGCTGGATGGGGCGGCTCTGGAACCATCCGGCGGTGGTCATGTGGGTGCTCTCCAACGAGTCGAACCGCGATGGCCCGTGGGAAAAGGGGCCGTACCACGACTTCGTGCGGGCCCTGGACCCGACGCGGCCGACCATGCGCACCGGCGACACCGGCACGGCGGAGAACTACGACGTGCATACCTGCGGGAACGTCGAAGACCTGCTGGAAGGCAATCTCATCCCGGGCATTCCGGCATGGTTCCGCGAGGCGAACGGCCGGCCCGTCACCAACAGCGAGTACATGAACTATTTCGGCCGGCCGGCGACCCAGTGGACGGGCAAGGAGAATAAGGACGCCGATGCGCTGGCCTGCGCCCAGCTTGGCATGGAGCACACGGAGGCGATGCGCCGCGCCCGCCTGGATGGCATGTTGCCCTATATGTACGCCGGCTGGACGCGGACCCGGCTCGCTGCACGCGTCCGCGAGACCGGCCAGGGCAGTGCCGTCTGGCAGGCCGGCTATGCTTCGCCCTTGTCCGCGGGCTGGCATAGTGCGCTGGCGCCGGTGCTCGCGAGCCTCGACCTGTTCGATCCCAGCTACGTGACGGGCCAGGAAGTGCGGACGGATTTGTATCTCATCAACGACTCCTGGCACGATGCCGCGCTTCACGTCGATCTGCTCCTGACCGAGGAGTGCCCGGAGTTCATTCCCGAAGCCGCGTGTCTCGACCGGCCCGTGGCGAAGTGGAGTTACGACTTCACGCTGAAGGCCGATACGCTGACGAAGACCCTCATCACCTGGAAGCTGCCCGAGCGCGAGGGCAGCTACTGGCTGACGGCGCGCACCACCGGCGTGCCTGGTCGAGCGGTGCTCAGTCAGCGGTTCGTCCGCGCGGTGCGGCCGCCGGAAGTGCCTGCGACCCTGCGCGAGCGCCGCTTCGTGGTTCTCGGCCGTGATGCCGCAGCCGATGCCTGGTTCCAATCGCGGGGTCTGCAAATGGACCATGGTCTTGACGGCCTGACGCCGGGGAAACATGTGGTTGTTATCTGGAACGCCGCTCGCCTGACGGCCGATGAGAAACGACGGACTGCTCTCGTTCGTGACTTCGTGGCCGGTGGCGGTCGTGTCATCGTGCTGGCCAGTCGCTCCTGGGACTGGACCGATCTGTGCGACATCAAGGTGGGCAACACCCGCGCCTCGCGAGCGTTCCCCTACGCGAATAGCAGGCACACGCTGCTCGCAGGCATCCAGCCCGACTGGCTGATGCGCTGGAACGGTCTTCCCGGGACGGTGGCCGGCGGCAATCTCGACGGCCCGGCGGTGGGGGCGGCCGAGAAAGTTTTGTGGGTGCGCGAGCCCAAGACCTGCGTGGCTGCAGAAGTGCCCGTCGTCGGGGGCAAAGGAACGATTCTTTTCTCGCAACTGGACGTACAGCGCCGTGTGGATCGTTCCCGGCCGGACTATGATCCCGTGGCGGAGCAGATTCTTATCAACGTGCTGTGCGGGACACAACCAAAGGAAGGGCGATGAACAGAGTGTCGAAGGTGTCCGGGCGTGCGATGATTCCGGTGGCACTGCTGGTAAGCTTGGTCGGGCCGGCGGTCCTGTACCTCACGGCGAGCCTGGCGGGATCCGAGCCACGTCAGCAGCCGAGCCACGACGTCGCCCAGCCGCCGGCGGATTATCTCGACCGCACCATCGCCCCGCCCGAGTCAAGCCGGGTTCCGAAACCCCTGCGCCAAGGTGAATTCCTTGCGCCGCAGAGCGTCTCGGCCTTGGCGATCAGCCCTGACGGCCGCCAACTGGCGGTCACGACGATGGCCTTCCGGCACGACCGCAACTTCTGGCTGCTGGACCACGAGGGCCGGGTCCTCTGGGGACGGTATCTCGAACCATGGGCTCCCGGCCAGGTCGCCTTCCTGCCCCAGGGGAAGCGGCTCGCGGTGGGGCTGGCCTACTCGCGCTTCACGGACCCGAATCCCACGATCGTCTTGTTTGACGGCGAAAACGACGCGCCCATCTATGGCTGTGACGACGCCTGGGAATTGGGGTGGATGCGCTATGGCGCCGGAGACTGGCGGACGGGCTGGATGGCCGGCCCGTTGGCCGACATGCTGACCGCGACCGAGGGCGGGCTTTTCGCCACGCCGTTTCACCTCGACGAGAAGGCGACCGAGAAACCCGGCCCGTGGTGTCGCCATTCGAACCTCGGTAAGCGGGCCTGGCGGATGGCGGCCAGTGCCGATGGTCGCGTCCTCGTGTGCGGATACTTTGTGGCGGATAACCGCAAGTCCCAGGTGCGAAGTGTTGCCGGCCTGGAGTCGCCCGGAATCACGCTCGCGGCGCTCGACGCCATAACCGGTATGGTCCGCTGGAAAGCGAAACCCATCTCCCCGGCGCCCGAGGTGCCGCTCCCGCCGGAACCCACGGCCGAGTTCGGCCCGCTGGCCGAGGACTTTCACCTGACGCCGTTTGCGATGGTGCCATTTCAGGCCGCGCTCTCCGTGGCCGCCAGCCGAGACGCCGGCCGGGTGGCCTGCACGGAATACAGCGGATATGCGCGGATTGGCCAGGAGCGCATCCATCCCCATTGGAGCCCGCGCCATCCCCTCTGGCTCTGTCCGCGGCAACGCGGAACGTTGCGCGTGTTTGGCGCCGCGGGCGAAGAAGTGGCACGCGCCGCATTGCCCGAGCCAGGGCTCTTCGAGGTCCACCTGTCGCCGGATGGCAGGCTGGCATGGTGCGTCCCGATGAGTTGGTTCGCCCGTGGGCTGGCGGGCTGCCCCTGGCTGCCGGCCGACGAGAAGGCCGATCGGGTCTTCGTCTTCGACTTGGCGCGCCGGCAATGGTCCATGTCCTGGCGCTTCCCGGATGCGGTGTCCGACTTCGCCCTGCATCCGCAAGGCCAGACCGCCCTGGCCTGCTGTTGGAACGGCCGGCTCTACCTTGTTCGCTACGACGGCACTGTGCAGGCCACGATCGAAGTAGGCGGTCCGGCCCGGCTGCGGTGGAGTGCGGACGGCCGATTCGCCATCGCGGGAACGGCGCAAGGCGAGATTTGGCGCCTGGAGGCGGACGGCACCACCACCTGGCACGCGCGCCTCCCGGTGCGGCAGGCCCCGGCGATGGCCCAGCCGCTCAAGCCGGTCTTCGAGGGCATCCCGATCTACCGGGTCGGTCGGGTCGGCCCGGAACATGCCTACGTCGGGGACATCTGGCTGATCAAAACGCCCCAGGGGGGTATCCTCGTGGACTCGGGTGGGACGTCCGCAGTCTCCTTGACGCTGGAGCGGATCAAGGCCGCCGGCGTTGATCCCCGGCAGATTCATTACCTGCTCCTGAGCCACACCCACGGGGACCACATCGGCGGGGCCTATTTGTGGCGGAGCATGGGCGCAAGAGTGGTGGCGCCGGCACCCGCCGCGTTCCCCGCCACCTGGATGGTCCCCACGTTGAACCACTACGGCATCTGGGTCCCTTGCGCCATCGACCAGCCCTTGCCCCTGGCCCGTCCCGGAGACACCACGCGCTTCACCCTCGACGGTCTCGACATTGAGGCGATCTTCGCCCCGGGGCACAGCTTCGATACCGTCGTCTATGTGCTGAAACTCGCCGGCCGGCGGGTGTTTCTCACCGGTGACATCGGCTTTCACGGGAACAACGACATCCTCAATCGCTGCTGGGGCGATCTGCCGAAAGCTCGCACGGTCATGAAAATCATCCGCGAGCAGGTCCTGCCCCTGGAGCCGGAGATCGTCTTCACCGGCCATGATGAGCATTCGAACGGGGTCGAGTATTGGCAAGGCATCCTCCGTGCGACCGAAGAAGCCATGCGCAAAGCGGAGGCACGGCGCGATCCGTAGGGGGCTCCGATGTGCGTGATTGACGCGAAGAGGGACGAATTCTCCGAGCCCCAGGCGTGCGTGGCGGAGAAAGTCCTGATCAACATGCTGGACAAGAAGTAAGCGGAAAGGAGAGAGCTGTGAGGACTTTGGCACTCGTTTCGGTCCTGGCCGCGACTGCTGCGGTTTGTAGTGCGCCCGTAAGGGCATATCAGGATAACGCCTCACGGCGTCACTACGAACCGGAGCCACTGCACCCCTGGTCAACCGACACGCACTCCACCGATATCGCCAAGTTGCACGTCGAGGAGATCACGGGCGGGACACACAAGTACACGGTTTTGCAGGGTGGCACGATGGATGGCCGCAACTGCCGGTCGCCCATGAGCTGCGGGATTGCACGGGAAGGGGCGTTCCTCCAGAGCTGGGAATCCAATCGTTCGGTGCGGATGGAGAACGTGGGCGACACCGAGATCGTCAATCCATGGCTGTCCAACGGCCGCAACAACTTTCGCAGCGTTGCGGAGATCGTCGCCGCGGCCGTCACGCCGGACATGAGTGACGCGGACAAGGCTTTTGCCCTCTGGTTCCAGGAAATCCAATACCGTCATCATTCCGGCGGCGACAACAGCGAGTTGGGCGACCCTGTGAAGGTCTTCAATATCTACGGATACAACACCTGCGGCAATGACTCCATCAGCCTGGCCACCCTGTGGCGCAAGGCGGGGCTCAGAGTGGCGCCGGCGCGGGCTCTGGGCCACTGTATCTCGCAGGCCTTCTACGACGGCGGTTGGCACTTCTACGATGGCGACATGCACTCGGTCTACCTCCTGCGGGACAACCAGACCGTGGCCGGCGAGCAGGATATTGTGCGCGACCACGACCTGATCAAGCGGACCCATTCCAAGGGAATCCTGTTTCTGGATGCCTGGTGGTCCGACCCGGACATGTGCGCCATGTACTTCTTCGAGGGACCGGTCGGGGGCGAGCGCGGGAACAAAACCGACACCACGATGAATATGGTCCTGCGTCCCGGCGAAGCGCTCGTCTGGCGGTGGGGGCAGGTCCGGCCGCTCAAGTACCACGGCGCGCGCGGGACGACGCCCACGTACGAAAGCTTGATCTACAACGGTCTGTGGGAGTACCGTCCCGACTTCACCAAAGCGGGGTGGCGCAGGGGCGCCGCCACGGCGGAGAAAGTCGCTATGGGGCCGGAGGGCCTGGCTGCTATGGAGGGCGAGACGGGCACGATCATCTGGAAGATGCGTAGTCCGTACATCTTTGTAGGAGGCCGGCTGGAGGTGGAGGGGGCGGGGGCCAAGTTCTTCATCTGCCAGGACGGTAAGACCTGGAAGCCTGTTCAAGACGACTTTGACAAGTTTTTCCCGATTGTCGGTCCGGCCTGCTATGAGTACCAACTCAAGTGCCAACTGCAAGGGGCAGCGCGGCTCCGCCGTCTGGCTGTCATCAACGACCTGCAAATGGCCCCGTTGGCACTGCCGGAAATGGTCGTCGGCGAGAACGTTTTCACCTACACCGATCAGTCCGCAGGGGACCGCAAGCTACGGATCACTCACAACTGGGCCGAGCGGTCCGTCTCAAGACCACCACCTGCGCCAACCGCCGCTGTCTCGCCGCTCGATGGTGGTGAGACGGATGGCACGGATGTCGTTTTTCAGTGGACTGCGCCCAATGACCCAGACGGCGATGCGATTGCCGACTATCAGTTTGAATTGTCCGCCCGGGCCGATATGAAATGGCCGCTCTCCATGAGCTTCTATAAGCTCATCTCCCGGACGGCCGATGCCACCAAGGAGAAGGACAAGGACACCGGCAAGGAGAGAATCACCGTCAAAGCCCAATACACCTTGCCCCAGCCGGGCCTGCTGACGCCGGATCGACCGTACTACTGGCATGTGCGGGCCCAGGACGACAAGGGCGTATGGGGACCTTGGAGCAAGACCTGGAGCTTCAAGCCTCGCGGCCCCGCGTACCCGCTGGAGGTGGCTGTGGATTACGACTCTGTCAAAGGCGTAGGCACTCTTCGCTGGAAAGCCAATCCGGTAGGCCGCGCGCCGGTCAAGTACCGGATCTACGGCAGCAACGAGAAGGGCTTTACAGTTGCCGACCAGAGGCACCAGGGCGTCGTGGGCGTGACCAAGAAGGAAATGGCTGACTGGAACCCGTGGTTTCCCGCCAATTTCATCGCGGAGACGGCAACGACGGAATTGGGCGTGCTTGGCAGCGACGTGGACCTGCCCGGTGCGAACAAGACCTACTACCGTGTGGTGGCGGTCGATGAACAGGGCAAGCGAAGCGGCCCATCCGATCATGCCGTCGCCCCCCGGCCCGTTATCTATAGCAAGCCGGCGGTGACCGCCAGGGCCGGCGCCGAGTACCGTTATCAGGTTCTTGCCAATCGCTGCCTCGGGGATCTCAGCGCGCGGATGGACGGGGATCGGCAGGTCAGCGGCTATTTCGACATCGAGAAGCCCCGGTTCACACTTGCCCAGGGGCCGGCGTGGCTTAAAATCGACGAGGTGACCGGCGTGCTCTTGGGCACGCCGGATGTGCTGGGCCGGGCCGACGTGATTGTCACCGTCGCCATCGACCGTCAGGTGCGCAGGCTCGATGAGGCGGTGCTGCGCTGGGGCAACGAGAAGGTCCTTTCTGTGGATACCGAACGGGTCGGTGTGGCGACCCAGAAATTCGTCATCGACGTTCAAAGGAGACAACCATGAGAACTTGTGCATTCGTTTCGGTGTTGATGATGGCTTCGGCGGCGATGGCTGCCCCGTCGCCCGCGTGGGCGACCAAGAACCTCAGGGCCGGCATCATCGGAACCGATACCTCCCATGTGCCGGCCTTTACGCAGCAGTTTCAATCGCACCCGGAGTGGAGGATCAAGGTCGTGGCGGCGTTCAAAGGGGGCAGTCCCGATCTGCCGACCAGCGCGGACCGGGTCGAGAATTTCGCCAAGACGATTCAGGAGAAGTACCGCGTTGAGATCGTCGGCAGTATCGACGAACTGCTGAAGAAGGTGGACGTGGTGCTTCTGGAAAGTGTGGACGGTCGGCCGCACCTGGCCCAGGTCACGCCCGTGTTGCGAGCGGGCAAGCGGGTGTTCATCGATAAGCCGCTGGCCGCCAGCCTGGAGGACGCCCGCAAGATCGTGCAGCTCTCCAGGGAGACCGGAACCCCGTTCTTCAGTTGCTCTTCGTACCGGTTCCATCCGGACATCCCCAAGCTGCGGGACGATCCGGGCGTGGGCAAAGTGACGAAGGTTCAGGCCAGCTCCCCGTTCAGCAAGCTCGAGTTTCATCCCGATCTGTACTTCTATGGGATTCATGGTGTCGAGGCCTTGTATGCCGTGATGGGTCGCGGCTGCGTGAGCGTGTCGCGCAAGACCGAGAACGGCGCCGACATCACGACCGGCCAATGGAAAGATGGTCGGCTTGGCGTCTACTATGGACCCGCCAAGGGCGAGAAGGTGCCGGCGATCCGCGTTCTTGGCGCGGACGGCTCGATCGAGGCCCCGGGCGGCGGTGGTTATGAAGGTCTCGTGCGGGCGATCGCCGAGTTCTTCCACACCGGCCGAGCGCCGGTGGATCCGGCCGAGACGCTTGAGCTCTTCGAGTTCATGACGGCCGCCCAACTGAGCAAAGACCGAGGCGGGGCCCAGGTGCCGTTGGCGGAGCTGCGCAAGTGACGGAGGAACCAGCGCCGTGAGGCGACGCCCTACACGGATTACGCTTGAGAATTTCGTAGCCCGAGTGGCACCGACAAACTTGTTTGTCGGTGCCACTCTGCCGGACGGGGCCCTTTGATAGGCCCACGGACAAACGAGTCTGTCCGTGCCACCCAGCCACGCGGTGGCCTGATGAGACAGGCTCTGAGCCCGAGATGGCTTTGCTACGCGCCATGACATAACCGCAGGATTTGCGGAATGGCGTGCTACTTCGGAGCAGGTCTGGGCAGATACAGCCGGATATCGTCGAAGTACATCATGCCGGTGCCGCCGAGTTGCGGGCTGTTCTTGTCGCCAAAGCCGATGGTCAGCTTGCTGATATCGGTCAGATTGACTCCCTGATCGCTGAACTGCTTGAGGTCAATGGTCCACTCGGTCCAGGCATTCGTGACCGTAACCTTGGGATCGGTGTGGTAGATCGTGCCGGTTCTCCCGTTCTTGCTGGAGAGCGCCACGTACATCAGCTCCGCCTGGTTGCCGCTCGGGGGAGTACCCGGCAGACGACCCCGGACCCACAGCGACAGAACCTTGACTTCTCCCGTCGTCCAATCCCGCGGGCAGCTCAAATCGTCGAGGTATACCACGGCTTCCGAGTATTTTGCCGGACCCCCGTTCTCGTAGCGGAAGGGCATCGCCTGCTTGCCGCTGTGGACGATCGTCTGCTCCGCGAAGGGCGAAGTCGGATTACCTACGACCGAGCCATTCGCCGAATCGCTCCAGCCGTCCAGCCATACGTCGAAGATCCGGTCCGGCTCGATGTCGTTGTAGTCCTCGAAGCTGTCCACCACGAGATAGTCCGCCACGGTGAATGTCCAGATATCGCCGCGGTCCCAGCCGGTGACGCTGTTCGCCTCATCTACCCGCCAATAGTAAGTCTTGCCCAGATCCAGGTCGAGGCTCTCCGTGGCGGGATATCGTTCCCCATCCTGCACGACCCCCGTAGCGACGCCGTTGACGTCGTCGAAGTCCGCACTGAAGAAGACTCTGTGCTTGGCCGGCAATCCCTTCGTATAAAGGCCCGGCGTCCAGGTCAGGACGGCATCCGACAGCACGTCCTTGGCTCCCTCGGCGGGAGATGGTCCGCTGGCTTTGATCGTCGCCGTGACTACGGTCGTGCCGGGGTTCTCAAACAACGGCTTGAGCTGCTCGGCAGTCAGGATCTCATCATACATCTGGATATCGTCCAGAAGACCCTTGTAATACTCGCCCGCGCCGATACCCGGTCGGCTGCCGAACTGCAGGACGGTCCCCGTGGGCACAGCGGGCAAATTGGCAGTTCCCGCCTTCTTTAGCTCCCCGTTCAGATAGATCTCCACCGTCTTGGCGGCCCCGTCATAAGTGACGGCCACATGGCACCACTCGTTGGCTTTGACGGCGCCGGCGCCGGTTCCCACCGTCGTGCTGCCGTTGTCGAACAGTTCGTTTTTCAACTCGCCATTACTGCGCAGCCACACTTCGAAGTCCCCACCGGTGCCGAGAAACCGCTCCTTGCTCTTGGCCAGGGACGGATTGATCCACAGGACGATAGTCCCTTCCGCCGGCGCCGCGAAGCCCTGCACCCGAACGCGGTCGTTGGACCCGTCAAAGCTGAGGGCCTTTCCGGCTTTGCCCGCGACGGACGCAGGCCCCTCGATGGTCCCGTTCAGACCTCCGACCGAATCCACCACCGTGGTTGTAACGCTCGGATCCTCCTCGAATTGCCAGTGATGGATCAACTTGGCCTGCGAGGGTGCCGCGGCGACCGCCAGCGCACAAAGAATTGGACACATCCAGTTTCTATCCATCATAGTCCTCCTTCGAAAAATGGACCTGTCTTCTTCCTCTATTCATAGCAAATCGTGCTCACGTTTTCAAGGAACATGATCTATAATGGACAACGAGTGACACGTGAACACCCGAGGAGCATCGGCAGGATGGGAAGGAGTTACCATGACCGGGCCAGTCAGTTTTTTGTCCAAGACTGCCATCCTCTTATTGCTGTTTGTTGGTCCTGCGCCGGCGTGGGAGACCGTGACATTCGAGGCCGTCGGCATGGATCGATCCCAGTTGGAGCAGGCGCGGGATTACGCGCTGCGCGGCGGAGGCTCCGGCTGCATTCTGCGCGGTGGCAAACTCGTTCTGTCCTGGGGCAACCAGACAACCCGCTACGATCTGAAATCCACCATGAAATCCATCGGGGTCACGGCCCTGGGCTTGGCCCTCAGCGACGGTCTCATGGATCTGCCGGACAAGGCACGCGACCACTATGCCAGTATCGGCATCCCTGGCAACGAGGGGGACGTTCGGTTGGCGGACATTCAGATCTGGCATCTCGCGACGCACACCGCCGGCTTCGACAAGCCGGGCGGCTTCGAGAAACTCCTGTTCGCCCCGGGCACGGTGTGGGCCTACAGCGATGGCGGGGCCAACTGGCTGGCGGATTGCCTCACCGCCACCTATCACCAGGACCTCAGCACCTTGATGTTCGAGCGGGTTTTCTCCAAGCTGGGGATCACCAGCGCCGATCTGACCTGGCGGAACAATTCGTACCGCACAGCGCCCATCGACGGGGTGAAACGCCGGGAATTTGGCTCGGGAATCTCCGCGAATGTCGACGCGATGGCGAAGATCGGCCATTTGTATCTGCGCCGTGGCTGGTCGGGCCGGACGCAGATCCTGCCCGAGAGTTTTGTCGAGGCGGTTGGCAAGCCCTGGCCTCAGATCGTCGGCCTGCCGGTGCATCTGCCGGATCAGTGCTACAGCGCGTCGAATCACTATGGCTTACTGTGGTGGAACAATGCCGATGGGACATTGGCCAACGTGCCGAGGGACGCCTACTGGTCCTGGGGGCTCTATGACAGCCTGATCGCGGTCATTCCCAGCCTCGACATCGTCGTGGCCCGGGCCGGTTCCGGCTGGCGCCGGGACTGGAACGGCGACTACGAAGTCGTAAAGCCCTTTCTGGAACCCATCTGTCAATCCGTGGCTCGCGGGGCGCCTTATCCTCCCAGCCCGGCAATCACCTCTCTCGTCTGGGCTCCGGCTTCTTCTGTCGTGCGCGAGGCCACGGGCAGCGACAACTGGCCGATCACCTGGGCCGACGACGGCGATCTCTACACCGCCTATGGCGATGGCTGGGGCTTTGAGCCGAAGCTCAAGAGCAAGCTCAGCATGGGCTTTGCCAAAGTTCTTGGTCCGGCCGAGGATTTCCTGGGGGTCAATATCCGTTCCGCCGACGAGCAGTACGGCGACGGGGCCAAGGGCAGAAAGGGCTCCGGCCTGTTGATCGTGGACGGCGTCCTCTACATGTGGGTGCGCAACGTCAACGGCAGCAAGGGCTCCGAGCTGTGGTGGTCGAGCGATCACGCCCAGAGCTGGACAAAAACAGGTTGGCAGTGGACAGAGTTCGGCTACCCCACGTTCATCAACTTCGGCCCCAACTACGCCGGGGCAGCCGACGGCTACGTCTACACCGTGACACACGATCACCCCGATGCCTATGAGCCGCCCGACACATTCGTTTTGCTGCGCGTGCCCAAGGACAAGATTCTGCAAAGGGACCAGTACGAGTTCTTCCAGCATCTCGATCCCAACGGCGCTCCGGTATGGACCTCGGATGTCCACCAGCGGGGTCCCGTCTTCACATTCCCGGGCAAATGCCGTCGTTCCGGAATCAGCTACAACGCCGCCCTTGGCAGGTACCTGTGGTGGCAGGTCTGCCACGGAACGAATGGCTTTGGCGTTTACGATGCTCCGAATCCCTGGGGACCCTGGACCACGGTGTACTTCACCGAGAACTGGGACATGGCCCCGGGCGAGACCGGCAGCTTCCCGCCGAAGTGGATGAGCCCAGACGGCAAAACCGTTCACCTGGTCTTCTCCGGCGATGACGCTTTCTCCGTTCGCAAGGCGACTTTGACCACTTCCGGGACAGTGGGCACTCGTCCCCTGGACCCCAAAGACAAGATTGCTGGCTTTTGAGGACAACGACCACCGATGCAAACACGCAGACAATTCCTCCGGGCGGCCCTGGGCGCCTCTGTCGCCGTGACGGGGATGCTGGCCCGATCCGTTCTCGCGCAGGCATCTTCCTCGGCGCGGTCCAAGCCCAACATCGTCATCATCATCAGCGACGACCAGGGCTACGCGGACATCAGCTTCAATCCGCATCATCCCAAAGAGGTTTCCACACCTCACTTGGACGCCCTGGCCCGTGAAAGCGTGTTCTTCACGCAGGGCTATATCAGCGGGAACGTCTGTTCGCCGACGCGGGCCGGACTGATGACCGGGCGCTATCAGCAGCGTGCCGGCATCTATACGGCGGGTGAAGGCGGCTCCGGCCTGCCGCTGAACGAGCGGATCTTCCCGCAGTTCCTCAAACCCGCCGGCTATGTGTGCGGCGCGTTTGGGAAGTGGCATCTGGGCCTCACCTCCGAGTACAATCCTGCGGCCCGAGGGTTCGATGAGTTCTACGGCTTCCTGGGACGCGGTGCCCACGATTACTACAAGCTGGACGACCCCGAGTCGCCGCTCTATCGCAATCTTGATCCCGTCAAAGACCACGGATATCTCACCACGCGCCTGACGGATGAGGCAGTCTCCTTCATCCGGCGCAACAAGAGCCGGCCGTTCTTGGCCTACCTGGCTTACAATGCCGTGCACGCGCCCGCCCAGGCGCCGGAGGAGGACATCCGGCAGTTCAACACCGGCGATCCGCAGCGCGACATCCTCATGGCGATGCTTGCACATCTGGATGCCGGCGTGGGACGAGTCGTCCAGACGCTCAAGACGGAGGGGCTGTGGGACAACACGCTGCTGTTCTTCCTCACGGACAACGGCGGCGCCAAAGCGATGCACGCCGACAACGCGCCGTTGCGCGGCTGCAAGCAGCAGAACTATGAAGGTGGTATCCGCACGCCGTTCATCGTCTCATGGCCCGCGCAGGTGAAAGGGGGACGCTTCTGTGACACACCGGTGATCTCGCTGGACCTCCTGCCCACGGCGCTGGCGGTGGTGGGATTGGAGCCTCCGAAGGAACGGCCCTTCGATGGCAGGAGCCTCTTGCCGCTACTGCGCGGGGAGACGAAGGTGCTGCACGAGCATCTGTTCTGGAGTGAAGGCGGCAGCTCGGGCGAATGGGCCGTCCGCTCGGGGAACTGGAAACTGGTTGCCAGCCGCGACCAGCGCGAGTTGTACGACCTCGGTGCCGACCCTGCCGAAGAGACGAATCTTGCGCAGAAGCATCCGGACAAGGTCAAGCAGCTTTCCGCGCTTTATGACTCCTGGCTGGACCAGATGGCCCCACCCAATAGCGGCGCCCCCAAACGCTGGGGTGAGACGTCACCGGCGAACGCCTTGCCCAAGGATCAGACGAAACAGAAGAAGCGCGAAGAACGAAAGAAAACACGCGCGGCGAAGAAGAACGGTGGATGAGTAGGGTCGTGGAAAGGGGCGAAATGGTCAAGAATGGGCTGCGACGGCGCGACTTTCTGAGATGGAGCGCAGCGGGGGTGATGGGGTCGCCGCAGTTGGCCTCACGGGCCTTGGCGGGAAGCTCCGCGCCGCGGTTGAATGTCTTGTTTATCACCGTGGATGACTGGCGCAATGAGGCCGGCTGTTACGGGGTCAGGGAGATCCATACGCCGAATGTGGACCGGCTGGCGGCCCGCGGCATGCGATTTGACCGGGCCTATTGTCAATTCTCGATCTGCAATCCGAGCCGTTCGTCACTTCTGACCGGTCTGCGGCCGGACACGACGCGGGTGCTCGACAACACCATTCACTTCCGGAAAACAATGCCGGATGTGGTGACGCTGCCGCAACTCTTCCGGCAAAGCGGCTGGTATACCGCCAGCTATGGAAAGACGTTCCACGTCTTTGGCGGGGCGGATAGCCAGGATGTCGTCGGCGTCAACGAGGGCCGGTCGTTCGATGAGGCGCAGATCTTCAAACCCACGTCACGAGGACAGCGGGGGGAGGGTCGGAACCTCACGGGCGGGGAAGTTCGGTGGTGCAGTTGGAAGGCCGCTGAAGGCGAGGATGAGGACCAACCGGATGGGCAGAACGCCCGCGCGGCGATCCGGTTCCTCGAGCAACGCCGGGACCGGCCGTTCTTTCTGGCCCTGGGGTTTCAGAAGCCGCATGACCCGTTCGTGGCTCCGAAGAAGTACTTCGGCCTGTACCCGGTGGATTCGATCAAGCTGCCCCAGGACCCCGCCGGCCGCGAGCCGGATTTGCCGCGGGCCATTGGCAGCGGGTGGAAAACCGCATTCGACAAATTCACGGACCGTGAGCGCCGGGAATTCAAACGTGCCTACTATGCCGGCACGTCCTTCATGGATGCGCAGCTCGGCAAAGTGCTGGATGCTCTCGACCGCCTTGAGCTGTGGGATAGGACCGTCGTTGTCCTGCTCGGTGACAACGGCTATCACCTCGGGGAACGCGGGTGGTGGAACAAGAACACCCTGTTCGAGCTCTCGGCGCGATGTCCGCTGATCGTCTGGTCGCCCGGTATGCAGGCGGCGGGACGGCCGTGCACGCGGCTGGTCGAGTTCGTCGATCTGTACCCGACCCTGGCCGAGTTAGGCCGGCTCAAGCCACCGGAGAGTCTCGCAGGGCGAAGCCTGGTCCCCTTGCTGGCGGGCTCGGATCGTTCCTGGAAACAAGCGGCCTACACACAGGTGACCCGGGGCCGGGGCATCCAAGGACGCAGCGTGCGAACGGAGCGGTGGCGCTACACGGAATGGGCCGATGGCAAAGAAGGCGTCGAACTCTATGATGAGGCTCGCGATCCTGCCGAAGGGCAAAACCTCGCCCATGATCCGGCGCACGCCGCGACCGTGAAAGAACTGTCTGCAATACTGAGGGAGAGAGCGTGATCCGCAACAAGATAGGCGGCAGGTTCGTAGTGCGCCCGTAGGGGCAGGCCCCTGTGCCTGCCCGTCCCTCGGGGGCAACCACAGGGGGTTGCCCCTACAAACAGACGTGTTCGACGGCATCATCCAAGACGGGGGCGAGGTTGGGCCACTCGAATCGCTTCAGTCGCTCTCGGATCGACGCGGCGGCCTGGACCAGGGAATCGTTGTTCTCGATGCGGGTGACCAACCCGGTCAGTCTACCGGCCAGATCCGCCGCACCGCCTTCATAGAAGTATTGCTCCGATGTCCCGTCGCCCGGTAAATCGAAGACCTCCGGGTAGGCGAGACGCCTGGGAACGAGGGGATAGGCTCCAGCCAGCGTCGCTTCCACGGCGCTGAGGCCGAAGAATTCGTGAGTTGCCGTCGAGACAAAGACATCTGCTTCGAGCAGGGCGGCCTCATAGTCCGCCCGGCTTTGCTCGTAACCCCACCGGTCGATATGGGCGGCAAAGTGTTGCCGAGCCTGCGCGAAGACTTCCGGGACTTCGCGGAACTGCTCGCCAATGACGCTGATCCGAAATGAGACCCACCGTTTTTCCAGCAACGTGAGGGTCTCGAAGAACTCCTCCGGATTTTTGTCGTGCTCCCAGCGGGCTGCCCACAGGATTCGCAGGGGGCCGGGCTCTCGCGGACCGCGCACAGCGAAACCGGTGACGCCCGGAGGAAACACCTTCGATTTCGTCCTGATCCGTGGGAGGGCGTCGAAGGGCTGGTAATCCGGCATGCGGCCCAGAAGGGTCTGCAAGGCCTGCAAGAAGGAATCCCTGTGGAAGGCCGAATTGAACCAGACCTCACGGGCGGCCAAGGCACTGGTCATATTTGTCATGCCGAACTGGTAGTCCCGCTCGTTCTCGACCCGCACCGGATAAGTCAACTGATTCTCGTGAAAGTAGATAACGCTCGGCAGGTTCCGGACTTCTGGCGGGGCCAATCCCAGGAATTCTGCCAGGTTCAACATATCCGAGCAGAATAAGAAGTCCCACCGCGCGCCTTGCGTGAGCCTCTGGCGCACCTGGTCGACGAAGGTGACCGCCGCATGCCGCATTCGCCACTTCCATTTGTAGGGAGGCAGCGGCAGGATCGTCCATTCGTGCCTGCCGGCCTGCGACCAGCCATCCAGGAAAGCCCTGTGGCTGCCGCCATAGTAGGGTTCGAGAGCCAGAATCCGCATAGCACAAGAAGTTCGAAGTTTCGAGGGTGAGGTTTGAAGCGGACAGTCCCAGACTTCATGGCCAGTACTTCAAACTGAAGACTTCACACTGCAAATTTTCTTAATCGAAAGCATACCATGCGATGCCTTCGAAAGTCCATGCTTGCGACTGCTGCACGAGCTTCTGTTTTTCGCTCTCGCTGATGGAGTAGAAGTGATTGCCCTTGCTCTTGGACAGAAAACGGTAGACTGGCTTGCTCCCCACCGGGGCGCGGTCCGGCGGGTAGGCGTAGAAGGCGATTCCCTCGAACGTCCACGCCTTGGCGGATCCCCGGAGGAGCAGATCCTTTTCCGCCTCGCTGATGGTATAGAAGTGGCTGCCGCTCGCGTTGGACCGGAAGCGATAGACCGGGGCCAGGCTGCCGTCGCGGCCGTCGGCGGCCTGCGGCGTCAGCAATTCGAACGCCAGGTCCCACGCGGTCCCTTTCGGAAACTCGATCGTCGCGCCGGTCTGCCAGCGACTGCCCGGGGCGGGCGGCCACGAGGGGTCACGCGGATTTGCGGACTCGACACCCGCGATCTGGACCGCGCCGGCCCCGAAGAACTGCGGCCGGGTCGTCCAGGCCCAGGGGCACGTGGGGGCCGAGGCGTTCGGATCGTAGAACGCCGCGATGCTCAGCCAGTACACGGTCGGCGTCGTCTTTCCGCCCGCGGTCGTCAACTGGGGATAGAACCACTCATTCTGAGACAGCAGACAGGTAAACTGGAAACACGTATCATCGCCGGTGTTCCTGGGGTCGCTGTGGTAGCCCGCGATGTTCCAGACCCAGTGCGTGCAGAAGGTCTCCCACACGAGCGTGTTCGGATGGCCGGCGGCCTGCGGTTCGCCGGCGCCGGAGGTGCCGCTGTCGGTCCAGATCGCAAGATGAAAGGCCAGGGGCAACTCCTGAGGCAGAGCGGACTGGGTCCAGCCTCCGAATGACCCCGACCACTGAAAGCCGGTGATCGGTCCTTCCTCATCGCACCACCAGTCATCGGCGGCGATCTGACGCAGGTGCAGGGCGGAGGGCTCACCCCAGGCGTTGAGGATGAACGGCGTAGCCGTGTCGAACGGCTGCGGCGTCTGGCTCCACTTGAGGCCGCCCTTGCCGCTGTTCATCTGCGGTTCGAGCCGTTCGGCGAGGGCGACCTGGTAGTCTTCCACCTCGCCATCCGCCGCAGGCCCTTGGTAGGAGAGCAGCCTGCGGGTATTGAAGCGAAAGCGTGCAAACGTAATTCCTCTCCCCGCCGTCGCGGGGACGCGGAATGACAGTCGGTTCACGCCCGGCGCCAGCAGTTGGTCGGTGAAGATCTGTTCGCCGTTCGACGCGGACGCCTTCGCTGTGCCGTTGCCGGCGAAGCTGCCGTCCAGGTCGAAATCGATCCAGGCATTGAGATACCCCTGGGTCGCGGCAGTCACGTCCACTGTGGCCGACTCGCCCGGGGACAGGGGGGATGTGAACACGATGCCGTCTTCATCGCTGGTTCCGTCGAGATCGTCGCCACTGGCCGACGAGCCGGCCTTGCCGTCCGCTTCCCCATCGACGGCACGTCCGAGGTAGACCCCCTGGACGATGGTGTGTCTGGCACCGTCGCCGGCCAGGAGCGTCTTGTAGCTGGCCGGAGCGTCGCCGAAGTCCAGTGAGGAGGCACCCTCCCGCAGGACGCCCCCGTAGATGTAAGCATTCTGTCCCCGGATATCGATCGAGACCCATTCCGGGCCGTATTGATCGACCGTGAAGGTGAAGCTCTGGGCCGACGCCTTGATGGATTGGTTGTCCGCCCGGTACAGGCCCCGGCTCATCATATACTTGGCCTCATCGCCCGCGGTGGGAGCATCTTTGGGCAGGGGGGGCTGCTTGGTCTTGACTTGGGACCACGAGGGCGTAGTCCAGTTGACGTTCACCTCCAGCGTGGTCGGTTTGGTGTTGTCGACAGCCTGGAGGTACACTGCATAGCGAAGATGACCTTTGCCGGCCGGATCGAAAGGCTGATTGTAGAACCACTGGCGATACCAGCCGGTCGCTGTATAGGAGTACCAGGTTCCGTTCCCGTACCCATGGCCGTCGCCACTGGTGTAGCGGCCGTTCGCGTCCAGAACGATGCGATACCAGGAACCCGGGTAGTTATTGGGGTCTTCGGTCGTGCTCTGTTTGGCGAAGACGCCGCACGAAAAGATCGTTGCAACGACGATGAGGACGGTGGCGAGCAACGGACGGACTCGTGATGCGTGCATAGACAGGTCCTATATCAAGCCTGGGATCGGTGCCAACACCGGGTCAAATGCAGGATCGCCACAACGCGTGTGCGTGCATTTTCACCACCCTGTTTGGACGAAGAATCGGCCATTGAACGATCCTTCTCCAGCGAAATGTGACCGCGGAGTTCCGAACCGTTGAAACGGCCCCAACCGGGCGGGAATCGTCACCGACAACCTCGTAATTTCCGCAGAAGCGGACGTTTGCTGGTGCAAAACGGGCCTTCGGAGCGGCCGGACGAACCGGGGGCTATCCCGGATGTATAAACTCCGTGTGCCAGCGTGGATCGAACAGGAAGATATGGCAAGACGGGTGATTATCGCGGGAGCGGCAGGGTTCCTGGGTCGGGCGCTGTGCCAAGCCCTTCACGGCGATTACGAGGTCATTGCCCTGTCGCGGGATGCGCTGAGGGCCGCCCGCGCGATCGGGGAGTGGGCGAAGGTCATGGAGTGGGATGCGCGGACAGCGGGCACTTGGGCCCGGCAGGTTGAGGACGCCCATGCCGTGATCAACCTGGCCGGCGAGAACCTGGGTGCCGGACGTTGGACCCAGACCAGGAGAGCCAGTATCGTGCAGAGCCGGACCAATGGCGCCGGTGCCATTGTGGATGCGGTCACCGTCGCCAAACTCAAGCCTGCGGTGGTCATCCAAGCATCGGCCGTGGGCTACTATGGCTCGCGGGGCGGTGAGTTGCTGGACGAGAACTCAGGGGTAGGCAACGGTTTTCTGGCAGATGTGTGCCGTCGGACGGAGGCGACCGCCGCACGGGTCGAACGATTGGGTGTCCGGTGCGTGGTTATTCGCTCGGGTCTGGTGCTGGGGCAGGAGGGCGGCGTCCTGCCCAGATTCATCACGCCGTATCGTTTCTTTCTGGGCGGGACTCTCGGCAGCGGCCGACAGTGGTTCTCCTGGATCAGCCTGGAAGATGAAATCCGGGCGATCCGGTTTCTGATAGAGAATTCCAGCGCTAGAGGGGCCTTTAATCTCACCGCACCGAACCCGGTTCCGATGCGGCATTTCAGCCGCGTGTTGGGGCGAGTCCTTCGCCGGCCGGCCTGGACCATGGTTCCGGCCTTTGTGCTCCGCCCCGTATTTGGGCAAATGGCCGATGAGGCACTTTTGGCGAGTCAGAAGGCAGTCCCGAGACGGCTGCTGGAGGCTGGTTTCACGTTCCGGTACCGGGAGCTGCAAGCAGCTTTGGAGGCGATTATTAGAGGAGAAGAACCATGAGCCTGGCTAACTACTTCGAGAATGTCAGAGGCGTTGGAGTGCTGGGCACGGCCGATCGCGAGGGGAAAGTGGATCTGGCGATCTATGCCCGACCGCACGTCATCGACGAGGAAACCGTGGCTTTCATCATGGGGGACCGCCTGAGCCACAAGAACGTTACGGCCAACCCTCACGCGGCTTATCTCTTCCTCGAAGACACGGAAGGATACAACGGGCTGCGGATGCACCTGACCAAGACACTCGAAGAGACCGATCCCAAGAAGATCGAGGCGCTGCGGCGGAGGAGGAGACGTGTTGCTGAAGGTTCTCCGGTGCGGAACGCGTTCCTGGTGCACTTCAAAGTGGACGAAGTCCGTCCGCTCACCAAGGACTGATCGGGAACTACGTACCGTAGCTGTGGTACGAGTTTGCGAGGCGAGGAAGGGCGGCAGGCCGATTTCTCGGCGTGGACCATCCGATGTAAGCGACGGGAAATGAAGTAGTTACGCCGGTTCCGAGGATCGCCGAGACAAAAATGCCGATGGAGTGCTCTTGACAGAGCCACGGGCAGTGCGTATAGTAGCGGCTTTGTTTTCGTGATTGTGAACACAAGTACAAAGTCGTCGTAATGGCGTCATGAGGTACCACAAGATTCCAGACGAAACGGTGCGTCGGCTGCCCATTTATCTGCGCGGGTTGATGGTGTCGGCGGACCAGGGGCACGAGCATATCTCGAGCCAATCGCTGGCGGATTTTGTGGGTGGGGATGCCTGGCAGATTCGCAAGGATCTCTCGTATTTCGGGGACTTCGGCACCCCCGGCGTCGGTTACAGCATTGAGAAGCTGGCCCGCGGGATCAAAAAGACCCTGCGGCTGGACGTCATTCGCAAGGCGGCATTGGTTGGGGTAGGCGACTTGGGCTCGGCGCTGCTGACGTACCCGGGCTTCCGCGTGTACGGGTTGGAGATCGTGGCGGCCTTTGATATCGACCCCGCGAAAGTCGGCGAGGTGGTGAACGGGATCGAGATCGAGACTGCGGCGAAGATCGACACCTTGAAGCAGCGGGAGATCACGTTGGCCATTGTCGCCGTTCCTCGGGCGGCGGCCCAAGGCACCGTGGACGGCCTGGTGGCGGCCGGGGTCAAAGGAATCCTGAACTTTGCCCCCTGCAAGCTGACGGCTCCCCGCCGCGTCAAAGTGATCACGCTCGATATCGCGATGGAACTGGCCCGCCTGCCTTACTATATGCCGCGGGCCGAGCAGGTAACGGAAACGTGAGGATACAGGTAGTAGTCGGAAAGGTTTTGAGGCTTTTGGAGCCGGGATTCTGCCATGACTGTAAAAAAGATAGCGAAGAGTGACTTTACGAGCTTTGTCGACGCCCTGATCCGGACGGAGAAGACCATCGGGGTTCAGGCCAAGGGCGACCGGTTCGATTTCGCGCCCCTGGAATCGGCCCAGGATCTGCGGCTGGACTACGACGTGACGCTCCAGCCGCCCAAGAAGTATTTTCTGCCGCCGGCGGAGGTGCTCCTGACGTACGAGGTCGGTGGTCCCTATCAGTCGCAGCTCGACGGGCAGAAGTTCATCCTGCTCGGCGTACATCCCTATGACATGGTCGCCATCAACCAGATGGATGAGTTGTTCCAGCAGGACAACTACGACACGCACTACATGACCCGGCGCCAGAATGCGACGATCATCGCCTGCGACGTCGCCAAGCCCTCCGATCACGTGTTCGCCTCCTCGATGGGAACGGCGGTGGTCAAGAAGGGCTATGATATCCTGCTGACCGACATCGGCGATAGTTATGTAGCCGAAGCTGCCACACCCAAGGGCGAGCAACTGCTGGCCCAGGCCAAAGGGGCGGCGGCCGATGCCCAGGCCTTGAAGAAACGCGAGGACGTCTGGGCCCACAACAAGAAGGCTTTGAACAAACACGAGCTCAAGTGCGATACGGCCTACCTGCCCAAGCTGTTGGCCAAGGCGTACAAGCATCCGGTCTGGGAAGAGAAAGCCAAAACGTGTTTCTCCTGTGGCTCGTGCAATCAGGTATGCCCGACCTGCTACTGCTTCAACGTGCAGGACGATGTGAACTGGGACCTCAAGACGGGCCAGCGGATGCGGGAATGGGACGGCTGCCTGCTGGACGGTTTCACGAAAGTCGCGCCGGCGCACGAGTTCCGCAAGGCGAGAGCGGACCGGTTCCGGCACCGGTTGTATCGCAAGGCCACCTATGTGCCACAGAAGATCGGCGGCCAAATCGCCTGCGTCGGCTGCGGCCGCTGCGTGGCGGCGTGCCTGCCCGATATCGCGAATCCCGTGAACGTCTACAACCGGCTGATCGACGATCTGGGGATCGGATAGAAGGATTTATGATTCATAAATCATAAATCATAAATCATAAATTCTTAAGGGGTTGACTGATGTGTCAGTGTTGTGCGGAAAAGAAAGACATCTATCTGCCGCAGTTGGCGACGGTCGCGGACATCAGCCAGATGAACGTCACCGAGAAGTACCTGCGGCTGGCGATGGATGACGGCCAGTTCGATTACATCCCCGGCCAGTTCGTCGAGGTCTCGGTTGCCGGCATCGGGGAGGCCCCGATCACAATCAGTTCGTCGCCCACCCTCGGGGACAGCTTCGAGTTGGTCGTCCGCAAGATCGGTCGCGTCAGCGCCGCCGTCCACAATCTCCAACGCGGCGGCAAGGTGGGGATTCGCGGCCCGCTCGGCAAGGGAATCTATCCCGTCGAGGAATCCAAGGGCCGGAATCTGGTCTTCATCTGTGGCGGCATCGGCATGGTGCCCCAGCGGTCCTTTATCAAGTACGTGCTCGACAATCGCAGCGACTACGGCGACATGGCCATCCTCCAGGGGACCAAGTCCTACGACCTGCGGCTGTTTGCCCCGGAGATCGAGGCCTGGAGCAAGCGCGGCGACGTGCAGATGCTGGAGACCCTCGATGAGGGCGACGCCCGCTGGAAGGGCAACGTCGGCGTCGTGACGAAGCTCGTCTCCAAGGTCGAGACCGACCTGAAGTCGGCGATGATTCTCGTCTGCGGTCCGCCCATCATGTACAAGTTCGTGCTCATGGCCCTGGCCGAGCGCGAGGTGCCGCATAAGAACATCTTCCTGAACCTCGAACGGAAGATGAAGTGCGGCGTAGGCAAGTGTGGACACTGCCAGATCAACAGCGCGTATGTCTGCATGTCCGGCCCGGTGTTCCGTTATTCTGATTTGGCTTCTCTGCCGGAGGCGATTTAACAATGGCGAAACCCAAGATTGCGATATTCGATTTTGCCTGCTGCGAAGGTTGTCAGCTCCAGATCGTCAACCTCGAAGAAGAGATTCTCAGTCTCCTCGGGGTCGCCGACGTCGTGGAGTGGCGCGAGGCAATGAGTGAAAAGAGCGACGAGTACGACATTGCCATCATCGAAGGCTCGATCACCCGGATGGAGGACGAGGAGAAGATCAAGGTGATCCGTGGCAAGGCCAAGGTGCTGATCGCCCTGGGCGCCTGCGCGATGACCGGCGGCGTCAACAAGCTCAAGAACAACTTCGACGACTTCGAAGAGGTGAAGCGGTGCGTCTACGGCAAGGCCGCCGGCAAGCCGCACTTGCGGACTGCCGTGACCAAGGCGGTCGGCGAGTGCGTTCAAGTCGATTACGCCGTGCCGGGCTGTCCCATCGATGGCAAGGAGTTCACGTACATCGTGCGGTCCCTGCTCATGGGCAAGAAGCCCGAGATTCCCGACTACCCGGTCTGCGTCGAGTGCAAGGCTAACGGCAACCCGTGCCTGTGGCAGTACGACCAGGTGTGTCTGGGCCCGATCATCAGGGCAGGGTGCGGGGCGCGGTGTCCCTCGAACGGGTTCCGGTGCTTCGGCTGCCGGGGCTACGTCGACAACCCGAACGTCGAGGCCGCCAAGGACGTCATCAACCGCTTCGGCCTGAACATCGACGACCTCAAGACCAAGATGGTTCTCTTTGGAAGCAAACAGGAGCCGACGATCTATGAGTAATCGCACAGTGAATATAAACGTCCATCACGTGACCCGCATCGAAGGGCACGGCAACATCGTTCTCAATGCCACCAACGGCAAGATCGAGAAGCTCCAGTGGCAGGTGCCCGAGGCCCCGCGTTTCTTCGAGGCCATGGTCCGCGGACGCAGCTACGAGGATATCCAGACGATTGTCAGCCGGATCTGCGGCATTTGCTCGATCAGTCACTCGCTGGCGGCGATCAAGGCGGTCGAGAACGCCACCGGGATTCAGGTCTCCGAGCAGGCCGACACGGTTCGCCTGCTGATGCACTACTCCGAGCAGTTGCAGAGCCATGTGCTGCATGTCGGGTATCTGGTGGCCCCGGATCTCTTCGGAATGCCCTCGGTGGTGCCGCTGGCGGCGGCCGCGCCGGGTCCCGTCAAGACGATCATCGGTCTGCACCGGCTCGCCAACGAGTGGTCCGCCCTTCTGGCCGGCCGGATTACGCACCCCGTGACCCTGCGCCCCGGCGGGATGACGAAGTTCCCCACGGCGCAGCAACTGCGCGAATTGCAGGAGCGGCTCAAGAAGTGCCTGCCGGATCTCAAGGCTGTAGCCGATGTCGTGCTCTCCGTGGCGGGCAATCTCCCCCAGTTCGAGCGCCCGACCGAGTACGTCGCGCTCAAGGATACCAAGACGCCCAGATACGCGTTCTATCATGGCGAGATTGCCTCAACGGACTATAAGGGCACCGTCGCGATCAATGACTGGAAGACGGTAGCCAACGAATACGTGAGCGACCAATCGACCTCCAAATGGGCGAAGTGGCATCGCGAGTCGTACGCCGTCGGCGCGCTGGCCCGGTATAACATCAATGCCGAGCTTCTGTCGCCGACCGCCAAGGCCGTGGCGCAGATGTTCGGACTCAAGAAGGGCTGCTGCAATCCGTACTTCAACTCCCTGGCCCAGATCGCTGAAGCGGTCCATGTCGTGGAGACGAGCATCCAGTTGATCGATCAGCTTCTGACCAAGGGTCTCAAGCCGGAGACCATCGCAGTCAGTCCGAAACCCGGCAAGGCCAGCGGCGCCGTCGAAGCCCCGCGCGGGATTCTCTTCCACGAGTATGAGTTCGACCGCAAGGGCAATTGCGTGAGCGCGGACTTGTGCATTCCGACCACCCAGAACCATGCGAACATCCAGAAGGACATCGAGAAGCTGGTGCCGGAGATTCTGGATGAGCCGGAAGACAAGATCCGCCTGAAGCTGGAAATGCTGGTGCGGGCCTATGACCCGTGCGTGTCCTGCTCGACGCACATGTTGGATGTGAAGTTCGTCAAATGAAGTCTGATGTTTGAAGTTTGAAGTGCGCAGTGGAAACCAAAGAGGAGACATCAAACTTCAAAAATCAACTCATGGAAAAACCTGTTGTCGTGCTCGGTCTGGGCAATTCGCTGATGGCGGATGAGGGGATCGGTGTCTACCTTGTCGAGCGACTCATGCCGTTCGCCTCTGCGTATCCGGCGGTCGATTTCATCGACGCGGGAACCGGCGGTCTGTCGATCCTGTATCATCTCGAGAGTCGCTGCAAGGCCATTCTGATCGATTGCGCCTTTATGGATGAGCCGCCAGGGACGATCCGGCGTTTTACGCCGGGGGATGTGCAAAGCGCGAAAGTGCTCGCACATCAGTCCCTGCACGAGGCGGACCTGATGCGGATCCTCGCGATGGCACGGGAACTCGGCCAAGCTCCCGGCGAAATCGTCATCTTCGGAATCCAGCCGGAGCGAGTCGAGCCCGGTATAGGTCTAAGCCAAACGCTGACGGAGAGAATCGACGAATATATCTCGGCGATCTTGCATGAGCTGAAGACGGAGGCGTGTTCGTAGCTGGTAAGATGGGCTTGGGCCCATGCTGCCTTGACGACTTCACACTTCCAACTTCACACTTTCAGACTATAATGTAATCGTCATCACAACAAATTGACACTCTCGAAGGGGTCAAAGGAGAAACGATGGCACAAGGCAAGATTCTGATCATTGACGATGATCCTGATATCACCGAAGCAATGACGGTCGTGCTGGAGAACAGGGGGTATGAGGTCCGCAGCGCCCGGGACGGCAGCGAGGGCATGGAGCAGATGAAGCAGGCCAAGCCGGACCTGATCATCCTCGACGTGATGATGCGGACCTCCCAGGAAGGCTTCGAGCTTTCCCGGGAGCTCAAGAGCAATGCCCAGTACAAGGATATCCCCATTCTCATGCTGACGGGTGTCAAGGACAAAACCGGACTCGATTTCAAGAGTGAGGCCGGTGATCAGGCTTGGCTGCCCGTCGAGGAATTCCTGGATAAGCCGGTCAAACCGAAAGTGCTTCTGGAGAAGGTCGAGGACCTGCTTCAGAAGTCCTGAGCAGAATGGAAAATCTTCTCAAGAGCAATAGCCTCATCGGGAGGGCGCACTGGCTGATCCGGCTGCGCTGGGTGGCCATCGTGACGCTGGCGGCGGCCACCTTGGTCGCCGACAGGGTCATGCGAATATCCCTCCCGGCATCCTCCCTCTACGCGATCTCGGGGCTCTTGCTGGTCTACAACCTGATCCTCCATGAGTTGCTGCGCTTTTGGACTCGGGGTGGCAGGGAGCCATCCGCAGCGAGAATCGGCGACATCCTTACCTTCCAGATCGCCGCGGACCTGTTCATCCTCGCGACGATTCTGCACTACTCCGGGGGCATCGAGAATCCCTTCTCCTTCTTCTTCGTCTTTCACATGATCATCGCCAGTATCCTGCGGCCGAGATGGCAAAGCTATTTGCAGGCGACGCTGGCGGTGATCTTGTTCGCGGGGCTTCTCTTCCTGGAGGGCGCCGGCCTCATCGAGCACTATGACTTGACGGGTTTCGCCGCGCATAACCTCTACCTCGATGGGACCTTCGTCCTGGGTTTTCTGTTTGTGTTCACGATCACCCTGTACTTGGTTGTCTACATGACCACCTCGATCAGCGAGCAGCTCCGCCTGCGTCAGGAGGAGTTGGAGAAGGCCAACGTGCAGCTCAACGAGAAGGACCAAGTTAAGAACGAGTACGTCTTGCGTGTGACTCACGATATCAAGGGGCATTTGGCCGCGATTGAGAGCTGTCTCGACGTCGTTGCCAACGGGATGCTCGGGCCACTCAACGAGAGACAGAAGGACTTCGTGGATCGGGCCCATCGCCGGACCGTCAAATGCCTGGCCTTTGTGATGGCCCTGCTGAAGTTGACCCGGATGAAGCTCAGCGGCCGCTTGGACGTGGAACACTTCTCCTTGCGGCGCTGTGTGGCCAGCTCCCTGGCGTCCGTGCAGAGCCAGGCGCGCGAGAAGTCGATCACCTTGCACCACAAGGTCGACCCGACGGTGGATGAGGTTCTCGGCGAAGCTCTCCTCATCGAAGAGACGATCACCAACATGCTTTTCAACGCCGTGAAATACACGCCGAACGGCGGCCGGGTAGGCCTGGAAGTCACGCGGGATGGCACCTTCGTTCGCGTCAAGATCACGGACACGGGGATCGGTATTCCCGAGGCGGCGCTGTCGAACATCTTCCAGGAGTTCTATCGGGCGGAGAATGCCCGGGCCATCGAGCGGGATGGAACCGGCCTGGGGCTCGCCTTTGCCCGGCAAGTGATCGAGCGGCACGGCGGCCAAATCTGGGCCGAGAACAATCCGGGCGGCGGCAGTACCTTTACCTTCACGTTGCCTGGTGAGCGTACCGGACCTAATTCTTAGTTTTTTCTCTTGACCGTCGGTGTTAGAAGACGGTAGAATCTCTCTTTGATTGGCGTTCTGTGCGGGAACGTGATATGGAGGGGCCCACTGTCACAGATCTCATCACGTTGTGCACTGGTCAAGTTTGCCTTAACCTACGAAGAGGAATGAGAGTGGTAATGAAAAGGCACACGCTTCTCGCGGCGGCATTGATCCTGGTTCTATCCGGCTCTTTCTTGGCGGAGCAGATCCCGCTGGGTGCCTGGAGGGGAAGAGGCAATGGGGAGGGTCAGGGTCTCGCCTTGGCTGGGGAGAACAGCGGTGACGTCTTCGCCGCGGGCGGAATCGATAGCCGGATAGGCATCGATGATAGTCTGTTGCCGTATGCCTTGACCGCCGCTGCCGCTGCTGCTGAGCCGGCCAGAGGCACGATTCTATTCGAATACTATTGGGGCGCCACTGGGTCTGTGGACTCCTTGTTGAGCATGCCCACCTTTCCGGATCGTCCGGAGGAGAGGCAGTGGCGGACAAGTCTGGAAGGCCCCACCGACTGGAGAGACAACTACGGCACGAATGTGCGGGGTTATCTCTATCCCCCGGGGACCGGCGCTTATACCTTCTGGATCGCCAGCGACGACCAGAGCGAGCTATGGCTGAGCACCGATGAGGATCCGTCCCGTGCGGTGCAGATTGCCGGCGTGCCGGGCTGGACGCCACCCGGCGATTTCGACAATACCGGCGGTGGGGCCGGCGGGCCTGAGCAGAAGTCCAAGCCCATCTCATTGACGGGCGGCAAGCGCTACTACATTCAGGTGCTGCACGCCGAAGGCATAATCGGTGACAACTTGGCCGTCGCTTGGCAAGGCCCGGTGATTGGGTCACGAACGATCATCGCGGGTCAGTACCTGTCCCCTTGGATCGGGCCGCAAGGTGTGACGGACCTGAATCTCCTTGGCTGGTGGAAGCTCAATGAGGGTTCGGGCACGACGATCCGGGATTTATCCGGTCACAACAAGCACGGCACTGTCTATAACAGTGCCGGCGGCCTTGGTCCAGGCGGGTCCGTTTGGGTGAGCGACCCGAAACGTGGCATGGTCCTGAGCTTCAACGGCGATGATGCCAGCGGCGCTTACGTGGATGCCGGGCGCATCATTCCGGCGCTGAGGCTGGCGGACGATTTCACCTGGGTCTTTTGGGCCAAGCAGGACGTGGACCAATTCGCTGACCCACTGGCCGGGTACAATGACGTAATCCTGGGCAACCGTTATGGGGGCACCGAGACTCCCCTCCAGTTCATCAAGTTCACGCCCACGAAGTTTGAATATTACAATGACGATCCTTCCTACACGATGGCGACTGACTACGAGGACTTGCCGACTGGGCTGTGGCTCCATCATGCGGCCGTCAAGAAGGGAGCGACGGTCACGTACTATCGCAACGGGGTCAAGGCCGGCGCCAGCACCCTGACCAAGACCATGGATGAGAACCCGCTTTTCATGGGAGGGGACGCCGGTGGGGAACGCTGGCGGGGGTGGCTCAGCGATGTCCGGATCTACGATCGCGCCCTCTCCGCCGTTGAGATAGAGGCGCTGTTTGGCGGCCTAAGCCTTCTGTTGGACCCGGTCAGCGGCCCTGTGGGCAGTACCTTCTTGATCACGGGCAGCGGTTTTGCGGCCGGCACCGGCGGCAATGTGAACTTTGCAGGTACGAGCACTCCCGTGACGACGACACCGACCGGCACGTTTTCAACGACCATGGCAGTGCCCTCCGTGCCGGCAGGGGCTTACCCGGTCGACGCGGATATTCCGGCCGGTGGGGCGGTAGAAGCTTCGACGCCTTTCCAGGTCGTCATGGCTTCGTCCGGGAACCCGACTTCTCAGCCGGGTTCCGCCACGTTCTGTCCGGCGGTCGTGACGCAGTGTCCGGCCGTGAGTACACAGTGTCCGGGCGGCGCCACGTACTGCCCGGCATCTGCGACCAAGTGCCCGCCTGTGAATACCCAGTGCCCGCCTACGAGTCCTACGTCTTGCCCGTACGCACTTACCCAGTGCCCGCCGCGCTCCACCCATTGTCCGCCTGTGAGCACGCAGTGCCCGACGGCAAGTACCCAGTGCCCGGCATCTGCAACCACCTGCCCGCCTGTGAATACCCAGTGCCCGCCTACGATGACGCAGTGTTCGCCGACGAAGTGTATGTCAACCCCTACGGTTTGTCCGACAGTATCTACGCAGTGCCCGGCAGTATCCACGCAGTGCCCGGCGGTACATACCCAGTGTCCGGGAGCCTTCACGCAGTGCCCGCCGGTAAGTACAAGCTGCCCGAAGACGGCGACGGCGTGCTTCATACAACCTACGGTCTGTCCGGCCACGTCTAGCAGGTGCCCGGTCGTAAGTACCCAATGCCCGCCTGCGACTACCCAGTGCCCGCTTGCGACTACCACGTGCCCGCCGGTAGTTACGCAGTGTCCGATTAATGCTACGTATTGTCCGTTAGTCAGTACGGTTTGCCCGTACCTGAGCACTCACTGCCCGCCCAGGGGCACGCAATGCCCTGCGATGCACACGTGGTGCCCCGATTATTGCGTGGGTTCTCCCCGGTTCGGCCGGCCGGCTGAGGGGAAAACGCCGTATGCGTCCTCTGGATCCTGTCCGGCGATAGACGCACCGTGTCCGCTTGTCCTGCCAGGGCCTGATCTGCTGACGAAGTCACGAGCGGATGCACGGATTTGGAGGAACTGAGACGCGCGGACCGGGCGGTCGCCGGCGTGTCATGGTCATCGTGGGCAGCGGGCTCGTCGTATGGCGTGGGCCACGATTAGGTTCTGGGTTCTGCTCGTGGAAGACCGTGAGTCCTGCACATCTGATGCTGAAAGCCTACTATGAGCGTCTGCATGAGCGGATGCAGATGCACCGTGAGCGTCTTCTTTCGCGGATCGGCGAGTTGTTACCGGCGGAGGTGGCCAGTCGTGGCTTTAGCGGCATGGACTCACATCGGCTGGAGGCTTATCGCGAAGCCTGCGTCGCCTTTGTCGACGAGCGGTTGGAAACCTACAACCCTATCGGGATTCAGTACACGTTTGATCGGACGTCTTCGCGCGGGGCGGCGGAGCTGGAATTCGAGCTCAACTGGTATAACAGCCGCCCAGAGTTTGCCGACCTTGTCACGACCGCCCGGTCCCTTGCCGGTTCCGGCGTCTCTGATGAAGCGCTGCCGGACCTCGTCGACGAGTTGATCCGCCGTCGCGGCGCCTTTCCGGACCGAAGCATCATCGAAACCTACACGGCGGAGCCCGCCCTCCAGAGACTGCCGGACTACCTCGTCGCCCGGGTCATAGAAGAAGTCATCTGCGCCCGGGGCTCACAGGGCTGATCGTCTATCACCCGGGCGAAGGTAGCCGCAGGAACCTGCGCAGCTCGCCGGCCTTGTCGAAGATCTCCTCTTTCGTGATACCCGCTTCGCCGTACATGGCGAAGATATTCTCGTCCGGCGTCTCCGGTGGCACGGTATGCGAGGCGGCAAGAATGTAACCTCCGCCATCGGCGGTCATTCCGTCGAGCAGTTCCGCGGTCGCCTTGCGCACCTGATCGGCGGTGCCATGGGGCAGGACGCCTTGGGTGTCCACCCCGCCCATGAAAGCAAGTTCCCGTCCGAATTCCTTCTTCAATTCCAGAGGAGGCATGCCGGGGCAGTTGCACTGAATAGGATTGAGCACCTCGACGCCGATCTCGATCAAGTCGCCGATGATCGGCCGGATCGCGCCGCAGGAGTGGAACGCTACCCAAATGCCGTGCCGCTTGCCCACGTCGGCGTTTTGCTTCAGCAGGGGCTTAACCATGTCCCGCCAGATCTGCGGGCTCATCAGCATGGACCGTTGACCGCCGGCGTCATCGCCCAGCCAGAGCCAGTCCAGATCGAACCGTTGGCACGCGGCTTCGGAGAGCTGGATCGAAAACTCTGTGGACCGCCTCATCATCTCTTGCGTCACACTGGGATTCAGCATCATCTCCATCAACGTCTTTTCCATCCCGCGCAGACGCCACCACATCTCGAAAACGCAAGGCGAGACATCGCAGCCCACGAAGTACTCGTCCGCGTACTTCATCACCGGTTTCATCAGGTCCACGAGCGGATCGACCCGGTCGAACGGAAAGCGGTACTGTAATAGCTGCTCGTCGCTCGCGTTGGCGAGAGGGTACTTGGAGATCTGATTGAAACCGTCGATGCGGGTCCATTCGACGCCCCAGTCGTCCACGTGCGACTGGCCGTCCCGCTCGTGCACGATGCCCTCCATCGGATGGTTGTTGCTCACCCACGCCTGGCGGATGTCGTCCCCCATAACCTGCGGGACGTACTCCGGGGAAATCTCCAGCAGTTGGCCCAGTCGCCGGCGGGTCTGCGGATGGTACCACATGAAGATGGGCACGCGGTCCACGGGTTGGCGTCGTAGGGCCCGGTGTACACGTTCTTTAGAAGTCATGGGCGGTATCCTCAGATGCTACGAGACCAGGAGCCGAGCCGCTCGCGCCGCGACCAGTTGGCAAGGCAGGCAGTAGTCGGCCACTCGTTGGCCTGGGGGGAACGACACCTGCTCGTAGGCCGTCAAATGTCCCTCGGCCTGGTGGTAGGCGACGTGGCCGTAGAGGCTGAGCAGGAAGTCGCTCTTACGCCCCAGCCGCCACAGACTGTACAGGTACTCCGTCAGGGGCCAATCGTCCAGGTGGTTCTCAAACCGTGTCATGCCACAGAACTGGCCGCCGGCGGAAAGCCGGGCCTCGACGACCCTGTTCGCCAGCGTCGGCGGCAGAAGATCGCTGGAAAGCAATTCCGGCCAGTAGCGGTAATTCGTATACGACGCTTCTGTAGTTGCAGTCAGGCTGGCCGGCCTCTGTCGTGACGTGGGCCGCGGAGGCAGCCACCAGTCGCTCGGATCCTCGGGCCACGTCCTTTGAAGGGCCCGGAGTATATCTGACGCGAGCGCAGCGCTGACTTTTCGTATCGTGGGGATCGTGGTGGTCGGCGCGAGCTCCCGTCGCGCGCACAAGTCCGCCCACCGGCGCAGCCCCTTCACGACCCAGCCGTTGTTGTGGAAGTATTTGCCAACGTCCTTGCGTGTATCGGCCTCCGGCGAACCCGAGATCAATCCGTCCTCCTTCTCCGCCGCCGCACGAAGCCGCAAGAGATGCTCCGCGATCCGGTCGAGGGCTTTGTGCCCTTCATCCCACCCGCTTGTGGTCCCGGCCCGCTCCTCCAGCAGGGCCGCCGTGTGGAGCAGTTGTCCGTACTCGCTGAGGGACGGGCCATAGTAGTTGATCGTGCCGTCGTCCCGCACGAAATGGCTCAACCAGTACTGAAAGAGCCGGGCCGCACGCTCATTCATACCCCATGCGGAAAGGGCGTCTACGGTGGCGATGATCGTCGGCGGAAAGCCGTCATGCTGGCCGGCTTGGTACGCACCGACGCCGTACTTGGGATGATCACCTTGGAACGTCGCGTCGATGTGCGCCAGGCCGGTCCTGACGGACAAGTCCAGGAACGGGTGTCCCGTATGGATCGCCGGTTTGGGATCAAGCCTCTTGATGTTCTCTGCGATCTGCGCGGGGTCGAAAGCGGGCTTGCCGGTTGTGCGAGAAAACAACGTCAGGATGGTATCGAGGTCCGGAGTGCCGGCAATCTTCCTGCGAACGGGATCTTCCCGCAACGTCAACCACTCGGAGGCGGATGTGGCCTTTGCCTCGGCGCCACCGGCAAGACGTGAAATCTCGAAACTGGCCACAACAGAGGCACACGTCCCCAGGAAAACGCGACGCGGTATCTGTGTCGTGCTGTCCATGTGCTTATGGTTTCTGGTCCGATTTGGGGGCCTTCGCTTCGGCCTCTCGCCTCTTCTGGTTTGCCGCCTTGATCATATCGGCGATGTCATAGCCCAGCGGCTTGCCGGCGTCGTACTTCTGCCGGGCGGAGATCAGCGCCTCTTCGACGCCGGACGGCAGGCCACCATACTTGTCGACTTTCTCCGACGACGGCCACCAGTTCATCCTCTCGCTATAGCACCAGACGTACTCATCCGTGGTGGTTAGGGTGTAATACACGTTGTGCTCGAAGAATTTCAATTGCTCGTCCGGCGTCAGGAAGTGACTCGTGACTTTGCGGTCGGCGCGTTTGGCCAGGGTCTGATCGAGGTACAAGGCCATGCCGGCTTGCACGTTCGTGTTGTACTTCTGGCGCAGCAGCTCCGGGATCAGGGTTTGCGCCCGCTGGCGTATCAGATGGTAATCCCTGTAGAATTCCAGCGGGCTCTCACGGTAGTAGGCCGATTCGTTGCCGTCGATGAGAATGGTGCCGGGTGAGGCGCCTTCGAGCATGCCGACGACGAACGCCGGCAGCAGGGCGTACGAACTCTTCTGGAGTCTCTGGACGCGGACCACCGGGTCGGGCTCATCGACGACGTTCGGAAACAGGGCCATCAGGAAGAAACTCAGAACCTTCAATTCGCTCTTATGCTCCTGCAAGGCAACGATGAACTGCTGGCCCCGCTGTCGAACCTGGTCGGCAACCTGGTCGAATGACTTGTCTTTGAACTGGCCCGGGTACGCCCACGGATTATCGCCGTACGGCTCGGGATCGAAGCAAACGCCGACACAGTGGCCGGTCTGGACAGCCAGAGAAAACAGCTTCAGGTTCTCGATGATAACCTTCCACTGGTCGTCATTGAACCAGTCCATCTTCCACCGGTTGGCGGCGTAGAGAGTCAGGAAGTTGTCTGTGAACTTCTGCCATTGGATCTGAGCCAGCGTGTCCAATTGCGGCTGAAGATCGGCCTTATTCCACGGCCGGACATCGAATACGTGGTCGAAGCCTTTCGTGCGAAAGATAATGCCTTCGAAAGGTCGCTCTTCCATCTCGCGGATGTTGTCCCGCACAAAATCCGGGTAGGGCACATCCCACCCATACTCGACGATCTTCTTCTTCAGTCGTGCCTGGGCAAGCAGGCTTTCAGCAAACACGAGGGACAACGTGAGCACAAGAGCAATGGGTAATCCCCGTTTCATGAGCATAGACAGACCCTCGTGTAGGATGGGCTTCAGCCCATGCGGACATTGCATTGGCGCGAGCGCAACAGCAGCATGGGCTAAAGCCCATCCTACGAATCCACGAACCCTCGGCAGACGTTCTCACGCCGACTTGAGCTGGTCCCGATTGACGTAGACCTTCTCGATGGCGTCGGCGACTTCGACCATATCCTGCTTGGAGGCGAGCAGCGGACCGGAGGCCCAGATCATCGCCATCTGCTCGCAGACCTGATCGCACTTGGGACACGCGCTCTCCTCGCGATACCGCCGCAGCCGGGCGGGCGAGTACATGGTCTTGTAGACCTTCATGGTCAGGATGTTGTCAATCCAGGGCTCTCTGTGCAGGCCCTGCTTGATGTACGGGCTCAGGCTGACACCCTCGGCGTTCAGGGCCTTAAAGAACGTGGCGCGGTCGATGCCGTTAAGGTGCTCCTTATGATAGGACATCGCGTAGAGGTAGAACGATCCGGCGTTCGTGCCTTCGTACAGCTTTTGGGGAACCAGGCACGGGATATCCTTCAGTCTCGATGTCAGGTACGCGGCATTCTCATTGCGGCGGGCGTGACGCTCCAGAACGCCCGGCCATTGTCCGAGCAGGACCGCGGCCTCGAATTCATTCATCCGGTATTTGGGCCCGATGGTCTCCGTCAGGCCGCGGCGCGACGTGCCGTGATTATGGACCGTGTAGCACTTGTCCATCAGGGCCTCGTCGTTGCCGATGATGGCGCCGCCCTCGCCACAAGCCAGCACCTTGCTCGACTGGAAGCTGAAGCACCCAACGTCGCCGATGGTCCCCAGTTTCCGGCCCCGATGCTCGGCCAGATGCGCCTGGGCTGCATCCTCAATCACCTTGAGGTTGTGCTTCCTGGCAATGGCCATGATCCGGTCGATGTCGCAGGGCTGGCCCATCATATGGACGGGCATGATGGCCTTCGTGTTCTCGGTGATTCTCTTCTCCACCTCGTCGGGGTCGAGTTGGAAAGACGCGGTGTCGAGGTCCGCCAGGACGGGCAGCGCCCGGGCCGACAGAATGGACGCGATGGTCCCCGGGTCGGTGTAGGGCGAGGTGATGACTTCGTCGCCGGGGCCGATTCCCAGGGCTTCGACGCAGGTGTGGAGCGACTGCGTGCCGGAGCCCGTGGCCACGCAGAACTTGGCCCCCGTCAGCTTGGCGAATTCCTTTTCGAGGGTGACAACCATGTTGGCGCCGCCCTGGATGCGGCACCAAGCCCCACTGCGAGTGGTCTTCGTCACGGATTCGACGATCTTGTCATCGCAATACGGCCAATCGGGCAAGGCCTTGTTCTTGCGGACCGGCTCGCCGCCCAGAACGGCCAGCTTGCTCGCTTTCTTCGTCAGGTTCCCGTAGGCGGGAACGGTTCTTGAGGTCGCCGCGGCCAGAGAGCCTGCCGAGGCTGCTGCTATGAACTGTCGTCTGGTCCAATCACCGCTCGTCATCTTTCACCCCTTTCATAAGATTCATGTTTGAAGTTTGATGTTTGAAGTTGGAAGTGTCAAGCGGGAACTTTGCTGTGGGAAGTGGGATGTCAGAAGTGGTAGAATGTCCCGGCAGGAGATCATTGGACCAAGAAGGGGGTACGTAGCCATGAAGACCCGTGGTTTTGACTTCAAACTTCACAGATCAAACTTCACGCTGCAAGTCCCGCGAGGGCTGATCGTTGTCGCGCTGTCGTCTAGTCTCATTCTTAGCGGTGTCAGTCAGGCGGCTCTGAAAGGCGGGTGTTCCAAGGTCGATATCACGCCGCCGCTGGGGGTCACACTCATCGGATCGTACGGCAAGCCGAGTGACTCCGTAATGGACGTTCTCTCTGCCAAGGCGATGGTGCTCAGCGACGGCCGCGATACTGTTGTGATCGTGGCGGCCGATCTGCTGTACGCGCCTCTCGAGGACATCACTGATCCCGTTCGGACTATCGTCCACGAGAGACTCGGCATTCCCAAGCAGAACATCATGGTCTGCGGCACGCATACCCACTCCGGGCCGGAGGTCTTCACCCGGTCGAAGCTCCCGCCGAAAGCCCGGGTCCCGGTTTCCGATCTCGCCCGATCCTACCTCCAGTCTCTCGTGCAGAAGATGGCGGATGCCGTGGTGATGGCCCATCGGGATATGCGGGATGTGAAGATCGGTACGGCGGTGGGTGAGGTCCCGGAGGTCCTTTTCAACCGCCGGCCGGTGGCGAAGAACGGGCGGGTCAAGAGCACGCTCACTCTGCCACCGGAGGTTGTGGCGACCCGGAGGATTGAGATGACGGCCGAAGGCTATGCGCGACCGACGTTCACCCTGGAATCGGGAGGAGTCCCGCTGGAATTCGGGTGCGTCGATCCTCGGGTCTACGTGCTGCGGCTGGAAGACGCGGACGGCCGGATCGTCGGCTCTCTCGTGGATTTCGGCTGCCATCCGGTCAGCATCTATCCGAGTTTCCCCACGGCGGTGTCGGCGGACTACCCCGCCTTCGTCGCTCGCGTCGTCGAGCAGGCGGAGGGCGCCGTCTGCCTCTTTACGCTGGGACTGGCCGGCAATACGGTGCCGATCCAGCGGGGAGCCAAGCCCCGCGAACAGATTGGCAAGGCAGTTGGGGCCGAGGCCGTGCGAAAGCTCCAATTTGTCGCCACCACAGATGACGTCGTTCTCAAGGGGATGTGCCGACCAGTGGTCTTTCCTGCAAAGAAGGCCCCCGGCGACAAACCAGATGAGGGAACCCCTCCACCAATTACCACCGAGGTCCAGGTCTTGCGACTGGGCGGCATCTACCTTCTCGGTCTGCCGGGCGAGATCCTCGTGGAGGTCGGCATGGAGATCCGGAAGAAAGCCGGCATCGAGAAGCTCGTGATCGCGACCGTGGCCAATGACACGGTCGGCTATGTGTGCCACAGCCGCGCGTACGACGAAGGCGGCTATGAGCCGGATTCCGCGAATATCCTGGCGAAAGGCGCCGGCGAGATTCTGGCGAAGGAGTCCCTCGCCCTCCTGGAGGAAATCCAGCGAGCCCAGTGAGAGCTTATTCCTTGAAAGGACGGGGATTTCGGGTAGATTGTCTCTATGCGGGGGGACAGGTGACGAAAGAGAAGGCAGTTGAATTGGCCTGAGTATTTTAAGGAGTACGCACCATGGTGCAACGAACACGCCGGGAGTTTCTGCAAGGCTCGCTGTCTGCGGCGGCCGCATTGACTGCGGCCCCGATGTTCAGCAACCGGGCCGAGGCACAGACCACGAGTCCGAACGACAAGCTGCTGTGCGCGGTGATCGGGTGCAACGGTCGCGGCGGTGACCACATCGGCAGCCTGTCCCGCCGCAAAGACTGCGAAATCGCCTATATTGTCGACATCGACGAGAAGGTGGGCCAGAAGGGGTGCAGTGCGGTCGAAAAGAGCACCGCCCGCCGCCCCAAGTGGGTCAAGGACATGCGGAAGGTCTTCGATGACAAGTCGATCCACTTCATCTCGACCGCCACACCCAACCACTGGCACGCCCTGTGCGGCGTGTGGGCGATGCAGGCGGGCAAAGATGCCTATATCGAAAAGCCGATCAGCCACGACATTCCCGAGGGTTCTGCCCTGGTCGCCGCCGCGAAGAAGTACGGGAGGATCTGCCAGGTCGGGACGCAGTGCCGCTCGAACCCGGCCGTCCAGGACGCGGTGAAGTTCATGGCCTCCGGCGGCATCGGCCAGGTCAACTTCGCCCGCGGGCTGTGCTACAAGCGCCGCAAGTCGATCGGTGCTCTGGGCGATTATCCGATCCCGGGGGAGGCGGATTTCGACCTGTGGAGCGGTCCGGCCCCCTACACGACGCCGAAGCTGACGCGACCGAAGTTCCACTATGACTGGCACTGGCAGCGACTGTACGGCAACGGCGACTCGGGCAACCAGGGCCCGCACCAGACGGACATCGCCCGCTGGGGCCTCGGCCTCAATCGCCATCCTAACAGCGTCATCGCGTACGGTGGCCGACTGGGGTATCAGGCGGAGAAAAACGACCCGAAGTACGTGGACGCCGGGGACACGGCCAATACCGAGGTCGCTATCTACGATTACGGCGACAAGTGCATGGTCTTCGAGACTCGTGGCCTCTCGGTCGACAATTCCGCCGACGCCGAGATCAACAAGCTCTTTGCCGGCAGCAAGGGCAACCAGATCGGCGTCATCTTCTACGGCACCGAAGGCGTCCTCGTCCAGCGAGAATACACCCACTGCGTTGCCTTCGACCTCAAGGGCAACACGATCAAGGAATTCAAGGGCGGCGGGGACCACTATGGCAACTTCGTCCAGGCCATCCGCAGCCGCAAGGCCGAGAGCCTCAACTCCGATGCCTTCCAGGGCCATCTGTCGGCCGCCCTGGCGCACTTGGCCAACATCAGCTACTACCTGGGCGAGAACAACCGGGTCACGGTTGCCCAGGCGAAGGCCGTGCTGGAGAAGATCAAGAGCCGCGATGACAACCTTGCGACGCTCAATCGCACCGTGCGGCACTTCCAGGACAACGGCGTCGATCTGGACAAGACCCCCGTGTCCATGGGGCCGCTGCTGACGTTCGACCCGCAGAAGGAGGTTTTCACGAACAGCGCCGCGGCGAATAAGATTCTCCATCGCCAATATCGGCCCCCGTTCGTCTGCCCGACCGCCGACAAGGTGTAATCGCCGCATCGTCTCATCTCGCATATCCGTGGTGGCAGCGTCAAGTGAGACTTGGCGCTGCCACCCGTTGTTTCATCGGGGTGTTTCCGCCATGCAGGATGGGCTTTGACCCATGCGGACAGGTTGTGCCGTGCAGATAAAAGCAGCATGGGCTGAAGCCCATCCAACGCCCGCGCCGGGGACGCGCCCTGCTTCCTAACCCGGACAAGCCGGAACCATAAAGGGCGCTTCTGGGGGCGCTGCCCCCAGACCCCCGGGATTTATCGCTTTACGGCTCAAAGCTGGTGAATGGACAGAGGGCAAGCCGCTCGGCGGAGCAGTCGCACCTGCCCGTG
>CAYHAJ010000342.1:0-5482 GCA_964354535.1 uncultured Pirellulales bacterium
AACTGATCGGCACGCCGGAGTACATCAGTCCGGAACAGGCGGAGATGACAAACCAGGATATCGACACCCGCTCGGACATCTATTCGCTGGGGGTGCTCTTATACGAACTGCTGACGGGAACCTTGCCGTTCGAGTCTGAGACGTTAAGGAGAGGCAGTCTTGAGCAGATGCGTGCGATCCTCCGCGAGACTGAGCCCAAGACTCCGAGTACTCGGGTCAGCAGCCTGGATGCGGAGACATCAACCAGAGTGGCCAAGTCTTGTCAAAGTGATGCGGCGACCCTTCGCCGCAGACTGCGTGGCGACCTGGACTGGATCACTCTCAAGGCGATGGAGAAGGACCGGATGCGCCGTTATCAAACGGCGCACGCCTTGGCGGAGGACATCGAGCGGCACCTGAATCAGGAGCCGGTATTGGCCGGGCGGCCCGGCACGCTCTACCGGTTCCAGAAGCTGGTGCGGCGGAACAAGGGGCTCTTTGCGGGAGTGACCGTAGTGGCAGCCGCCTTGGTGATAGGTCTGACCATCTCCGTCGTCTCGCTCATTCGTGAGCAACAGGCCCGTCGAGTCGCCGTGGCGGCCGAGGAAGTTGCCGTAGCGGCCCAGGAAAAGGAGGCCGCCTTGCGATATGCTTCTGACGTGAGCCTGGCGCAACAGGCGCTGGCGATGAACGACTTGGGCCGCGCCCGGCGACTGCTGGAGGGCCACCGACCCGGGCCGGGTGAGGTCGATCTCCGTGGTTGGGAGTGGCGCTATCTGTGGCAGCAATGCCGGAGCGACGCCCTCGGTGACCTCTGCCGCTATCCGAACGCGGCCTACTCGGTGGCGTATTCCCCCAACGGCAGAGTGCTCGCTGTGGCCGGAGGATTCGTCGCGATCTGGGATGTGTCCAGCCGCAAGCGAATTGCCACCCTTCAGCCAAAGGAAGGCCGCCGCGTGGCATTCTCACCTCGTAGCGATCTGCTGGCGACCGACGCAGCAGGAAACCAGATCCGACTCTGGCGGACCGGCACTTGGGATCCCGTCGGCCAACTCACCCTTTCTGGTTACGTCCGGGTCCTCAAGTTCTCGCCTGACGGAACCCGGCTGGCCAGCCTGAGCCTTCCGGATGAAGTCACCGTGTGGGAGGTTGACCAATGGGCCGTCGTTCGTCGAATTCGCGGCGTAAGGCTCATGGATGCGCATATGGGCGCGCTGGACTTTTCGCCGGACAGCAAGGCCTTGGTCATTGGGGACGCCGATCATCACCTTCAAGCGGTTGACCTCGCCAGCGGAAACACGACTTTCGACATCCCGGAGGCCCACTCGGAACCCATAACCGCCGTGGCCTGGTCACCGACCGGTTCCGTCATTGCCAGTGGCAGCGGTTACTCAGGTGGTCCGATCCGACTTTGGGATGCCGCCTCCGGCAAACCTCTCGGGTCGCTGGAAGGGCATACCGAATGGATATGTCAATTGATCTTCTCCCCAGATGGTCTGCGGCTGTATTCGGCCAGCGGCGACCAAACCATCCGGATCTGGGATGTAGGGCAGCGGCGGTGTCTGGCCACCCTCCGTGGCAGCAGTGATGAAGTCTATGGACTGGCGCTTTCGCCGGACGGCAGCACGCTGGTGAGCGCCAGCAAGGACGGCGTCGTCGCCTTCGGGAATGCTCGCCCCCGCCCAGAAGAAGAGCAGCCCAGACTGATCGCATCGGGTAGATTCGGTTGTCCAACCTTCGCTCCGGACAGCCGGGCATTGGCGGCGCGGCGCGAGGGGACCGTCAGCCTGTTCGATCTGGCAACGTCTAAAGAAATCGAGCAGCTCCCCGCGCTGGGCACCAACGGCGTTCGTATGGTCGCCTATTCACCGGACGGGACTTTGCTCGTAAGCGGAAGTGAGAATGGAAGAATCTGTGTGTGGTCCAGTGCCGAGCACAGGCTGCTGCGGGAGTTGGACGGCCACAAGGAACCGATTCGCTTGCTCCGCTTCCGGGCAGATGGCACGCGGTTGCTCTCTGTTGACGCAAAAGGAAAGGCGATCTGGTGGGATGCGCTCACGTGGCAAGCCGGCCGAACCTTTGTGGTGCAAGGTTTTGTGTGGGGGACTGTCTCGCCGGATGGTCGCCTTTTGGCGATCGGCGCCGCGGGTGGCCTGCGTTGGCTGAACGCCGAGACCGGAGAAGCCCTGGCTACGACGACAGGCGGCCATCGGTGGAGTGCAGTGGCAGTCGCCTTCTCCGGTGATGGCACGCGGGCCGCCAGTGTCGCCCAAGACGGCACGGTGGCAATTTGGGATCCGTCCTCGTTCAAACTGATCACCGCTTTCAAAGGTCACATGCAGGGAGCTCACGGGGTGGCGTTCTCCCCCGATGGCCGCCGGTTGGCCACCGGTGGCAGCGCTCGTGACACTGTCAAGCTCTGGGATTTGTCAACTCACCGCGAGCTTATGACACTCTCGGGAGAGGGTTCCGTGTTCTCATTTGTGGCCTTTTCCCCCGACGGCAGATGGCTGGCAGCCTGCAGCTGGGACCAAGGCCAACTCCACCTCTGGCGTGCGCCGTCGTGGGAGGAGATCGAAGCAGCGGAGAAGAGGCTGGAGAGCGGACAATCGCCGTGACGGGGGCAAACCGGCGCCAAGACACACGCAGAGGACTTGCCGCCTCGCCCAGTGACGCCAAGAAATCTCTTGACATTTGTCGGTAGGCATTGTACGTTATCAGCAAAAGGAGCGGTGAAAAATGGGGCGATTGAGTTACGTTCCAGCCGTGCATACCTTGACGCTCATCCATTCCCTGTCCTGACACGGCGATTGCCTTGATTCTCTGCTTCGATTCCCGTTCCTTGGCAGGTATCACTCCAGACTCGGGTGGTCGGCGGCGGGAGAGAAAGGAAGGAAGGAATGGTATGAAAGCGAATCGCAGTCTCCATCTCACAGTGCTGCTCGTACTGGCATCCATTGTTCTTGTGAGCAGCGGACAAAGTGCATTCGCGAACGAGCGTCCCGTCGCCGATGCCGGCCTGCTGCGGTATGCGGCTGCAGGTCCGGCGCAGCTTGACGGCAGCGGTTCGTATGATCCCGACGCGTCGGGCCCGTTGACCTATGCATGGCGGCAGTTGTCCGGCCCGTTGGTGACGATGACCGATGCAAACTCCGCCACACCCTTAATCAGCGGTCCCAGCCAGACAGACTCCCGCGGACGTGTGATCCCCGGCGCGTTTGCTTTTGTCCAGACGGACGCTATTCAACAATGGGAGTTTGAACTGACGGTCAGTGATGGCGAGCTGACAAGCTTGCCCGATATTGCCAAGGTAGTTATTGTCCCCTTCTACGGTGCCGACACGCTGGAACTGGAACATGCACCGTTCGATGCGAACAAACCGACCATACTTTTTTTCGGCGGAGGGGATGGCGTAAATGGTTCGCCAGGACAAGCCTGGGGCGGTCCCGGTTGGATGGAGAGAGCGAATCTAATAAACTTCCTCAGTGGATATACACCTGATGGCACCGGCGATGTGCGTGCGTATTACAAATATGGCGACATGACTATCGTGTATCTTTCGAGTGTGGCACCAGATTACCGACAACCTATCCAGACTATTGGCTGGAGCACAGGTGGACTGCCTGCCATAGATGTTGGGGTACGCATTAACCGGACCTATAAGGATGCTAGGTACGCAGTCAACCACGTCACTTTGATAGATACCGGTGCTGTCCTCGATTTGCGCGGCAATCCTTCCTATCATATGGATCAATTAGTCACGAGTGGCGTTGATGGTGAACAATGTTGGGTGGACAACTACTTGGGCGCGACTGCCCAAACCTATCCTAATGTATTGAACGTTCACTCTGCTCTATCGCATCCGGATATCTGCGACTGGTACTACGCTTCCCTTGCCACTAGCGGCGCGAGCCAATTCAACCATGGTGTCGTGGCGGGCGCGTATTGGTCTGTCATTGGTCCAGGCAAGAATCTTCAACTTGCATTGACGCCCGGGGTCCAGACCTACAAGTTCAGATGGGTCGGCTCAGTCACCACCGGCCAGATGGAGTTCTACAACGAGTCCAGTCATCCCGGTCGCCTCTCGGAGCCTGTCACTCTAGGCGCATGGGTCAGTAGATCCGAGGTCTCGGGTGATATCGACGGCGCTGTCCTGAGCTGCGATGAATGCGAGAATGCAGCCGGATATGAGCTCCTGTTCGGGTCAGACCCGTATCGCGTTATGGACTACAATGTCGTCTCTGACACACCTGCTCCGCCAACGAAAGTTCTAAGAGACTTCCCGTCTGAAAAGACTTGGTGGACTGTTCGAGTTCGTGACCAATTTGGGTCAACCATCTATGCCGATCCAATCCGCCTGGACCCGACGAGTCTGCCTCCGATGTCGGTTGAGAACGCTCGGACAGGAAAGAGATACGCTCTCATCCAGCATGCTATCCGGGACGCGGAGTCGGCCGATGTCATCTTGTTGAATCCGGCGACCTACGATGAGAACATTGATTTCGGTGGGAAAACGCTTACTGTGAGGTCGCTGGACCCCAACAATCCAGTGGTGGTCGCCGGCACAATCATCAGAGGGCGGGATGGCAGTCCCACAGTAACCTTCTCCGGCCCCGAGAGTGGAGGGGGCGTGCTTGCTGGCCTTACGATTCAGAGCGGGACAGTAGGCGTCTCTTGCCGTGATGCGGTCCCGACGGTCCGGAACTGCGTTGTGGAGAGCCCCGATGGTATCGCCATTGAGTTCTGGTGGGGTCGTAAGCCCGACCTGATCGCCTGCACCCTTCTCGGACAGGTGAAGGAAGGCGGCGATCCGGGTCTGATCGCCTATTGGAAGTTCGATGAGACGGAAGGGGTAGTGGCCTCCGATAGCGCAGGCGAACATGATGCTAATGTGATGGGCAATCCCCTTTGGCAGCCGGATGACGGCAAGGTCGGCGGCGCACTGCAGCTCGATGGCGTCGATGATTATGTCAAGACCGCGTTCGTCGTGGACCCAGCCAAAGGTCTGTTCAGCGTCTTTGCCTGGGTTAAGGGCGGAGGACCCGGCCAGGTGATCCTCTCTCAAGCGGAGGGGGCGAACTGGCTGATGGCGGGAGACCCAAGCGGAGTGCTGGCGACGGAGTTGAAAGAATCCGGGCGCAAAGGCAAACCCCTGGTGTCCGCAGCGGTCATCAAGGATGGTGCATGGCACCGCGTAGGATTCGTCTGGGATGGTTCAAATCGTATTCTCTACGTCGATGATGTCGAGGTTGCCAGAGATACGCAGAGCGGTCTGGCGCCATCGACCGGCGGCCTTTACATCGGGGCTGGCAGCACGCTCGCACCAAGCAGCTTCTGGAAGGGCCTGATCGACGAGGTGCGAATCTATGATCGGGCGGTGAGACCTTAGACGAGACAATTCGTGCTTTCTGCCTTAAGGGCGGAAAGGAAGGTGTGAAATGAAATGGTCAAATGGTTGCAGCATCAGGTTAGTGTTAGTCGGATTTGCGGCCGCTGTCGTGCT
>CAYHAJ010000343.1:0-4286 GCA_964354535.1 uncultured Pirellulales bacterium
GTCGGCGTGGCACACGTGGAGGAATAGCGCCAGCCGAACATTGGTGCTCAGGCTGTTCTTGTCGCAGTATTCGGGGATGGCGACGCGCTGGACCAGTTCTCTGACGAAGTAGGGCCGGCCGGTTTCCGTGGCCCCGGCGTCAAGGACCTTGGCGATACTGGGATGGTCCATCAGGGCCAGGGCCTGCCGCTCCGCCTCGAACCGGGCGATCACCTGGCGGGTATCCATGCCCAACTTGATAATCTTGAGGGCTACTTTACGGCGGAGGGGCTCCGTCTGCTCGGCCATATAGACCACCGCCATGCCGCCTTCGCCGATCTTCTCCAGGAGCTTGTAGCGGCCGATGACCGTGCCGGGGGCTTCTGTCAAGGGCGATTCGCTCAACGTGAGTTCTGACTCCAGAGCAGGAGCATCAAGAAAACTGCCCGAGTCGTGGTAGCGAAGCAGTGTCTGAACACCTGTAAGAAGCTGTCTCTTGCCCGCGCAGATGCCGGCAACATAGGCATCTCTCTCGGCACGGTCCTTGATCCGGATAGCCGCGTCGAAGATCGACTCTTCACTGGGTGCCAAGTTGTCAGCCATTTGGCTACACTCCGTCTCCCCCCTCGTACAATGCGGAATCCACAGAGGAAATGGCCCACCGATTTTCAGAAAAAAATGCAGATTCTCTACCCCGGCAGTAGCCGCAGCGCTTATCCAATCTCTCGGAGGAGCCAGGCCCGAGCATAGGCCCAATACCGTTTTGCCGTCGTTGGCGAGATTCCCAAGGCGTCGGCAGCCTGTTCTATGGTCAGACCGGCGAAATGACGTAGCTTAACCAGATCCGCTTTGGCCTTGTCTTGCGCACTGAGCTTGTCGAGAGCCTCATTCAGCGCCAACAGATTGTCCGCGGATGACGGGTCAGCATACACCGCATCGGCTTCGTCAAGGCCAATCTGTTGCCGATCTCCCCCACACTTGAGGCTCTTCTTCCGCCGGGCATTGTCCACGAGAATCCTGCGCATGGCTTCCGCCGCGGCCGCGAAAAAATGGCCGCGATTCTCCCAGCCGATGGGTTCGTCCCCCACCAACCGCAGATATGCCTCGTGCACCAAAGCGGTCGCTTGGAGTGTCTGGCCCGGCGGTTCATGGGACAACTTCTGTGCCGCCAGAAGCCGGAGTTCCTCATACACCAGCGGCAAGAGCCCGTCTGTAGCCTTCGTGTCCCCCCGTTCCATCGCGTTCAAGATGCGTGTGACATCACTCATGCCGATTCGAGCCCCCATCGCAGTGTCTCGCGATGGGGGTCCCGTCTCCACCGTTTCAGGTCCTTACCAGTCGCATTCTGTCACAAACGCGAGAGGATTTCAAGTCGGAAGGCTCTTCCTCGGTGTTCCTGATGGCTCCGCGGTGAAACATCAGTTGTCAGTGTACGCCGAAGCCGGAGGAGTCAGAAAAAGAGAAGAGGCGGTTCAGGGGCGTGGACGCTCCGCACGGACCCGCCGCCGGTCCAGCCTCCCAACCACGTCGCGTCCACTGGCGACGTTCTCCGGAGGCGGTTGGGTTCCCAAACGCGATAGAGCGCGTTTGGGGTCCCTTCATGGGCCGAACCCCTTTGGAGGACGGCCCATCGGCGGATTCCTGCGAAGGGAGGCCGACTACGGGCTTCGCCTTCCTGCTTCCGGCCGCCTCCGCTGGTGCCCGGTCTCTTCGTATTCCGGGCACGTGTGATCTTACTCCCAGACGGACCGACGCGTCCGACTCTGCGGCGCCCGGTGCGTGGCAAGGTGCCACCATTCCCGCACCCTGAACCGCCTCTTCTCTTTTCTTCTTGCCTGTTTTGTCATGCTGTTGCTGCGGGCCAAGTACGGAACAACCGGATGGCTGGGCTATGGTCTTTCGCCCTTCGGGCTTGGGTGGCTCCGGAGGCTCCACCAGAGGTAGCCGGGGATGCCGAGCGCCACCCAGACCAAGCCCATCAGGGAGTTGATCAGAGGGGAGGTGCCGTTGCGATAGTTCAGGATGTCCGTGTAGAGCGTGAAGACGACGTAGACGGAAGCGAAGACAATGAAGATGATCGATGTTACCGGATAGCCCCAGACCCGATAGGGACGAGGCGTGTCGGGCAGGCGTCTGCGGAGCGTGAAGACACTGCCGGCGGCCAGGGCATAGAAGATCCAGGTGACGAAGATGAGCATGTCCGTGAGCTGGTCGAAGGTGCCGCTCAGGACAAGCATCGAGGCCCAGGTGCCCTGGAGCAGGAGCGAGTTGCCCGGCGTGTGGAAACGGGGGTGAACCTCGCCAATGCGGCGGAAGAAGAGCTTCTCGCGGGCCATGGCGAAGTAGATGCGGGCGGACATCATGGTCGAGCCGTTGACGGCACTGAACGTCGAGACCATGATGGCCACGGCGATCGCGGCCCCGCCCCATTTGCCCAGGAAGCTGTCGGCGACATCGATGGCGACGATGTAGCTGCCACCGCTGGCTTGGGCTGCCCGGTACTTCTGAGCCATCTCGGCGACGGGGATGATATAGATATAGGCGACGTTGACCAGGACATAGATGACGACCACGGTAGAGACGGCGATGGCCATGGCCCGGGGCAGGTTGCGCTGCACGTTCTTGATCTCGCCCGACATGTAGGTGACGTTGATCCAGCCGTCATACGCCCAGAACGCGCCGGCCAGGGCCATGATGATCATGAGAAAGACCGAGGACGAGCCGGCGGTGCCGACGCCGGAGTCTGCCGACTGGGTCAGATGCGCGAGGCTGCCGTGCCCCAGGGTGCAGGCCAGGACGATGATGGCCAGGATAATCGCGATCTTCAGTGACGAGAAAACGACTACGACGGCACTGCCGAGCTTGACGCCCAGGTAGTTGATCCCGGTCAGCAGCACAATCAGGCCGATGGCCGTGAGCTTGAGGCCGAGGAACTTCAGGGGCGTCATCGCGCCGATGAAGGGAATGGGAATGGCCCACTGTTCCCACGCTCCGGCCAGGCGCGGGAACTGGACGAAGTGGCCCAGCGAATCGGCGAAGACATAGGCAATCGAGGCGATGGAGCCGGTCTGAATGACAATGAAGGTCGACCAGCCGTAGAGATAGCCGACGAAGCGATTGTAGCCCTTGTTGAAGTAGATGTACTGGCCGCCGGGACCGCGGAACATGCCGGAAATCTCGGCGATCGACAATGCCCCAAAAAGCGTGACCACGCCGGCGACGATCCAGATCACCAGCAGCAGCACGGGCGAACCCAGTTGGGCGGCCATGAGGCCGGGCTTCTTGAAGATGCCGGAACCGATGACCGAGACCATGCCGCAGGCGATGGCGGTGATCAGGCCCAGCTCGCGGCTCAATTCGCGGGTCTGCAATCCTTTGCTGTCAGTCATGGCGATCCTTCCTCAATGCGTCGGACACCGCGCATCGAGGGAAGGATTGTAGAGTCCGGACTGCGTCCGGTCAACGCGATGTTACCGAACAGGTGCGGTGCATGGCCGTTCCTGCAATCCTCCGGCAGAGGACGGATCCCGGCCGTTCACTCAAGATAGTCCCGCAGGGACGATCGATCATAGCCCACCGTTTCAACGGTGGGTGCCCGGTTCGAAACAACGCTCAGCCCCGCCAGGGGCGAAAGAAGGCCGCGGCGGAGGCGTCGGTGTTCTTTCGTCCCTGACGGGACTTGTTCTATCTCTGGTCCGGGTTCCCCAGCGATAAATCAGCCATTTTCTGGGCCGAGTTGATTGGACTGGATGGGCCCGTTCCCCGTGGGGTCGTGTTTTTCAGCGAAAGCGGAAGTCCAGCTTGAAGCCGTAGAGCCAGGGCACCTGGGGATTGATGTTCTCCTGGCAGAGTTTGTGGGGCAGATTCTCGTAGTGCGCGCGTAATTGGGCTTCGTTGGGAGCGTTATAGTAGGTTACGATGATCGTGTCCTCCTGCACCCGCACGTCGCCCTCCAGTCCGCGAAAGAAGTCCTTCGCCAGATGGTTCGCATCCCAGCCACAGACCGGCTCTCCCAGCCGCGTCCGCACTTGGTGAATCGCCGCTTGCGCCAGCAGGGCCAGGGTCATGTGCCCGTAGCGGATATGGAGGTTCGCCGTGCCGGCCCGGTTCCAGCCTAAGGCCTGATGGGCGTTGAAGAACTCCTCCACGTGCCAGCGACGGGGAAAATCGAGCGTCAACGCGTCGACTTCCGCGCGTGGCGCCGTGCATAGGAAGGCTTTGAAATGCCAGTCTTCGGGGCGTTCGCCGCTGCGTTGCACGAACTGGTAGCAGGGACCGTCCGCGCTCCGCTTCATCTGGTAGGGCCG
>CAYHAJ010000344.1:0-11214 GCA_964354535.1 uncultured Pirellulales bacterium
AGAGAAGATCAATGAGAACACCCGGGCGATCCTGCCGGTGCACATCTTCGGTCTGCCCTGCAACATGACCAAGATCAACGCGATTGCCAAGAAGCGCAACCTGAAGGTCATCGAAGACGCCTGCCAGGCGTGGCTGGCGGAGTTCGACGGCAAGAAGTGCGGCACCCTGGGCGACCTCGGCTGCTTCAGCTTCCAGGAATCGAAGCACCTGCCGGGCGGCGAAGGCGGGGCCGTGGTGGGCAACGACGAAGCGTTGATGGACTACGTGATGGCGTTCCACAACTGCGGCCGGACCAAGGGCAAGAGCGGCTATCCGATCATCGGCCACAATCGCCGGATGACGGAGTACACGGCCGCCATCCTGCTCAACCAGATGCAGAGACTCGAAGCCGATACCGCCAAACGCGTCGCGAATGCCAACTACCTGACTTCGAAGATTAAGGACATTCCGGGCATCGTGCCGCACAAGCTCTGCGCCGGCGCGACCCAAGCGGTCTATCATCTGTATCCGATGCGGTACAAGCAGGAGCAGTTCAACGGCCTGCCGCGGAACCGCTTCATCGCCGCCTTGAGCGCCGAAGGCATTCCCTGCTCCAGCGTCTATGGTCCCCAGTACAAGGACGGGCTGATTGAGGCGGCTCTGACCTCCAAGAACTTCAAGCGAGCCTTCCCGAAGGAGAGGCTGGACCGGTATCGCGATGAACTGCATTACCCGGGCAATGAGCAGCTTTGCCAGGAAGCCGTCTGCTTCACGCAGAACCTGCTCCTCGGCCCGAAGAGTGACATGGACGACATCGCCAATGCGATCCAGAAGGTCTACGACAATCGCGACGCTCTGGCGAAGTCGCAGAAGGCATAGAGGATCCGACTCCGGGTGGCAGCGTCAAGCGAAGCTTGGCGATGGCCTGACTCTTTCGGGAGAAGAGCCATCCCCAAGGCCTTCGGCCTTGAGGCCGCCACCCGGACGCTTCATTGCGTACGTGACGACTAACCGCCTGCGAGGCATCGTCTGAAGAGAAACCGGGCGGTGTAGCCGGGCGAGGATGTAAGTGGAGTCCTTTTGCAGCGGAGGTGTCATGATGTTGTCAGCACTGGTTCTGGTTCTGATGAGTCTGCATGCCTCGAATGCGCCGGTCTTGGGCGACGAGCTCGTGCCGCCGGTCCGGCTGGAGGCGGTCGGCAAACCGATCGATACCGAGGTCGGCCATGCGGCGCCGTTCGTCTACGATTGGGACGACGACGGCGTCCGGGACCTGTTGGTCGGCCAGTTTGGCGGCGGGGTCCTCTGGATTTACCGCAACGAGGGCACGAACGCCGCACCCAAGCTGGCCGCCGGGGTGAAGTTCAAGCAGGGGGCGAAAGACGGCGTTGTCCCGAGTGGCTGATGCGTCGGATTCGGTCCATGTGTCATGGACCTTGACGGTGATGGGCATCCCGACCTTCTCTCCGGCTCCTGGCCGGGCGAATTGTTCCTGTTCCGAGGCACAGCAGATCGTTCCTTCGCGGCCCCGGAGATGCTGAAGGACAAAACCGGCGAAATCATCAACCTCGGCGGCGGAGTCGAGAAACGCCCGGACGGCGAGGGCATCCTCATTCGCGGGAGTGCGAAGTGGGAGACGGTGGAGGGGCGGACGTTCGTCACCTATCGCGAGCAACGCTTTGAAAGCACGGCAGAGCAACCGGTCGCGACCACCGGCACGGCCTCCGTCGTCAGTGCGGCCGATTGGGACAGCGACGGCGACTGCGACCTGATCGTTGGCAACATAAACGGCAAGGTACACCTCATCCCGAACGAGGGCACGTCCAAGTCCTATGCTTGTGGCAAGGAGGAGCCTCTTTTGGCCGGCGGCCAGCCGGTCGATGTTCGCAGTCGCGCCGGGCCGTGTGTCGCCGACTGGGACGGTGATGGGGACCTCGACTTGCTCGTGGGTGCGGAGGACGGCAGCGTATCTCTGTACCGTAATGAAGGCTCTAAAACGGCCCCGAAGCTGAGGACGCCGGTGCAACTTGTTCGTCCCGGTCAGGGCTTCTCCGGAAGCCAGGCTCCCAAAGAGGTGTGCCGCGGTAACCGCGCGAAGGTCTGTGTCGCCGATTGGAATGGCGACGGTCGACCCGACCTGCTCGTGGGCGATCTTGCTTACCTGGAGCCCGACCGGCCCGAACCTACACCCGAAGAGAAAGCCAGGCAGGAGCAGATTCGCAAGGAGCTGGAGCCGCTCGAAAAGCGCTACGGTGAGTTGTTCCAGAAACTGGTCGGTCCCTCCCGCGTCCGCACGACGGAGGAACGCGACAAAGTCAACGAAGAGATGAGGCAAATGCGGGACCGGATGCAGCCGCTGAGGTCGCAGTTGCCACGCGAGTATGAGACGCACGGGTGGGTCTGGCTCTTCCTGCGGAAGTAGCGATCTCTACGGGCGTTATATGGCAATAGCGGATTTCGAAAGTCGTACGGTGGAGATTGCTTCGCTTCGCTCGCAATGACAGAAGGAGAATCGGCATGAAGATGAGTGCGGTGGGTATTCTGGTGCTGGCCATGCTGGCCGGGTGGGGTACATTGGTGCTCACGAGACAGGCGGCCCGGGCGCAGCCGGCGGCTAAGGTCTTACACGTGCGGCCGACGGAGGATTTCACCGTTACCGGCAATGGCGAGGCGCCCGCCTGGGCCGCGGTCCCCTGGGAGCCGCTGCAGTCGCGGGCCGTCGAAAGACGTCCCTATCAGACCCGCGTCAAGATGCTTTACTCGAAGACCGGTCTGTACGTGCTCATGGAAGCCGAGGACCGCACACTCACCGCCACGATGAACGAGGACTTTCTCGACCTGTGGAACGAAGACGTCTTCGAGTTCTTCCTGTGGCCCGACGAGCGGTACACGGTCTACTTCGAATACGAGATCTCCCCGCTGGGTTTCGAGCTGCCGATCCTGATTCCCAACTTCGAAGGCAAGTTCCTGGGCTGGCGGCCCTGGCACTACGACGGCAAGCGCAAGACGCAAAAAGCCACGACGGCCCTCGGCGGCCCGAAGCAGTCGGGCGCCACGGTGACGGGCTGGAAGGCCGAGGTGTACGTCCCATACGACCTGCTGCGGCCCTTGCAGAACGTCCCGCCGCAGCCGGGGACACAATGGCGGGCCAATTTCTACCGCGTGGACTACGACGGGGGCAAGAGCACCAGTTGGGACTGGGCCCGCGTCGGCGCCAGCTTCCACGAGTTCACCAAGTTCGGTACGCTGGTGTTCGATTGACCTGGTTTGTAGTGACGCCGTAAGGAGTTGAGCGTTGACCTCGATTCCCTCAGCTTCCTGGCCGCATAACAGGCTCAGTCCACTTCTGCCTTCGCGATGGCGATCACCTCGAAATGACGGTCGCCGCGCGGGGTCTCTACGGACACCTTGTCTCCTACCGAAAGGCCATGGATCGCACGCCCGATAGGGGAGTGGATGGAGATACTGCCGGTACTGGAATCCGCTTCATCCGGACCCAGCAACTGATAGGTCATCTTTTGATTGGTGTCCAAATCCAGCAAGGACACGACCGTGCCAAACGCCGCGTGATCGGGCTCCACCTTGGTGCAATCAACGATATCGGACCGGCTCAGTTTTCCATTCAGTTCCCGAATCCGCCCGACAATGAACCCCTGTTGTTCGCGCCCCGCAATATACTCACCATTCTCCCTGAGATCGCCCATCTCGCGCGCTTCCGCCACCGCGCGCATGACGCGCGGCAGTTCCTCGTTCTGGAGGCGGTCCAATTCCTCCTTCAGTCTGTTGTAACCAGTCTTGGAAATGGGTACAGGGTGCAGCATTCGTGATCTACCTCCACGTGTGACATCGTGTTTTTTCTTGGTCTTATGCCCGATCACATCTCATATTCGAGCGTCATTCGATATGGATACGGGCGAAGCTGATGGTTGTGTTCGAGCCTTGCCGGGTGCCGAGGAGTTCGAGCGTTCTTGACGGTGGCGAGCCGGCGCGGATGGTAGCGGTGAAGAAGTCAGTGAAGGGCCTCTGAAGTGGGACGCGGACGGCCTTGCTCACGGAGCCATCCGGCAGGATCTCCAGCAGGCGGTTCTCGGAGATGGACTTACCGGCCGCGTCGGAGCCGCTGACGTAGAAGAACACGAACAGGCGGTTGTCGGGCGTGATCTGAAAGCGGCCCCGGCCGGGGCGCTCGTTCGATTTGCCTTCTTCCGCCACGAGCAGCGTGCGGCGCGAGACGACCTTGCCCTTGCGGAGCACGGCGTAGTTCAGGGCATAGCTTTGCTTTTCGTCGGGGAAGAACTTCTGCCGCAGACGCTCATCCAGAGCCCGTTCTGTCCAGACGATATGCACGTCACCACTCGGGGCGATCCAAAGATCGCCGGGATTGATCCAGCCGCAGGTCTTTTCCCGGCTGGCGATTTCGGCCCAGGGCTCGAACTGGCCCTGGGTGATATCGGGCGACCACGTGTAGAAGAGCCGCCGGAAGTCGTAGTCCCAGTCCCGGCCGGTGAGCTGCTTCTTGAAGGCTCGCCACTCGGGGTTCGGCTCGATGATATCGCTGACGCCGCAGAAGTGGACCGCGCGGTTCCTGAGGGCCACGTTCGGGTAGCACGTGCGGATCGGCTCGGGCTTGGCGTAGTCCGCGCCCCACGGCCATTTGAGTTGGCCCTGGGCACTCCAGCGGCCATTGCGGTCGAAGAAGGACCACTCCGCGTGCGTGTAGCCGATATTCTGAAGCAGGATCAGCTCGTGGTTCGGGCCGTCGGCGGCGAAGCTCCGATAAGAGTGTTCCGTGAACTTGGGCTTCCCGGACCATACCGGCACAGGGGAGCTCTCCACCTTGCCGGGCTCGCGGGCGGTGAACTGGACGATCTCCGGTCGCGCCGGTCCCGCGTAGGTGTTTGGATCGGCGTTCAGCGTCGGATTGACGGACAAGAAGAGCCGCCCGTCGGAAAAGCCAGCCATTGGGCAAGGCTCGCGCGTTCGCCCGGATAGGTCGAAGCACACTTTCTGCCAGCCTGCCTGATCCCGGTGGAACAGCATCCAGCGGCAGTTGTTCAGCGGTTTGGCGCCTTTGATCGTCTCCAGCCCACTGGCGAACAATTCGTCGCCGGCGCGGGCCAGGCAGGTGGACCCCTGGCACCAAAGCGGCCCGGCCCCGTTATCGGCGGGCTCATAACGGTAGACGTCTTCCTCGACCTCGACGATCGGCCGAAAAGCCGGCCCCGTCGCGGCGGTCGCCGCCGAAACCAACATGATCAGGAGACAGGTGCTCGCAACGGGCGAGGTCTTCATAGCTGGGCCACTCCTCTTGTCCTCGTAGGATTCCGGGGTTCATTTTCACGATCAGGTCGGCGATCATTGTAACCCGGTTTCTCAACGGGGCAAGAGGCAAACGCGGAGGCAGGCGGAGGCACGACGCGTGGCTCGGCCACGCGGGGCAGGAAGACGACTCCGACCCGCCAGGACGGGCCCCCGATGACACAGGGACGTCGCACCGCCCCGGGCTCCTTGCAGGAGACGACGATGCAGCCGTTCAACAGGGCCGCCGCCGCAATGAGTCCGCCGGTCAGTAGCATCTTTCTCATGGTTCATCCTCCTTATCCTGTGGTCCATCACCAGTGGCGCGGGTAGCGATGGTAGTGATGATAATGCGGGGGCGGCACGGGAACCACTTCCACGACGCCGCAGGGCGGACCATAGATGACGCGCGGATGCCGCACGGCCCGGTGTTCCTCATATACCGCCACGCAGCCGCCCAGTAGAGACGCCGCCGCGAGTCCGACAATCAGCAATACCTTTCTCATGGTTCGACCTCCCAACTGTACGTCCATGTACCTGGTCTTTTCATAAGACTAAGGCAGCGAACCAGCCCAAGGTAACATCGACTTGCGGGCCTTGGGCTTTGCATGAAGACGGCGGTGGGCGCAGATGGGGAAGGTGTGTATGGCACACTCTACCGTTCCGGCTACGCTAATTCTGTGAGCGCCGGGTGGCAGCGGCAAGCGGAGTCTTCGGAGCTTGCCAATGGTTTGGCTCGCTCGCCATCGGCAAAGCCTCCGCAAAGCCTGCGGCCCTGCCGCTGCCACCCACAGTTTCAGGATAGCCGGACTGCTACGGACGACATGCGGTTGCCTTCGACCGTTAGTTTGTCTTGCGCAACAGGGCGGGTTTGATTGTCCAGGCTTGCAGCTTGGCGAGCTCCATCATGTGAGGCGCGTTGAAGTCCTTGGGGAAGATGACCCATCCCCAGAGGCCGCGCGAGTCATTGGCGACAAACTTCTTGGCTTCCAGCTCGCCCCGGCGTAGCGGGATATCGCCGGAGTAGTGGTCCGAGGCCACGACCGAGGCCAGCGTGACGGCGAAATCCTCCGGGCGCCACGGTTGTCCGGCTACCCAGACCACGGAAGGCAGTTGCGTGGTCTGATGGACAGCGTCGAGCAATTCCTGTGCAGCTTGGTGGACCGCATCCCAGGCGAACGTGCCTTCGGTGGTGAATCGCTGTGGGGCGGAGGCCGGGCCGTAAGTGAACTGAATCTGCACTTTATCGGGTCGACGGTCGGCGTCGCTCCCGGCTACGAATTGGGACAGGGCCAGCAGACCCTCGCCGGCCGAGACGATCCGCGTCCCCAGATCGACGTAAGAGAGCCGCTTCTGGAACGCTTCGGCAATCGTACGGACGTCGCCTTGCGTCAGAGGAGTGGAATAGACCCGATCGGGGTACAGGGCGGGGATTTGCCGGGCCGTCACAAGCTGGACGCTGGGGCGATGGGCGATGTAATCGAGGAAGGCTTCGAAGGCTTGGAACGTCTGTTCCTGATCTTCCGGCGATTTCACGGGCGGGAGCTTCCACTGCGACCGGGGCGGATTGGCGCCATAGGAGAAGTTGACGCCGTCCCAGAACTGCCGGTGCACGAACTCGCAGGGGTGATAAAAAATGCTGACGATGCCGCCGCCTTCCTGGACCAGCTTTTGAGAAACCCGGTCGAATTTCGCACAGGCCTGTTTTACGTCGTCATCCGTCCAGCCGGTGCGGATCACGCAATCGCCGAGTTCCAGGATGTTGAGCACGCCGGCGTACCAGAAGGGACGGTCGTTCAGGTTGACGTGCGAAGTCACGTCCAAGTAGAGAGGAATTCCAAACGTCCGCAGGGCGGCGTAGCTCTGGGGCGTCCAAGACCCTCCCGGTTGGCCATAGCAGGAGCTATTGACGCCGAAAACTTGCCGCACCGTCTCCAATCCGATCCCCTCCCGGCGAAGGAACTCCGAGACGCCTTCCTGCCAGCTCAGGTCGCGACTGTACTCCGAAGGCGTGGGATGAACGCTGTGCCAGGTGGAATGATAGGCGATGTCGTTCTTCGCCAGCGCCAGGATCACATCGGTTCGCCCGCGTTCTTCCAGCACCCTGGCCTTCTCGCCGACGATCTTGAACGTCCCCTGGACGCCGCGGGCGGTGAACATCTCCGCCAGCCGTTTCGCGGCATCGTCCGCCTGCGGCAGGATAAAGTCCTCCGTGTCGAACCAGAAGGTGACGTAGACGGTGGGTAGACTCTTCCCCGGCGCGCCAACTGCCGTCGAAACCAACGCCGAGAACAATACGATCGCGACGAGTCCAGACGATGTCTTCATAAGCCTTCTCCGTAATTGCGACCCTCGATATATACGCACGATTGACGAATCGGTCAAGGTGTAGCTTCATCGGTGTTGGACGGCTGCAATTTGCGGATTTCGGGGAACGTCTTATAATGGACGGTGGTTCTCTGTGTTCGGGCGTATCGGCGTGGCTTTGAAATGGCGAAACATGAAGATGACATCCTTGACTTCGGTAATCATCCTGCTTGCGGCCCTGGCCGCGAGCCCGCCGTTGGCATCGGGCAAAGCAGTGTCGGGGAAAGCAGCATCGGGCAAAGCCGCGTCACGCAAGGCGGCGCAGCCGGCCAAACGCGCCCCGAGTGTCGCGGAAGAACTGCTGCTGCAAAGTGCGGCGGCGGACCCCTTCCAGGGCGCCGGTACGGCCAAGCCCGTGGGCCAGATCGATACACTCGTCTTGGGCAAGCTGACGCAGTTGAACATCGCGCCCGCCGACCTGTGCTCAGACGCGGTATTCGTCCGACGGGTCTACCTGGATGTGATTGGTACGCTGCCGACGGCCAAGGAAGCTCGGACGTTCCTGGAGGACCGGGATCCGAACCAGCGAGCCGCCCTGATCGACCGCCTGTTGCAGCGTGACGAATTTGCCGACTATTGGGCCCTGAAGTGGAGCGACCTGCTGCGGGTGAAGTCCGAGTTCCCCATCAATCTGTGGCCCAACGCGGTGCAGGCGTATCACCGCTGGATTCGCACGTCGATCAAGGAAAATGTGCCCTACGACCGGTTTGTGCGGGAGATGCTCACCGCCAGTGGCAGCAATTTCCGTGTGTCCCAGGTCAATTTCTACCGGGCGGTTCAGAGCCGCGAGCCCCAGGCCCTGGCCCAGGTGGTGGCGCTGACGTTCATGGGCATCCGGCCGGAGAGCTGGCCGAAGGAGAAATGGGCCGAGATGGCCGCCTTCTTCTCCCAGGTCGGCTACAAATCCACCCTGGAATGGAAGGAAGAGATTGTCCTGTTCGACCCGAACCAAGCCGCCCAGACGCCAAGGGGCCGTTCCGCCTCCAATCCGCAATCGGGACCGGCAGTTCTCCCGGATGGGATCAAGGTCTGGCTTCTCCCCGACCAGGACCCGCGTGAGGTCTTTGCCGATTGGCTGATCACGGCGAAGAACCCGTGGTTTGCCCGCAACCTCGTCAACCGGGTGTGGTCCTGGCTACTGGGACGAGGGATCATCCACGAGCCCGACGACATCCGGCCGGACAACCCGCCCAGTAATCCCGAGTTGCTGGCGTACCTGGAAGGGGAGTTAGTCGCGGCCCACTTCGACCTCAAGCACATCTATCGGCTGATTCTGAGTTCGCAGGTGTACCAGCTTTCTTCCATCCCGAGCACCGAGGACCCAAAGGGCGAAGCCAATTTCGCCTTTTATTCACTGCGGCGGCTCGAAGCGGAGGTGCTGATCGATGCCCTGTGCCAAATTACCGGCACGACCGAGCAGTATTCCAGCCCCATTCCGGAGCCGTTCACTTTCATCCCGGAGGACCTGCGCTCGATTGCCCTGGCGGATGCCAGCATCACCAGTGCTTTCCTCGAAACGTTCGGCCGCTCGCCGCGTGACACCGGCCTGGAGTCGGAGCGGAACAATCGCCCCACGGCCGCCCAGCGGCTGCACCTGCTGAATTCGAGCCATATCCAGCGCAAGATCGAGCAGAGCACCAAGCTCCAGTTCCTCCTGCAAGGCAAAAGCAAACCGCGCGAGGCCATTGACGAGCTGTACCTGACGATTCTCTCCCGTCGGCCCACGGCGGACGAGCTCAAGACCATCGGGGGGTATTTCCAGGCCGCCGGTACGAACCGGCGCGGGGCCGCCGTGGACCTGATCTGGGCGTTGGTCAACAGCGCGGAATTTCTCTACCGGCATTGACCCTGAGGAACGGCAAAGGGAAAAAGTAAGAAGGTAAAAAGGACTGTCCTGCAAGCGATTCGGGGTGTCCCTCTTTGCTCCATTTTGACCTTGTCTTTTTGCCTTCTTCCTTGGGAGGAAAGGAGTTGCCATCATGAGCAAGCCGATCTCCAGACGCGAGGCGGTGCGCCGTAGCCTCTGTGGTGCGGCGGGACTGGTGTTGGCCGATAGTCTGCCCGTTGTAGGGTGGGCTTCAGCCCAGGCAGACAGTTTGGGCGTGGCCGGACAGGAGCAGCATGGGCTAAAGCCCATCCCACCGACGACAAACGCCAAGGCCAAATCGGTCATCCAGATCTGGATGTGGGGCGGGCCGGCGCATTTGGACACGTTTGACCCCAAGCCGGGGGTGGGCTACGACTACTGTGGGCAATTAGACAAACCAATATCGACCAACGTGGACGGGATCATGATCGGCGAGTTGCTGCCCCTGCTGGCCCAGCAGGCCGACAAGTACTCCATCATTCGCAGCATGACCCACGGCGTGAACAGCCACGAGACGGCGGCCTACATGGTCCAGACCGGGCGGCCCTCCGGCGGCCGGGATGTCTATCCCAGCGTCGGGGCCGTGGTCTCGTTGTTCAAGGGCTACAACGCCGGCTACACCGGCCTGATCCCGCCCTACATTGTGCTGACCCAGGCCCAGGGACGGTTCTCCGAGGCGGGATTCCTGGGGGCACGCCACAAACCCTTTGCCACGGGCGGTGACCCGGCGCAGGCCCGCTTCGCGGTGGAAGGGGTTGTGGCTCAAGGCATCACCGACCAGCGGCAGAAGGACCGGCGCGAACTGCTCCATAAGCTGGACACGCTGGACCAGGCTGGGAAAGGTCATGAGTCGCTCCAGGCGTTCGAGCAGGCGGAGGAAGGGGCCTATGAGCTGATCCTTGGCGATGCGGGCAAGGTGTTCGACCTTTCCCAGGAAACGAACGAATTGCGGGACCAGTACGGCCGCACTACGTTCGGGCAGGCCTGCTTGGTTGCTCGGCGGCTGGTCGAGCGCGGTGTCCCTTACATCACCATCAACTATGGTGGCTGGGACACGCACAAGCAGCATTTCCAAGCCATGCGGCGTAAGCTGCCGGAGATGGATCGGGGCATGGCGACCCTCCTCCAGGATTTGTCGGAGCGCGGCCTGCTCGACAGCACGATCGTTTGGTGGAGCGGGGAGTTCGGCCGGACCCCGAAGGTCCAGTGGGAGCCCCCCTGGAGTGGCGGGCGCGGCCACTACGGCCACGTCTTCTCCGCCGTGGTCGCCGGCGGCGGATTCAAAGGCGGCCGCGTGGTCGGGGCCTCCGACGACAAAGGCGAGGAGGTGAAGGACCGGCCCGTCTACCCGTGCGACCTGATCGCCAGTATGTACGAGTTGCTTGGCATCGACGGCAACGCCAGACTCCCTCACCCCCAGGGCCTGGACGTCCGCGTGACGCCGACCGCCGCCGAGGGCGTGAAGACCGGCGGGCCTTTGAAGGAAATCATGTGATGTGGATCATGACCGAGATGGTGCGTGAGGTGTCATTGCGAGCGCAGCGAAGCAATCTCCTATCACGGGGATTGAGATTGCTTCGTCGCTACGCTCCTCTTAAGAAAATAGGTTTGGCGGAAGATGACATAAATGGTTCCAAGTGCCGGAAGAATCGATACTTATGGACAAATTCGTCGCAAAGCCCATTTTCTTCCCCCTACCCGC
>CAYHAJ010000345.1:0-6488 GCA_964354535.1 uncultured Pirellulales bacterium
ATCAGGATAATTCCCATAGAGAAGGATGAGGTCACGGTTCGGCTCAGGGTTGCAGGAGGGCAAGTGCGAGGATACTACCGTCTCGCCCCCGAGGACCAATGGACGGACGTTGGGACCTGCACGGAACCCAGGCCGACCGGAAGCAACGACAGAGCCCGGGTGAGCATCCAGGGCTATCAGGGAGATCCACAAAATCCGCACTGGGCGCGGATCACAGGGCTTACGATTGATTCGGCCACCAAGACCAGGGAAGGAAGCAATGCACGCACGCAGTGGTGGCGAGAGAGCCGTTTCGGCATGTTCATCCACTGGGGGCCATACTCGGAACTGGCCGGGGAATGGAAGGGCCAACGCGTCGAGGTCGGCCGCAACGCCGAGTGGATCATGAAGTTCCTCAAGATTCCCGCCGCCGAATACCGTGAGATGGCGCGGCAGTTCAATCCTGTGAAGTTCGACGCCGAGGCGTGGGTCCGTCTGGCGCAGGCAACAGGCATGCGCTACCTGGTCGTCACGGCCAAGCATCACGATGGCTTCGCGATGTACCATTCGAAGGTCAGCCCCTACAACATCGTTGACTGGACGCCGTTCCAGCGCGACCCGCTCAAGGAACTCTCGGAAGCCTGCGCCCGCGCCGGCATCCGGTTCTGCGTTTACTACTCGCACCGCGAGGATTGGGACGATCCGGACGCCTACGGCAACGACTGGGACTACGATCCGGCGAAGCAGAACTTCGAGGCCTATCTGGAGCGCAAGTCCAAGCCCCAGCTTAGGGAACTGCTGACCAACTACGGTCCGGTCGGCCTGGTCTGGTTTGACCGCGGCCTCTACACGCCCGAGCAGGCGCAGGATTTTGTGCAACTCGTGCGCGGCATCCAGCCCGCCTGCCTGATCAACGGACGCGTGGGACATTATGAGCAGGAACTCATGGGCGACTATCAGAACATGAATGACAACGGCATGCCGGCCGGGGGGATCGAGGAGGATTGGGAAACGCCGCAAACCCTCAATGAGACCTGGGGATACAGCCGCTTCGACACCAAGTGGAAAAGCCCGGAGGTCGTCGTCCGCCGCCTTGTCGAGATCGTCAGCAAGGGCGGCAATTACCTGCTCAACATCGGTCCGCGCGGGGATGGCTCGATTCCCGAGGCAAGCGTCGCCACCCTTGAGCAGGTGGGCGCATGGATGCGGAAGAACGGCGCCAGCATCCACGGAGCTTCCGCCAGTCCGTTTCCCGAATTCCCCTGGGGGCGTTGCACCGTGAAGGACAACGTCCTTTACCTGCATGTCTTCAAACGCCCGGCTGACGGCGCACTGGAACTGCCAGGCTTGAGGAACAAGGTGCGGAAGGCCTATCTCCTCGCGGATAGCGGCAAAAGCCTCGAATCCAGCCGGAGCGGCTCGTCCGTCCGGACAAGCCTGCCGCCAACCCCGGCGGATGCCATCGACACGGTCGTGGCGCTCGAACTCGACGGACCGCCCCGCGTCGATCCCCCTGTCATCGTGGAGAAAGCGGGCGCACCCGTTGTCCTCGACTACCTGAACGCAGTCACCTCCGGCAGAACCGTGAAACGCTTCAACCGCCGCGGCCAGTTCCACATCTCCAAATGGACCGGGCCGGCCGACCAGGCAAGCTGGCGGGTGCATTTCCTCCAGCCCGGCCGCTACCGGGTGCTTGTGGAGTGTGCCGGCGCATTCGGCCGGCCGACCGGCACCTTCGTCCTTTCCTCAGGCGAGCAGAAAGTCCAAATGGAATCCCCGCAGGCCTCCGACTGGTATCAGTATGCTTCGAGGGAAATCGGGGTGCTGGACGTCGCCGCCGCCGGCGAGCATGAACTCGTGCTGCGCCCGGCGCGGGAGATTGGCCAGGATGTGATGTGTTTCAAATCGCTAAAACTCGAACGCCTCCCTTGAGCAGAGCCGGTCAGAGCAGGCAGAAGCGCACAGACGCTGCTGACCGGCGGAGGGATGGCCACCTGGGACGAGGATCGCGATTCGCCGCCGAGACATGAGGAATGACAGGTTCCGTAACCGCTCCGTGCGTCGTTTTCCCTGCGGAACACGAGGCTTTGGAATCATGACTGACTATGAAAGTGGGGTTCGGCGGCAACAGAAACCGGGCAGGGCAGGCAGAAGCGCACAGGCGCTGCTGATCAGCGGTGCCGACTGCTGGCCGCCATGAGTGATGGAGCCGGGGATCGGGATTCAATCTCCAGCACGAAGGGAGAAACCAGTTCCGCAGCCGCTCCGTGTGTCGCTTTCAGTGCGGACCACCTGGCTGCTGCCAGATTTTGGAATCATGACACACTATTTGAAGGCGGGGGAGGCAGAAACGGAGAGGAGAGGCCAGGAGGCGGGTTGTTGCGGCTTGTCAACAGCGGTGCAGCGACAGGCCTGACTGCGGGGACCCTCTCCCTCCCCACTCTGGTCTCGCGTGGGCCATCTTCTGAGAGCGTCTTCACGCCCAATTTGGCCTGCAGAAGGCGGTCCCGCGGCCGCTTGACAGGCGCACCGGGGACCATAGGTGTGCGACTGCCTTTCGCAGGGGCTGGGTGGCAGCCTCAAGGCCGGTAGGCCTTGGGGATGGTTGGACGCGGACAGGCTCCCGGTAGGCAGCAGGCCATCCCCGAAACCGGAGGCTTCCAGGCTGCCACCCGGCGCGCTGCACCGCCCCCATGACAACTTGCTCGCCTACGAGCAGGGGCCCGGCCCTGCCAAGGCCAACCGCCGGTCCCGGGTCTGCGAGCCGCTACGGCAGAGTCGCGGGGTCGAGCGTCAGGACGTTGGTGATCAGCAGCACATCAATCTGGGCGCCGTCCTCGCGCTTAGCGATTTCCAGAGTATGCTGGCCGGCGGCCAACGTCCAGTTCACAACCGCTTTATTGTGGTCGCTGCTGTGGACCTCGTCCCAGACCCATCCCTTGCCGGACGTCATCTCGTTGCACCGCACCCAACCGGTGCCGGGCTGATCGGGGTCCTGATGTGTCTGACTGACCACTCCCACGATCCGGACCCAGAGGGAGTCGTCATCGACCGTGGCGGCGTTGATCCTGACCATGATCTTGTAGACTCCCGCGGGCGCGGTGAACGGGTAGGCGGCGACCCACTGGGGTCCGGGCGCGGTGTCGAGGTCGTCGCCGTCGCCGGTCTGGGAGCCGATGGCCTTGCCGCCGGAGGCGACCGGGTCATTCACTGTCTGCCACTTCGCTCCCAGGGGACCGGCGGCTTCCGCTTCCAGCTTTATCTGGGCCGGAGGCGCCGCGGCCGGGAACAGGCCGATGTCATCAAAGTACAGGACGCCCCTGCCGCCCGGCTGCGGATTGCTCCTGCTGCCCAGGCCGATCGTCATCGACTGAACGTTGGCCAGGTTCACGCCCTGATCGGCGAAGGCCTTGAGGTCGATCACCCATTCGGTCCATTGGCCGGCCTGGGCTGCCTTGGGATTCTCGTGGACCACCACCGCGCGGTTGTTCAGGACCACGTACATCGGCGCGGCGGTGTTCGCCGGGTCGCCCAGGTACCAGATGCTCAGTCGGGTGACACCTTGGGCGGTCCAGTCGCGGTTGGACGTCAGAGTCAGAGTCGCCTCGGATTTACCCACGGCGTTGTCGTAGGACATCGGCATCGACTGGGACCCGCCGTGCACCTTCGTCGGTTCGGCGAAGGGAGGATTGGGATGGCCGACGATCGCCCCGTTGGTCGTGGGGTTGCCGTACCCGTCCACCCATGCCAGATAGATCCGGTGGCTGCCGGGCTCCCCTTCGTTCAGGTCGTTGTACGATTCGAAATCATCCACCACCAGGGACGAGCGGGTCGTGAAGCTCCACACCGCCCCCGGCCACCGCGCGGGGGTCTTGTCTTTGTTCACCTCGTCCACGCGCCAGAAGTACGTCTTGCCCAGATCGAGCGACAGAGGGCCGTGACGGGCTTCCGACACGATGACCACCGGCGCGGTGCCGTCCACGACGGCCTGCCGGTTGTTGCTGAAGTACACCTCGTGCGCGGCCGCCCCTCGTCCCGCGCGCCAGGCCAGCTCCGACGTCAGCGCCACCTCGAACGCGCCGGCGGGTGGACTCGGCTCGCGCGCCTGGACGGGGATCGACAGGAAACGGACTTCGCTCAGACCGAAGAGAGGCAGCAGGCCCTTCCAGTTGCTCTGGGCCGTGAGCCGCACGAACCGAGCCGCTGCGCCACCCAGGTCGATCGTGGTGTTGTGCGCATAGCCGGTTGTCCCCGGGGCCGGGGCGAACTGGTGCGCCGTCCCCAAGCGCGCGAACGCGACGCCGTCCTCCGAGGTTTCGATCGTCACGTCCTTGAACCCCAGCCCGAGCACCGGCTCCAGTGTCTCGTTGGAATTCCACACCCACATCTCATAGAGCTGGTAGAGGTTGTCGAACTCGAACTGAATCCAGGCCGGCAGCGGCCCGGCCAAGTCGCTGAGCCACAGGCCGCCGGTGCAGTCGGTCCCGTGGAGCAGGCCCGTGGCGTCGAGCCCCACGCCGTTCACGACGTTCTCGGGCCCTTTGCCGACCGTGCTGCTCGAGGCCCTGGCGGTGACCTTCGGCACCGGGTACGCGAGCCGCTCCGTCGTGAAGCTCCAGACGGTGCCTGCGAAGACCTTGCCGTCCGCCGCGATCTCATCAATGCGCCAATAGTAGGTCGTGGCGAATTCGAGGGGCTGGGGCACCGCATAGCGGCTGGGGGTCAGGAGGATCACGCCCACGCCGTTGCGGACCTCGTCGATGTTCCGGCTCAGGTAGAGCTTGTGCCCGTTGCTCGCGGCGGTCCGGCTGCCCGCCGTCCAGCTCAGGACCGCGTCACGCGGCACATCCGCAGTTCCGCTGGCCGGAATGGGAGCCGAGGCGGTGCTGGGGCGGACCACCTTCGCCTGGCGATAGTCGTTATCGGTAGGGACATAGTCGGGGTCGTCGGTCCACACGAAGACATCCCAGAACACTGTGTTGTCGCCCTGCCGGTGGTAGATGTACATCGTGTTCTCGCCGTTGCGGAGCTGTTTGGTGTGGCCCTCCGGGTGGCGGGGCCGGCCCCAGGTCCAAGGGGGGCCATTGTTCTCGTCGAAGATCCGGTCGTCGTCGTTGGCGAACTCCGGGGCCGTCATCCCTCCAGGAAAGGGCGGTCCCGCGGGGATCACCGGGTCGCCCGGGTCGCCCTCGACCAGCAGCCAATCGGACTGGTTGATGGGATTGATGACGCGTCCCCAGAAATACCAGGTTCCGCCAGCGCCGCCCGCCGCGCTGATATCGAACGTCCAGCGAATCATGCCGCCGGCGCCGCCCGCGCGGCTGACCGCCCGCCCGAACGCGCCCGGCTCGTCCACAACCGGGAAGTACCGCTCACTCTCGGGATTGCGCTCGTCGAAGTCCTCCGCTTCGAACCAGATTTGATGGCCGTGTCCGTAGCTCGAGATCCTGACGTTCTTCACCGCCTGCGCCGGGGTGGCGAGCAGCATGGAGGCAACCAGAACCCAGAATGCGACGAGTCTTGCCGATGGGTGTGACATGTTTCTCTCCTCCTTCCAGAACCGATAGGTTGCATTGGGCGATACCAGACGGTGTCGCACAGGCTTTCACGAACCATGATAACCGGGATTTCCCATTTGCCGTCATAATTCGTACTCCTGCACGCAACACCGTCAATAATATCAAAATCAGGGCCTCGATTTCAAGGCGTCTGGTCACCAACATGGCCGATACGCCTCCCGGAAAGGCCCCCAAGCACGCTGATCTGCCGAAGATCGAGCGTCTTGGCTTTCTTTCGACGAACCTCCACCGGTGATTTCTCATAAGCGATCCGGATTTTCGCTCCGTTTGGAGTCATCCCGTCCTCACCAGTTGCGGGCTGGCTCTCAATCGGCTGATTCGCTCAAGAATCTCATGAGAAAGTACCCTCGGCCCAACCTGTGCCTGTCAAGCGGCGGTGCGACCGCCTCGAAGCATCGAAATTGACCGGAAACCCTCCACCGAAGGGGATGGTTCGTGGGACCGGGGTGGTAGGTGGCCGGTCATGCGGTCATCTCTGCCCGGCTGGCAGGAGGGAGTCATCGCGTAGTATTTGGGGCGACGGCAGACTCCGCGCGTGGCGAGAGCATGAGGACCTCACAGGAGGAGCTACGCGGCGGCCTTGAGACGGCAGGCGGTGAGCCGTGTCTCGGTAAACACAGGGCGTTCGATATTGGCGGGCACGCATTGTCCAAGCATCCAGGGGCCGGCAGCTTGAGACAGTTGTCGGCCATTTTCATCTTGAATTGTTCATTGAAACCTTTGCACATTCCCCCTCTCCACCATAACCGCTTTCCAGTGCTGGACTTATGAAATGGGGGATTTTGCTAGCCCGACTTCGCGGATTCGCGGTCAGAACCCGCGTAGCAGGGTCAAGAAGGGCCTTCGGCCGGAAGTCTTCACTACAATGGTCTCACGCCACGAATCGGCCCGCATGACCCTGAAATCTGCGATTTTATGCCAAAGAGTGAC
>CAYHAJ010000346.1:0-31928 GCA_964354535.1 uncultured Pirellulales bacterium
GCACCCAGGGATTACCGAAGTTGTTCGTCAAAACTCATTAGGGGGGCTCTGGGGCAAGGAAAGAACGGTAAAAATAATTGTCGCTGGAGAGAAACAATAGTTGACGTTAATCAGACGGGCGAAAGATCTTTCGCCCCTACGGCCGGGCTGGCCCGGCGGTGAAGAATTTCTGCAGCATTTTAGATTTTTGCACAACATACGGGCCTCCAGAAACGTCTTCTTATGGATGAGCCGCCGCCACCAAAGCGTGTTCGCGCGGAGACGCGGAGGCGCAGAGAAAGGCAAGGTCGAGCCTCGGTCATCCTCTGCGTCCCTGTGTCTCTGCGCGAGCCGTGATTCCTTCCGTTTGGGAGACTTACGGCATGTCCCATCAGAGGGCTCGTCAGAGAAACCAGACGTTGCGGCTTTGCACTGCAGAGACAATCCCCAGTTCGGGGCAGGAGATGGGATGGGGCCGAAGGCAACCAGATTGCGGATTGAATACAGAGTGGGACCGGCCGGTCCGCGATCTCCGGCTCCTGGTGTTTCCCGAGGCCATTTATGCAAAACAAAGCCAATTCTCGGCGGGCGCCCGGCAACGGGCGCGGGGCGGCAAGTCGCCCCGCCGGTGCCGCCGGGCGCGAGCGTGCGAAACAAAGCCAATTTGCGGCAGCGGGAAAGCAAGGATAAGTGATGTATTAATAAAGACTTGCGACGAACCGGACACGCCGGAGGCCTCCGCGAAACAAAGCCAATCTTCCTCATTGGCTCGTGGCGTGTTCCAGGGGATATCGAAGATAACGCCTCACGGCGTCACTACAAACGCAGGGCCGAGCGTGCGAAACAAAGCCAATTCGCAGCGGTGCCGCTTGGGACGAGGCCCGGGGGACGGGAGCCGGGGGGGGCGTCCTCGCCCCTCGCCCCCTGCGGCCTCTGGCCGTCCCTGGGCCGGTTGTGCAAAACAAACCCAATTCCTGGGGGCGAGATGTCCCATCCTTCCACTATTCCAATCCCATATCCTATCGGTGCGATGGGAGATTGCTTCGCTTCGCTCGCAATGACCTGTTGGGATGTCGCGAGCGCAACGGGGAGAACGCATTTGCCTTTCGCAGGGAATCTGCTATCTTGTGGCCCGGTACAGAACGCCCGTCACGGGCCACCATGAAATGCAGGCACAGGAGGCAACCATGACCAGAGCGCGAACGATCCTGAGTGCAGCCGTCGTTTTGTTGTTTGTCGAGGCCCTGTACGCAACGATCCGGGTCGTGCCGGTGCCGCCGACGACGGGGATGAACGACTTCTATGTCGGCAACGCCAAGCCGCTAACGGCGAGTCCGCTGCTCAAGCTGCCTATCGGGGCGATCAAGCCGGAGGGCTGGCTGCGGCGACAGCTCGAATTGCAGACGGAGGGCTTCTCGGGCCGGCTGGGGGAGATCAGCCGGTTTCTGAAGAAGGAGGGCAACGCGTGGCTCGCGGCCGACGGCCAGGGCCACAGCCCGTGGGAGGAACTGCCCTACTGGCTCAAAGGGTTCGGGGATATGGGCTATGTGCTGGGCGATCAGCGGATCATCGACGAGACCAAGGTCTGGATCGAGGCGATCTTCGCCAGCCGCCAGAAGGACGGCTGGTTCGGGCCGCTGCCCAACAAGACCGGCGAGCGCGACAAGAAGATGATCCCCGACCTGTGGCCCAACATGGTCGCGCTCAACGCGCTGCAATCGTATTACGAGTTCACGGGCGATACGCGGGTGCTGGAGCTGATGCAGGAGTACTTCAAGTGGGAGATGACCGTGCCCGACGAGAAGTTCCTGGAGCCGTTCTGGCAGCAGCAGCGGGCCAGCGACAACCTCGCCAGCGTCTATTGGCTCTACAACCGCACCGGACAGGAGTACCTGCTGCAACTGGCCCAGAAGATCCACCGCAACACCGCCGACTGGACGGAAACCGTGCCGAGCTGGCACAATGTCAATATCGCCCAGTGCTTCCGCGCCCCGGCCGTTTACTATCAGCAGGCGCGGGACCCGTACTTCCTCCAGGCGACCGAGCGGAACTACGCCATGATCTGGGGCGTCTACGGCCAGGTCCCCGGCGGGATGTTCGGCGGTGACGAGAACTGCCGGCGGGGCTATTACGGCCCGCGGCAAGGCATCGAGACCTGCGCCTCCGTCGAGTTCATGCTCTCGTGCGAGATGCTGCTGAAGATCACGGGCGACCTCACTTGGGCGGACCGCTGCGAGGATGTGACGTTCAACACCTTCCCGCCCGCCCTGACGGCCGACCTCAAGGCCCTGCACTACATCGTCAGCCCGAACGTCTGCCAGCTCGACAGTAAGAACAAGGCCCCCGGCATCCAGAACAAGGGCGACATGCTCTCGTACGACCCGCACAGCTACCGCTGCTGCCAGCATAACGTCGCGCACGGCTGGCCGTACCTGGTCGAGCACCTGTGGATGGCCACGCCGGACAATGGCCTGGCGGCGGTCCTTTATGCCGCTTCCGAGGTCACGGCGAAAGTCGGCCCCGGACAGCCGGTGACGCTCAAGGTTAAGACCCAGTACCCGTTCGAGGACACGATGCAACTCGCGGTGAGCACGGCCAAACCCGTGGCATTTCCGCTGTATCTCCGCGTGCCCGGCTGGTGCGAAAAGCCGGCGCTGCGGATCAATGGCAAGAAGACACCCGTCTTCGCCGAGCCGCGAACGTTCATCGTCATCGACCGCACCTGGAAAGACGGCGACAGCATCGAACTAACGCTGCCCATGGATCTGAAGCTGCGCTACTGGCTGCGGAATGGCAACACCGTCTCCGTCGACCGCGGCCCGCTGACGTACTCGCTCAAGATCGGCGAGAAGTACACCCGCCACGGCGGCACGGATGCCTGGCCGGCCTTTGAGGTCTATCCGACCACCGCCTGGAATTATGGCCTGGTCCTTGACGCCGACCAGCCGCTGGGCGAGCAGTTCGAGGTCCGGAAGAAGAGCTGGCCCAAGGACAATCAACCCTTCGAGACGCAGGCCGTGCCGCTGGAGATTCGAGCCCGGGCGAAGAAGATCCCGAACTGGCAGCCGGACTCTCTCGGCCTGATCGGCGAGGTCCAGCCCAGCCCGGTCCGTTCGCAGGAGCCGGTCGAGACGGTAACCCTGATCCCGATGGGCGCGGCGCGGCTGCGCATCTCGGCCTTCCCGTGGATCGGCGAAGGCCCCACCGCCCACGATTGGCAGTTGCCCCGTTAGCGGAATCTCCGGTCGGAACAGAGTGTGCTGCGCCGCGGTATGAATTGCTGGATACGGTCTTTTTCGTGAAGGAAATGAGTTTCCATGAATGACGAGTTTTCACAACTGCCCTGGGATCAATTGCAGCGTACGGAGGACGGTATTCCCTGGCCGGCGATGCGGACGTTCGCCGAGGCGCTGGCGACGAATCGCGCCTTGGCCAACGATCTCTTCGACGCCTACGACCGCGTCTTCGAGACGTCGTCCGATCCGGCGGACGACGCGGACCTCTATGTACCGGCGATCTTCGCCCTGGCGGCGCCCCGGCTCGACGACGAGCAGCGCCGCGAGATCGGATCGTTCCTGGTCAAGAAGTTGGTCGCCGCCGGATATGAGGGTGCCGATGTGGCGATGGAAGTTCTGACGGCGGCCGCCGGGACCCTGGGGCCCGTCATTCTCCCGGCCGTCCTCGACGCGATTGCCGGCGAACCGGACACCCGGGGCGCCTGGCTCTTTCTGTGGAGCCTGACGAAGCTCGTCGCCCAGACGAAGGATCAGGACCTCCGGAGTCAGGTCGTCCATGCCTGCGTCAGCCTGCTCGAACGCGCCGATCGTGGCGCGGTCGATCTTGACGATGCCGGACATGCCGCCTGGACGCTCGCTCTCCTGGGAGGCACCGAGTACACAGGTCTGCTCCAGCGCCTGGCCGAAAGGACTGAGGATACCGGCTGGAGAAGCGAGTATGAGGATGCCCTGAAGCTCCTCCAGCACCGCTTGGATTTCACGCCGCCCAAAGAACTCTGGGAAGAGCCGGTCGAGGAGTGGCTCACGCCGCGCTGGAACGAGGCCCAGGACGGGGTGGAGGAGGATGAGGATGAGGAATACGACCGGGACGCAGACGGCGCACCAGAAGACCCGTTCGAGACCTACACGCAACTCCTCCTCAGGACGTTTCTCACCTCACCCGTGGCTGCGGGATTGCCGCCGGAACTTCTCAGCAGCGCCCACCTGGTCATTCGCGACCTGGTGTATCCCTCTCTCAAGTACCTCCATAAGCCGCCCCGCGCGTGGGACGAAGCCGCGCTGCGCGAGCTCCTGCTGGATTTTGTGCCGCGCGACCTGCCCGCCGACCGCGAAATGCTGGCCAAGATCGTTCCTATCACCGAGGCCCTCCTGTACTGGCTGAGGTCCGAGGGCATGGCAGCCGACGCGGATGACCTGGCGGCGACGATCCGCGGGTGGAGCGAGCAAATCATCACGCGGGGCATGGATCCCAAGAACTGGGGACCGGTCAAGACGTTCCTCATGGAAGCCCGGCAGCCCGACGCCGGCACGATGACCAAGACCCGGGTGATGGAGTTCTTCAACCGCCAGATCGCCGAAGCGGCTGAGGCGATTTCGGCCACCGAAAGTCTCCCCCAGCCGCCGGAGCCGCAACCCCAGCCGAAGCCGAAAAGAGAGTTGCCCATCCCGATCGTGGAGCGCGCGCCCGCGCCGGCCCGCAACGCCCCCTGCCCCTGCGGCAGCGGCAAAAAATACAAAAAATGCCACGGCCGCCCCGGCGCGGAACTGACCTCACGTCGATGAGTGCGAATTTGCGATTTCGGATTGCGGATTGAACCTGTCTGCACACACGAACAGAGCCATCGCCAGGCGGAGTCTGACGATGGCTCCGGAATCTGAACGCCGCACGGGCCGGATACTACTCCGTGACCTTGCCGGTGGCGGCCCACTCGGTGCCGCGGATGATGATCTTCTGGACGTTGGGGGGCATCAGAGCTTTGCGGTCGTGGCCGTAGGCGTTGTGGACGACCCGGCCCTGGCCGTAGCTCTTGACGAAGATCAGCGGCTCGGTCTTCTTGCTCCAGTCGGAGTCGGCTGTGACCAGGACGTGGATGTCCTCGTTGCCTTGGAGCTTGGCGTACAGCTCATCGTCGGTCGTGAAGTTGGTCAGGCCCTTGGTAATCGGATGCTCTTTATCGACGATCTTGGATTCGAAGACGCTGCGGGGGCCGTGGCCGGAGGTGCCCATCACCCAGTAGCGGCCGCAGAGCTTGCCGAACTCCTCCCACTTCGGGAACGACGCGGTCGCCAGGTGCTGGACGAAGAAGCCTTTGCCGCTCTTGACGAAATTCAGGAGGTTCTCCTGGGCCTGGGCGGGCAAATCACGCTTCTCGGCGGCGTACTTGGCGGCGTAGATCGTGAAGACGATCACGTCGTAGTTCTTCAGGGCGGTGGCCGATTCGAGGATCAGTGGGTCTTCGACGATCTTGACGTCGAACTTGCCGGAGCCGACGAGGATTTCGCGGGTCGTCTCGGAGATCTCCCGCCAGGGATGGGCCCCGACATCATCGCCGGTAATCAGCAGGACCTTGATCTGCGCGGGCTTCTCCGGGGCCTTCCCCTGACCCTTCTTCGCGCCCTTCTTTGGCGCGCTGGCCCCCAGGCAGAAGATCACCGCCACCATCGCCACCAACACCAGAACTTTCATCAACCGCTGCATGTCATTTCTCCTTTGCATCTACAACCTACGATTCCTGACTGACGATTGTCACGCGGCACAGGATACGCCGGGACGACGGCCTCGTCAACGGTCCGGGTGTTTTCCCTCGGTTCGCAACGTGCTCGCAGCCGCAGGAAGAAGAGCGTCTCACGGCGTCACCACGAAGAACAAGCAATTACGCGGCGGTAACGTAAATACCTTCGCGCTGGGCACAGAATGTGCTAAACTGAGTGGACAGCTTGCTCACGACCCCAGAGGCGAAAACTGAGGATGAGGTCTAACCGATGTCACATTACGGTGGACCCGCGACTGACTTATCCGCCGAGACGGAGAGGAGAAATGGCGCAGATTCCTGAGAATTCGAGAGACATCGAGAAGTGGCTTAAGCTGACCCACGCCGATGAGGTCGGGCCGGTGACGTTTGGCCGGTTGCTGAAGCGCTTTGGCTCAGTCGATGCGGCCTTGGGGGCCTCAGTCAGCAGTCTGATGAAGGTCGAGGGGATCGGGGCGACAACCGCCGAACGGATCGCCGCAAGCCGCGACAAATTCAACAGTTGCGCCGAGTTGGAGCTGGCGGGCAAGCTGGGAGTGTGGATGGTCCATTTGGAGGATCCGCGTTATCCGCCAGCACTCAAGCAGATCTACGATCCGCCTCCGGTGCTGTACGTCAAAGGCACGCTCGACCGGGCGGACAATCTGGCTATCGGGATTGTGGGCTGCCGGCGGTGCAGCCTTTACGGACAGGAGCAAGCGTCGCGATTGGCGCATCTGCTTGCGGCAGCGGGCTTTACCATCGTTTCGGGCATGGCGCGGGGGATCGACACGGCCGCCCACGGTGGTGCTCTCGCTGCCGAGGGCCGAACGCTCGCGGTGCAGGGTTGCGGCCTGTCCCGGGTCTTTCCGCCGGAGAACGCCAAGCTCTTCGAGCTCATAAGTGCTTCGGGGGCCTGCATTTCCGAACTCCCGCTGCGGGCGGAGCCGCTGGCAGAGCACTTCCCGCCGCGCAATCGTATCATCGCCGGTCTGTCCCTTGGGACCATTGTAGTCGAGGCGGGCCTGCGGTCAGGTGCCCTGATCACTGCCCAAGCCGCACTGGAGAGCAATCGCGAGGTCATGGCCGTGCCGGGCAAGATCGACTCGCCCTTGAGTCAGGGATCCCACCACCTTATCAAGCAGGGCGCCAAGCTGGTTGAGACCGTCGAAGACGTCATGGAGGCCCTCGGCTACATCGGCGAGCAACTCAAGGATCACACAGCACTTAAGGCAAAGGAAACCACGGAGAAGGTGGAGATGCCACTGCTGGAGACCGCCAAATTCAACCTCAAGGGTCACGAGAAGACCGTCTACGAGATCATGGGCAAAGAGCCGCTGCACATCGACCAGCTCATCGCGGACACGAGCCTGCCCGCCGGGACGGTCAATGCCAGCGTCGTGTCCCTCCGTCTCAAAGGCCTGATCAAGCAACTGCCAGGCAGCCTGTTCGTAAGACGCTAACTCACGGTTGGTGATGGACTTCCACACGGCCGGATTTCCCCTGTCGTAAATAGACATAGACCATTGACAATAGGGCGACGCGGGACTATTATCAGACATAATGACGCATAGCGCAGAGTGCCTCAAATGACCTCAACAGCCGAGCCGAGTTTCTGCAGAAAGCAGCGGTGTGGCGGGAGGAGACGTTCGGGTGGAGGCATTACGGACAGGGTGTTGGAACTGCAAGCCGTGGGGGCCCGCTTTAAGTCTTTACAGAACCAGCCTTTGCGTGCATGGTCAGCCGCCCATGAGCGTGCTCGGGCGCATGCCGTTGTGCTCCGATCGGACTGCCGGTCGTGACCATCATCGTCACCGTGTCCCAGGTGGTTCTCCCTTCTCTATCGGGGCAAAAGTGCCCCTCCGGCTGGATCAGGAGTCTCGGAATTGCTCCGGCAACGGTCACCACGGTACCCTGATCGATGGAGCTGTGACCGTGGCAGACCCTGCGCGCGGCTGGGCGGCCTCCTTCAACGAAGAACCGGCGAAGCCCAGCCGGGTTAACTGCGGCACCAGCGACCCCTCCGCCGGCGGCCAACTGACGGTCTCGGCCTGGCTCTATTGGCGGGGCACCAACGGCAACTGGCAGGGAAGCGCCGGCAAAAGCCTCAGTTATGACAACCGGCGCTGGATCCTGCAGCTTCGTGACACCGACGGCATGATTCAATGGGGCAGCGCGGACAACGCTAACTTGCACATCTTCTCCACGGCAGCACCGCGGGCGGACGAATGGCAGCACGTGGTCGGCACCTGTGATGGAACGACCTCCCGGGTCTACATCAATGGCGCCATCGTCGGCGAAGGCGCCGGTCGCTTCGCCCCGGGCGCCGATACCGCCAATGTGACCCTCGGCTTTGGTGAGGATCGGAGCGACTACGACGAGTCCTTCAATGGGATGTTGGACCAGATCCACATTTTGACACGGGGTCTGTCGTCGGACCAGATCCAGGCCTTGGCGAAGGGAGTCGTTCCCGCGTTCACCGGCGCCCGGGAGCCCAATCCGGGTAATGGGGCAACCGCGGTTCAAATGCCGCTGTTCCACTGGACGGCCGGCGACGGCGCCCGCTTCCACAACGTCTATCTGGGGACCACTGCCGAATTGGGCGCGGCCCAGCTTGTCAGCCCCCGCAGCGTGTTGGCGATGTACTATCACACGGCCCCTCTGGAGCCGGGCAAGACGTACTACTGGCGCGTGGATGAGATCGACCCCGCCGGGGCCGTGCAGACCGGCGATGTCTGGAGCTTCGTCGCGCAAGCCCTGACCGCCTATCACCCCAATCCGGCGGATGGGGCAGTGGATGCCGCGCCGACGCCCCTGCTGACTTGGCTGCCGGGCCAGACCGTCACCAAGCATCACGTTTACTTCGGCGACAGCGGCGACGCGGTCGGCCAGGGCGCAACCAGTGCGGACAAAGGTGAGGTCAAAGATCCTAATTTCGCGCCCGGGGCCTTGGAGAACCTGACCACCTACTACTGGCGCGTGGGTGAGACGGCGGCGGGCGGCGCCGTACGGACCGGCCCGGTCTGGAAGTTCTCCACCTGCCTGTCGGTGGACGATTTCGAGGGCTACACGGACGATCTCAACGCCAAGACCACGATCTTCGACACCTGGATCGATGGTTTCACCAACGGTCTGAGCGGCTCGATGGTCGGCAACGAGACCGCCCCCTTTGGCGAGCAGAAGATCGTCCACAGCGGCAAGCAGTCGATGCCGATGGACTATAACAACGTCAAATCACCTTTCTACAGTGAGGCCGAGCGTGAGTTTGCCCCGACCCAGGATTGGACGGCCAATGCCCCCGCCCAGTTGTATCTGGCCGTCGAGGACACGTCCAAGCACGTCGGCATCGTCACTTATGCGGACCAGGCGGTCACCAGCGCCACCCCATGGACCCAGTGGAAAGTTCCGCTGAGCAGCTTTGCGGGAGTGAATCTGGCCAAGGTCAAGAAGCTCTATATCGGCGTGGGCGACAAGAAGAACTCGGCGGCCGGTGGCAGCGGTCGCATTTACGTGGATGACATCCAAGTGACCAAGTAGTGCGTTCTTTCTCAGAAGGAGACTCAGCATGTGCAAGACACGTTTCGTGTTGGCCCTGGCCGTACTCCTGCTGGGCGCTAGCGCGGGCCAAGCTCCGGCGGCCGACGACCCTTACCTGGTGGGCTGGTGGACCTTCGATGAGGGCTCCGGGACGGTCGCCAAAGACTCCAGCGGCAAGGGCAACAACGGCACCCTCAACGGCAACCCGCAGTGGGTGACCGGCTATTCCGGTGGGGCCCTGAATCTGGATGGGACCGACGATTACGTCGATGGCGGAAAAGACCCGAGTCTGGACCTGACCGCGTGGACCATTGCCTTCTGGCTGAACGTGACCCAGAACAAGGACTACAACGCGTTTGTCGTCAAAGGCCTGGATGCGGCGGAGAACTATGAAGTGTTGGGATTCGCGAATGGCAGCATGCACCTTCCCATCATGTTCAGCGGCGGCACCAGAACCTACGTGAACACGGCCGCGGGCCTCATAGTCGCCGGCGAGTGGGGGCATTTTGCCTACACTTATAGTTCGACGACCGGCCGACGCTTCTACAAGGATGGCAGCTTGATTTACAGCGATGCTCCCGGCGGCACTCCGCAAGCCTCGACGGACCCGCTGACCATCGGGAATGAACGGCCGATGACCCGGTTCACCAACGGCGTCATGGATGACGTGCGCATCTACAACCGCGTGTTGACGGCGGGACAGATCAAGACACTGTCCGCCGGCGGGGTCCCCGTTTATGGCAAAGCCGAGAGTCCCTCCCCGGCCGATGGCGCGCTCGCGGTCACGATGCCGCTGTTGCAGTGGGCGGCGGGGGACAACGCTCTGTTCCACACCGTCTATCTGGGCACCAGTCCGAACCTGACCGAGGCCCACGTGGTCGGGTCCCGCCAATTGATGCTGATGCTCTACTATGTCCCGGGACTCCAGCCCGGAACGACGTACTATTGGCGGGTCGATGAGATCGAGAAAGACGCAGTGACGGTCCACACCGGGGACGTATGGAGCTTCGTGGCCCAGGCTCTGACCGCCTATCATCCCAACCCGGCGGACGGCGCCAACGACGCCGCCCCGACGCCGATGCTGACGTGGCTGCCGGGTCAGACCGTCACCAAGCATCACGTCTACTTCGGCGACAGCGGCGACGCGGTCGGCCAGGGCGCAGCCAGTGCGGACAAAGGTGAGGTCAAAGATCCCAATTTCGCACCCGGCGCCTTGGAGAGTCTGACCACCTATTACTGGCGCGTGGATGAGACCCCGGTGGGCGGCGCCGTGCGGACCGGGCCGGTCTGGAAGTTCACCACCTGCCTGTCTGCCGATGATTTCGAGAGCTACACGGATGACATCGCGGCCAAGACCACGATTTTCGACACCTGGATCGACGGTTTTACCAACGGCCTGAGCGGCTCGATGGTCGGCAATGCGACCGCCCCCTTTGCCGAGCAGAAGATCGTGCATGGCGGCAAGCAGTCCATGCCGATGGACTACAACAACATCAAGTCGCCTTTCTACAGTGAAACGGAGCGCGAGTTCGCGCCGACGCAGGATTGGACGGCCAAGGGCGCCGATACGCTGGTCCTCTATGTGCGAGGTGCGGCGGGCAACAAGACGGCGGGGCTCTATGTGGCGCTGGAGGATGCCTCCAAGAAGGCCGCTACCGTCACGCATCCCGACGCCGCCCTCCTCACGACGGGCAAATGGACCGAGTGGAAGATCCCGCTGAGCAGCTTTACAGGTGTGAACCTGGCCAAGGTCAAGAAGTTCTATATTGGCGTGGGCGACAAGAAGACCCCGGCGGCCGGTGGCAGCGGTCGCATTTATATCGACGACATCCAAGTCGTCAAACCCTGATGAGCAGGTGTCTTCGCGTGAAGCATGAAGGATGAATGAGAACATGGATACGGGGCGGCACGGCCAATCAAGTCCGGCCGTGCCACCCCCTCTCGGTGGCTTCGCAGGTGCAGAGAACCGGGGCAGGTGGATGGCGAAAAAGCGGTTGATTTTGGCGGTTGGCATCCTCGTGTGCGTGGGGACCGGTGGCAATGCATCCCCGGCTCAGATGCTGATGCTCGTCCGGATGGAAAGCCGCCAGACTCCTGCCCTCGCACGCCAACTGACCGATGCCGGCTTTGATGTGCTCCCTGCCGGCGATGCTGCCAACGCGTGCGAAGTCATCGTTTCGGACGCGGAGTTGGAGGATCTGCGGCGCGCAGGTCTCGTGCCCCGGGTGGTCGCGGTGGGACGGTCTTTCCGGGACATCCAGGCCGCGGAGCTATCCATCGCCGCAGTGCCTTCCGGCTACCCCGACCTGGCCCAGATCGTCGCCCAACTCCATGCCACCGAGAGCGCTTTTCCGGCGCTCTGCCAAGTCGTGGACCTGACCCAGCTCTACGAGACGCCGCCCACCTTCGAAGGCCGCCATCTTTTCGCCATCAAGATCTCCGACCACGTGGCCCAGGAGGAGGATGAGCCGGCCTTTCTGCTGGTCGGCGCGCACCATGCGCGGGAGATCGTAACGCCGGTGATCGCCCTGCACGTCATCGAGCACTTGACGCGGCAGTACGGCGTCGATCCGACCGTCACGGCCCTGGTCGATACCTATGAAATCTGGGTCGCGCCCGTCTGGAACCCCGACGGTTACGAATACGTGTTCCGCACCGACAACCTGTGGCGCAAGAATCGCCGGGAGTTTTCTCCCGGCGCCGGCGTGGGCGTCGATCTGAACCGCAACTATCCGTTTGGCTGGGACTCCGTCTGTGACGGGGACAGCACTGTGACATCGCAGACGTATCGGGGGCCGTCCTCCGCCTCGGAGGCCGAGACGCAGACCATGATCGCCTTCGGGCGGGACCGCCGCTTCGCCAAGGTGGCCGACCTGCATTCCGCCGCCCGGGAAGTGCGTTACGCCAACGGGTGTCTGTTTCACCCGTTCCTGTCTTTCCTGGCCTCGGAAGCAGCCTCTCTGGCCGCCCCGGCCCGGTACGCAACGGCTCTCTCGTGCTGTACCGGTGGAGACATTCAGTTCCACATGGCGAACTACGGCAGTCATGCCTTTCTGTGGGAGACGCACCTCAGCTTCCAGCCCAGCTACGCCAGCGCCCGCCAGGAAGCCGCCCGCGTGCTCCCCAGCATCCTGACACTGCTCCAGCGGCCGATCACTCTCTCCGGGCATATCAGGGACGTCCTCACGGGAAGGCCGGTCGCTGCCACGCTTACCTATGCGGGCGTCACGTTCACCAACGGCGAAGTCAACGGCAGCGACGCACGCCGGGGACGATACCAGGCCTTCCTGCCGGACGCGGTCCACACCCTTCAGTTCGCCGCCGAAGGCTATCTGTCTCAACACTGCGTCGTCAACGTGGTGAACAGCGGTAGCCAGGTTATCGACGTTCCCATGATTCCTCAGATGAAAGGCATGAACGATGGCAATCTCTTTTTTGCCCAATAGGTCGCTGTGGCTGCAAACAACGCGGCTCCGACAACGACCGCATGGACTGAGTGGAAGATCCCCTTGAGCAGCTTCACGGGCGTGAACGTGGCCAGGGTCAAGAAGCTCTCCATCGGCGTGGGCGACAAGAAGAACCCGGCTGCGGGCGGCAGCGGTACGATCTATATTTACGATATCCGAGTAACGAGGTCCGCAGGGGCATGATGATACAGCATCCCCAAGGGTAAACTGACGCACCGAAACACAGGCGGGGCCTGCGCCCCTCGTCGCAGGCCCCGGCCTTCCGGAAAGGAAGAACAATGATCTCTCAGAAACACACGACGTTCGGCATGCTGATCGCTTTGGTTTTGCTCCCCCTGCTCTCTGCGCCGGCGAACGCGCAGATCTATTTCTCGGATGACTTCAACGATCCCGCGGCGTCCAACGGCAAATGGGAGGTGATCACCGGGGATTGGAAGGTGGCCGACGGCGTCTACCACCAGACCAGCACGGCGGATCCGTGGCTGGCATCGATGGTGGCCGCGGGCCAATGGAAGAAGGAATGGCAGGAGTACACGATTGAATTCAACGTCAAGCCACTGACTGCGGGGGATGCTCCAGTCAATGTGCTCTTTCGCGTCCAGGATCCGGTGCCGAAGGTCTGGGCGGACCGCAACGGACCGGCTACCCACATGTATCGCTGGATCGTCAACGGCTACACAAATACGGAATCCCGGCCCTACATCTATGACGGGGGCACGGCGACGATGCTGGCGCAAACCAAGAACACCATGGAGGTGGGAACCTGGTACCATCTGACACTGGTGGTCACCAAGACGAGTCTCGTCGGGTATGTGAACGACACGGAGATGTTCAACGTCAAGCACGCCAAGTGGACCGATGGGCGGGTCGGAATCCAGGCCTACAGCGGCAAGATGGACTTCGACGATTTCATCGTCTACGGACCTGCGTACATGCCCGCCTGGCGGCTCAAGGCCAAGAAGCCCGATCCCGTCAACGGAGCGGTTGGCGTCCAGATGCCCCTGTTCCGCTGGTCGGCGGGCGAAGGCGCTGTGTTCCACAACGTTTACTTGGGGACAGGCCCGGAGTTGGGCCAGGCGCAGCTGGTCAGCCCGCGCAGTGTCTTGACGATGTTCTACTATGCCGCCCAATTGCCGCCGGGGACGGCCTGCTACTGGCGGGTGGACGAGTTGGGCGCCGACGGCGTCACGCTCGCGGCGGGCGACCTCTGGAACTTTGTGACGCAGGACGTGAAGGCTTACTATCCGACCCCCACGGACCAGTGGAACAACGTGGCCCCGGCCCCCACACTTACCTGGCTGCCCGGTCTGGGGGCCAGCCAGCACCACCTGTACTTCGGCGACAGCCGCGACGCAGTGACTCAGGGAGCGGCGGCAACCGACAAGGGCATGCTCACGGAGCTGAAATTTGTGCCAGGAACGCTCGAACCACTGACCAAGTACTTCTGGCGGGTGGATGAAACGGTCGCCGGCGGGGCCATCAAAGTCGGGCCGGTCTGGAGCTTCACCACCGCCCTGCCCGTGGATGACTTCGAGAGTTACACGGACAAGGCCGGCGCGGAGGTCTTCTCGACCTGGATCGACGGCTACCTCGACAAGTCCAGCGGTTCCACGGTTGGCAAATTGACGGCCGCCAACGGCACTTACGGTGAGACGGTGATCATCCACGGCGGCAAGCAGTCGATGCCAATGGACTATAACAACATCAAGGCACCCTTCTACAGTGAAGCCGTGCGGGAGTTTGCCGCCACCCAGGACTGGACGGTCAGTGATGTCAACGCGCTGACGCTCTACGTTCGCGGCGCGGCCGGCAACAAGGCGGCCCCTCTCTACGTGGCGATTGAAGACTCGTCCAAGCACACCGGGACCATTGTTCACCCAAATCCGGCCATCCTCTCCACGGTCAGATGGACCGAGTGGCGAATTCCGCTGAATAGCTTCACAGGCGTCAATCTGGCCAGGGTCAAGAAGCTCTACCTTGGTGCAGGTGACAAGAACAACCCGGCAGCCGGCGGTACCGGCACTGTCTATGTCGACGATGTCTGTCTGTTGAAACCTTAGTTCGTCGTTATGGAAGGGAGAACGAGTATGAGTAAGAGGCTGATGTGTCTGATTCTGGTATCCCTATTGGCCTGCGCCGGCACCGTCTCGGCGAGTCTGGTGGCTCATTGGAAGTTGGACGAAGGGTCCGGCACAGCGGTCTCTGACTCCAGCGGGCACGGCTACGGAGGCACGCTCCTGAATGGCCCCACCTGGATTGTCGGCACCGACGGCGGCGCCCTGGAGTTTGACGGGCGTGACGACTACGTCGATTTCGGCAATCCCTCGGGCTGGCCGGCGGGCCGCTCGCCGCGCAGCCTGTGCGGCTGGGGTCGAACGGATACCATTGCCTCCGGCTACCGTTGGATGGCCGCCTACGGCTCGCCCGCCACGGGGCAGGCCATGTTCATTGGCCTGAACGGAGGCACACTCGTCGCCGGCGGCTATGGGGGCGATGATGTCACCGTCGCCAACACCTGGAAGGTGGGCGAATGGTGCCACGTCGGCCTGACCTACGACGGCACGACCGCCAAGGCATACCTCAATGGCCGCGAGATCGGCTCCATCGGCAAGAACTGGAACCTCGTCCTGAGCCGCGCCCATATCGGCCGGCAGGTCAATGACGCCGCGGAGTTCTGGGATGGCGGGGTCGACGAGGTCCGCCTCTACGACCACGCTCTGACGGCGGCGGAGATGAAGGCCCTGGTCCCACCCAAGGTCAAGGCCCGCAATCCCAGTCCCGCGGACGGAACTGTCGGGCTGTTCATGCCGCTGTTCACCTGGACCCCGGGCGAAACCGCGTTCTTTGAGGATGTGTACCTGGGCCCAACGCCGGAGTTGACAGCCGCTCAGCGCGTCGCCACGCATCAGCCCGCCGTGATGAAGATGTATTACCACCTGCAGCCGTTCGTGCCGGGACAGAAGTACTACTGGCGGGTGGACGCGATCGAGCCTGCCGGAACCGTGCATACGGGCGATGTCTGGAGCTTTATCGTGACTCCCAAGAACGCCTGGGCGCCCCGGCCCGACAACGGCGCCGTGTACGTCGATCCCGATGCGACGCTCACCTGGTCGGGCGGAATGAACGCCACGGCCCACGAAATCTACTTCGGCCAAGATCGTGCCGCCGTCCTGGCAGGCACCGGCGGCACATTCAAGGGCAGTCAGCCGCTCGCCTCGTACGCGCCGGGGCCGCTCTCCCGGGGCACTGCCTACTATTGGCGCGTGGACGAAATGGCCGGCGGTGTCAAGACAACGGGCGAATTGTGGGGGTTCTCGACCCGGCCGGTCCTGCCCAAAACGGATCCGAACCTGGTCGGCTGGTACAAGCTGGAGAATGAGACCGCCGACGCAGCGGTGGACTCCTCCGGCTGGGATTATTACGGTGCTCTCGTCGGGAGACCGCAATGGGTCGAAGGCTACTACGGCGAGGCCCTGAACTTCGACGGCGACGATGACTACGTGGATCTCGGCAACCCCAAGACTTGGGCGTCCGCCCGGGCTGCGCGTAGCCTGTGCGGCTGGGCCAAGACCGATTCGGTCGCGGCCGGCTGGAAATGGATCGCCGCCTATGGCTCACCCGCCACGGGTCAGGCCATGTTCATCGGCCTCAACGGCACAGACCTCTACGGCGGCGGCTACGGCGACGACGTGAGCAAGGCCGGGTTCTGGCAAATCGACGTCTGGCACCACATCTGCCTGACCTACGATGGCACCACCGCCCGACTGTATGCCGACGGGATCGAGGTGGCTTCGGCCGCCAAGAGCTGGAACCTCGTTCCGGGAAGGGCCCGGATTGGCAGACAGGTGAATGACTTGGTCGAATTCTGGGACGGCCTGATCGACGATGTCCGCGTCTACAACGGAGCCCTGACGCCGGACCGCATCAAAGAGATCATGCAGGGCGATCCGCTGCTGGCTTCGAATCCGCAACCGATGTCCAACATCAACGCCGATATCCGCTCCACCACGGCTCTGAACTGGGCGGCGGGAAAGACAGCGACGCGCCACGACGTCTACTTCGGCAAGGATAAGAGCGCCGTGAAGACCGCCGATGCAAGCTCCCCCGTGTACCAGGGCCGGCAGACAGGCGTCAGCTTCCCGCTGGAGGGAAAGGTCGAGTTCGGCGGCGGCGCCTACTTCTGGCGGATCGACGAGGTCGAAGCCGACGGTGCGATCATCCACAAGGGTACCGTATGGACCTTCACGATCCCCGCCTATCTTGTTGTCGACGAGTTCGAGAGCTACACGGACGACGACGGCAGTCGCATCTATCAGAGCTGGATCGATGGGATGGGTCCGGACCCGACCACTCCGGGCAATGGCACAGGCGCCCTCGTGGGCAATCCCCAAGCTCCCTTTGCCGAGAGAACAATCATCCACAGCGGCCGGCAAGCAATGCCCCTGGACTACAACAACACCAAGTCGCCCTTCTACAGTGAGGCGACGCGGACTTTCTCGCCCTTGGAGGACTGGACGGGCCATGGTGTTACCGACCTGAGTCTGTGGTTCCGGGGTCAGCCGGTGTCTTTCGTGGAAACCGGCCCCGGCAGCATCACCATGAGCGCCTCGGGCACGGACATCTGGGGCAATGCCGATCAATTCCGCTACGCGTTCAAGCGGCTCACCGCCAACGGCTCGATCACGGTGAAGGTCGAAAGCCTGGACAATACCAATGTCTGGGCTAAGGCGGGAGTCATGATCCGGGAGAGCCTCGATCCCGGCTCCAAGCACGCGGCGGTGGTGGTCACACCCAGCAACGGGGTCTCTTTCCCGCGCCGGGCGGTCACGAACGATGTCAGCACGCAGGTCAACCAGACGGGCTGGAGGGCCCCCTACTGGGTGCGATTGACCCGCACGGGGGACGTTTTCAAGGCCGAGCACTCCGCGGACGGCAAGACCTGGTCGAGCGTAGGCCCTGATGCCGCAGCCTCTTCCGCCACCGTCACGATGACCGGCACGATTTACGTCGGCCTTTGTCTGACCAGCCACAATGCCTCCGCCGTGTGCAAGGCCCAGTTCTCGGGAGTGACCATCACCGGCGGGGTAAGTGGCCAGTGGCAAATGGCCGAGATCGGCGCCGACCACCCGGGCAACAGCCAAGACGACCTGTACATCGCCGTGGAGGACAGTGGCGGCAAGATCGCCGTCCTGACAAATCCCGATCCGGCCGCGGTGCTGACAACCACTTGGACCGAGTGGAAGATAGCCCTGAGCGACCTCACGAGCGTGAATCTGGGCAAGATCAAGAAGCTGTACATCGGTATCGGGGACCGAGCCCATCCGGTCCAAGGCGGAACCGGCCGAGTCTATATTGACGACATCTGCCTGAAAAAACCCTGATCGGCAGTATGATTTGTGATCCGCAGAAAGCAGGAAAGCGGCCCCGGAAGGCTTCCGGGGCCGCTTCTTTCCCCAGTTTTACCCTCCGGCACCCCTGCCCGGCCAACTTCTGCAATAAAAGCACCCGCCAGCGCGTCTTATTTTAGGAAATCAGCGAATCTCGCCGGATGATTTCAGGTCAGCAAAACCGGATGGCTCGTGAATAATGTGTGCTAATGACTTTAACGAATCTGCTAATTATGCACACTATCCGTTGACGGCGAGTACGCGATTTGCTAACATGGCGGTTTCATGGCCAAGACAATAAGGACAACCGGAAAGAAGCAAGTACGAAGGGACTCTTCCAAAGTCGCCGCTGTCAGAGCCAGGAAGGCTTTCAGCCACTATAAGGAAGCGCTGGCGTATCTCCTGGATCGAACCGACTACGAGAAGGAAGAGCACGTACGCTATAACGTAACGACGTTCAGCCTGGAACGGATGGAGAAGCTGTTGTCGCTGCTGGGCGACCCGCATACCAAGATCAACACCGTCCACATCGCCGGCACCAAGGGCAAGGGCTCGACAGCGACCATGCTGGCCAAGATGCTCGAAGCGAACGGCTATACGGTCGGCTTGTATACTTCGCCGCACTTGGTCCATCTCCACGAGCGGATCGTGGTCAATTCCCGGATGATCAGCGATGCCGAGATGCTGGAAATGATCAACCGGGTGTACACCCCCGTCGAGAAACTGACCAAGGAGGGCGACCCGCCGACTTTCTTCGAAATCATGACGGCGATTGCGTTTACGTACTTTGCGAATCGCCAGATCGACATCGGCATAATCGAGACCGGCATGGGCGGCCGGCTGGACAGCACCAACGTCATTCTACCGAAGGTCGTCGGGATCACCAGCCTGAGCATTGACCACAAGAAGCAGCTTGGCGATACGCTCGACCGCATCGCCATGGAGAAGGCGGGCGTGATCAAACGGGGGATCCCGGTCGTTACCGTCCAGCAGGACCCGCTGGCGATGAACGTCCTGAGAGCCCAATCGGTGGCCATCAAGGCGCCGCTGAGCGTTACCGGCACCGATATCGACTTTTCTTACCGGTTCGAGACCTCGCGTGAGCACGGCCCGCACACGCGGATCTGCCTGTCGACGCCCACCAGCAAGTTCGAGCACCTGCGGGTACCCCTGCACGGCCGGCACCAGGCGATCAACTGTGGTTTGGCGTTGGCCCTGCTGGATAAGCTCAAGTCGGCCGGCTACGAGATCGACAACGAGAAATCTGCCCAGGGGTTGGGCAGCGTCACGCTGGCGGGTCGCATGGAAATGGTCTGTGAGGACCCCCGGGTGATGATCGATGGCGCCCACAACGCCGCCAGCATCCGCGCCCTGATCCACGCCATCGGTCAGAATATCCCTTACGACTCGATGGTCATGATCTTCGGCTGCAATAACGACAAGGACATCCCCGGCATGCTCGCCGAGCTCCAGTACGGGGCGGACAAGGTGATCTTCACCCGGAGCAATTCCGTTAAAGCCATGTCTCCGCAGGAGTTAGCGGACATCTACACGGAGCTGTGCGGCAAGATGTGCCAAGTCGCCGGCACGCTTGGAGAAGCCCTCCAATTGGCCCGCAGCGCCGTCGGCCGGGAGGACCTGATCTGCATCACCGGCAGTTTCTACCTCATTGGTCTGGCCAAGCTGCGCTTCCAGCCCCACGGCGTGCCGGTCGCCTCCTAATCGGGCATCGCGGCCTGTCCGGCTGGTGATTATTGCTGCGAAATTTGTGGGTAAGCGCCCCGTATGCGGCCCAGATGAAAAAGCAGATCGTCCGCTGCAAGATCTCGCCTGAGTTGGGCCAAATCCTCTCTATAAAGATCACCTTGGCGGTGAAGCACACACGTACCTACGTGCTCCGCCGGTAGAACTGCGACCACCTCGCGCGCCTCTCGGACCATGGAATGCCATCTCCGCAGCAAATCCGCAAGATCGGGCGGCGGACCGTCAAAAGAGAGCCCCTCCAACTCGGCCGTCGTGTAGTGCCCGGAACGGCCGGCCTGCTCCAGAATCGTCAACGGGCTGAAGCCCGGGTCTTTGCCACAGGCGGCCCATGCCAGGTATCCCAGCGGCTGGATTCGCTCGTGACACGTGATCATGTCGATCCAGTCGTCGAGTGTGCGCAGTACTTCCGGCAGATCGGTCGGATAGTAGTCGGCCCGCAGGAACCACAGGCACCGGTCCCGGTATTGATCAACCAACTGGTTGATCTGCCGCCGAAGGTCTTCATCGATTGGCGTCATTGTCTTTCAGGGGCCGATCTCCGGTAGATAGCTTGGGCAGTTCTTCGTCGATGGACGCCGTCCCGCACCACGACCAGCAGGTCAAGGTCGCTGTCGGGCCTCATCGTGCCTCGTGCCGCCGAACCGAAAAGGATGATGCGAACAGTTCATTTCCAGGGATTGGTGACGTTCATATCCAGAAGATATCTCATATGGCCAAGTCCGTTCGAACCGGACTGGAATCCCGGGTCAAATCTAACTCGACCCCGACGAGCGGCGATTCTCTAAAGAAGCCAGACAGTTTCTTCTGGGTCAAGAGCAGTCTGCGATAATCGGCATAAGAGAGCACGATGGCTGTCTCAGCACCGCGTCTCGTAATCACCTGCGGGCCATCGTTCAGTGCTGCCTCAACAACTTCGCTGAATTTGTTCTTGGCTTCCTGCAATTGCCAAATGTGACGCAGAACATGCTCCATCCAGACGGTCTGGAATGTAGCTAAACCTCCGAGTTTTGTCAACCCAAACCGAGAACGCGGCTAACGTTGTGTGCGACCACATTTCGTGGGGAAAAGATGTCAACCCCCTGTAAACGTGCCGCCTGGCCTCAAAGCGACGGACTCCCGCCTCGCCGGAGGCGGCAGGATGACAGAACCGACCCACGAAAATTAGTCGTACACCTGACGACGCGCGTAACCGGCGCTGACAAGCGTCCGGTTCACGCAGTGGATAGGTGCCGCTCCACCCCCGCAAGGTTACGGCACCCGCTGCGACCATTGTTGCCGTGGACCGTCCAATAACAGGGTCACATGATTGAGAATGTCCCGACCCAGTATGCCGCACTCATCCTCGGTCACGAGATACCGACCTCGGAATACACGGTTCAGAAAAACCATGTCTATCAACACGACGGATGCAAAGCTCTTGCTTCCGTCAAAACCCATCAGTTCGTAACGCAGGTCAGCCAGTGGGGACACGCCAAGTGCCTGGACTGAGGCATGGGGCAACAAAGTGACGTCTGCACCCGTGTCAAGAAGTAACAGCACGTCGGAGACGGCAGTCCCGGCATCTGGATTGCGCAACACGACCCGAGCAACCGGCGCGGGTGGATCGAAAAGCGACGCTTCATAGTCCGGCATCGGCAGATTCCTCGATGACCTGTTTGGCAAAGTCGTTGGCCTGCTCCGGATGCACGAGGCGTGGGGTATAGACACGCGCTTTCAGCGGTGCCGCCTCGAAGTCGGGAATGACAACATAGACTCTGGTATTCTCGGGCAGGGTCACCTCATCACGGAGCCGAATCTGCCCGTTTTCAACAATGCCCTCAAACGTCGAGATCGGCATGCTTCACCTCCTATGGCTCAACGACTTCGCTGAATTTTGTTCTTGGCTTCCTGTAATCGCCAAACGTGACGCATAACATACTCCGTCCAGACTATCTGGACTGTAGCTGAAGCTCCGAGTTTTGTCAATCCAAACCGAGAACGCGGCGAACGTTGGGTGGGACTACGCAACAGCGCCGAATGGCATGGGGGTCGGTATCGCGCAAGATGCCCACCCCTGGTAAACGTGCCCCCTGGCCTCCAAGCGATAGACTCCCGCCGCACCGGAGGCGACAGGATGACAGAGCCGACCCACGAGAATCAGGGCGTCTCCAGGGGCATCTCCAGGGTCAGGCATTGAAGCAAGCCTGGGCCTTCAAGACGCCGTCAAGTCCCGAGAGATCGCTGCCACGGCCTCGCGCAAGGCGCGTTCGGACGCCAGCCGAGGCGTCAGCGACCGCAGTTGCTTGCTGACAGCCGCCCCGCTACGCAGGCCCAGGGTTTGCGCGACTTGCCGCTGCGTCAGGTCGCCATGATCGCAGAGCATCCGGGCGGCGACCGCGCGAGGCCCCGAATCCCTCCGCGTGCGAAGCAGGGAACCACGGTCGACAGCCAGTCGCCGGCAGACGCTCTCCAGGATGACCTCGACCCCCACACGTCTGGGCATACGCCGAAACGCGACATCTTCCTGTTGGGGTTTGTCGTCGCGAAAGATCTCACGCCGCTCGTGGCCGCGGGCTGTCACATGGTACACAGCCCCTTCGTACTCGATCCGCTGCGTCCTCGCCGTACGCCCATGCTACTCACCCCAGCGTCCCTCCGCCAGCATTCCTGCTCCCTTCAGGCTTGTTTCAATGCCTGACCCCTTACTTGCCCGGCTCATATCCTCAGTCATTCCCTCTTTCGCCATGGCTTTCTCAAATCCGGGTTGGAGCTTGGCGCATTCCCGCGCCAGTCGGCCGCGTTTCATGCGGCGCAGCTTCTCCCCGACCGCTTCTTGAATGGCCTGACTGCGGCTTTGGAAGACATGCTGATTGACCAGCCTATCCAATTCGCCAACAAACTCTTCGTCCAATGTAACAGCTATTTTCTCTTTGCCCATGTGCATTCTCCAATAGGTATTACAGTAAATCATACCTGCGATGACGTGGGCAGTCTATTCTTTCTGGCTCATCCGCTTTTCGCGGGTCTGGGGGGGTCTGACCTCTGCCCCCTGGCGCGGGGCGGTTTTGTGTTGACGATCCCTTGGTGGGACCTTCTAATCTCTATCTCGTGGGCGGTCTGCGCAGGTCGGCAGGCAGGAGAAATGCGGTTGCGGGTAGGAATGGACAATGGCTGCGAAGGAAAACTATATCGCGGTGGATCTGGGGGCGGAGAGCGGCCGAGTGATGCTGGGCCGGATCGCCGGTGGTCGATTGACGCTCGAACAGACGCACCGCTTCGGCAATGGGCCGGTTGAGCAACAAAACACCCTGCGGTGGGACTTTCAGAAGCTTCTGTCGGAGATCAAGACCGGCATCGGCAAGGCGGCCAAGGTCGCCGACGGCAAGGTCGCCGGCATCGGCGTTGATACTTGGGGCGTCGATTTCGGTCTGCTTGGAGCCGATGGGAAGCTCCTCGAAGCTCCCTACCACTACCGCGACAGCCGGACCAACGGCATGATGGATAAGGCGTTCCAAATCATGCCGAAGCGGCGGGTTTACGAGAATACCGGCATCCAGTTCATGCAGCTCAATTCACTCTATCAGCTCTTGGCGATGCGGCTGGCGAACTCCCCCGTGCTGGCAAAGACCGACCGGCTCCTGTTCATGGCGGATCTGATCTCTTATTTCTTGTGCGGCAAGGCCCTCGGCGAGTACACGTTGGCCAGCACGTCCCAGATGATGGACATGAAGACCGGCAAATGGTCCAAGCCGATCTTCGAGGAGTTGGGCCTGCCGATGAAGATCATGCCCAAGATCACCATGCCTGGGGCAGTGATGGGGAATCTGACGAGTGCCGGGGCCAAAGAGATCGGCTGCGGGAAGATCCCGGTCGTCGCCGTCGGGTCGCACGACACCGCCTCGGCGGTTCTGGGGGTCCCCGCCAGCGGCGATAAGTGGGCCTATCTATCCTCGGGGACCTGGAGCCTTATGGGCGTCGAGCTGCCCAGCGCTATCGTCAATGACAAGACCTTCCAATACGAGTTCACGAATGAAGGCGGTGTGGAGAACACGATCCGCCTTCTGAAGAACATCATGGGATTGTGGCTGGTCCAGGAGTGCAAACGCCAGTGGCAGCGGCAGGGCCAGGACCTCTCCTACGGCGAGCTGACGCAGATGGCGGCCCAGGCCCAGCCGTTCTTCGGATACATCAATTGCGACAACAGCGATTTCCTCGCTCCCGGCGACATGCCGGCGCGGATCAACAAGTGCCTGTCCGGCACCGGCCAGCAGGTTACCCAAGACAAAGGCCAGATGGTCCGGCTGGTCCTCGAAAGCCTGGCATTGAAGTATCGCACCGTCCTCACAGCCATCGAGGATGTCACCGGCAGCAAGGTTGACGTCCTGCACATCGTGGGCGGCGGGATTCAAAACGAGCTCCTGTGCCAGTTCACCGCCGACGCGACCGGCAGGACGGTCGTGACGGGCCCCATTGAGGCGACCGCCAGCGGCAACATCCTGATGCAGGCGAAGGCCACCGGGCAACTCAAGAGCATCGCCGAGGCCCGCGCGGTTGTCCGCAATTCGTTCGAGTTGAAGGAATACTGGCCGCAGAACACGGCTCTGTGGGAGAAGCAGTATCACAAGTTCGCCGTTGGCAAATGATGTGGACCGTTCTGGAAAATGTCGCGCCCAACAACGCCACACAATTGTCACCCCTGCGAAGGCAGAGGTCCAGGAAAGCCTCGACGTAACTGGCTTCCCGCCTGCGCGGGAATGACAAAAAGGAAGGGGCCGCGCGGAAGGAGACAGGAACCTTGGTTGGAGAGTTAGAACAGCAGTTGGACAACTTCGATGCCGGCGCGCGAAAGCAGGCGTTGTTGTCGCTGCTGGATAACGTGAAGGCCGGTGCGATCGCGTTGCCCGAGACCGGGCGATTTGTGAATCTGCATTGTCATACGTTCTGTTCGTATAACACCTACGGCTACTCGCCGACGAAATTTGCCTGGCTGGCCCGCAAAGCGGGACTGGCGGTCGTGGGGACAACCGACTTCGATGTGCTGGACGCCTTGGACGAATTCCGTGAGGCGTGCCGACTGCTGGGCCTCAAGGGCTGCTCCGGCCTGGAGACGCGGGTCTATGTGCCGGAGTTTTCGACGCGGGTCATCAACTCGCCGGGCGAGCCGGGCATCTCCTATCACATGGGTGTCGGGTTCCCCAGCGCGAAAGTCCCCGTGTCACAACGGAAGTTCCTTAAGGGCCTCAAGGAGACCGCCCAACAGCGAAACCGCGACCTGATGCAGCGGGTCAATCGGTATCTCAGTCCCATCGAGCTGGACTACGAGCGGGATGTGCTGACCCTGACGCCGGCGGGTAACGCCACGGAGCGCCACATGTGCCTGGCCTATGCCCGCAAAGCGCGCGACCATTTCGGTGAAGGATCGGATGGGCTGGCAGAGTTCTGGTCCCAGAAACTGGGCGCCGACGCCAGGAAGCTCGGCCTGCCCGAGGGACGGGATTTACTCAACACGATCCGCGCCAAGACCATGAAACGCGGCGGGGTCGGCTACGTCCAGCCCGATGGTGGCTCGTTTCCCCTGATGGCCGATACGAACCGCTTCATCCTGGCCGCCGGCGGCATGCCCGTCCACACGTGGCTGGACGGCACCAGCGACGGCGAGCAGGCCATCGAAGAGCTTCTGGACGTGGCGCTGAGCACCGGGGCCGTCGCGCTCAACGTGATTCCAGACCGCAACTACACGCCGGGCTCGCAGGACCAGAAGGTCAAGAACCTCTACCACGTGCTGGAAGTGGCTCAGCGCCGTCACCTCGTCGTGGTCGAAGGAACCGAGATGAACAGTCCCGGCCAGAAGTTCGTGGACGATTTCAATAGCCAGGAGTTGGCCCCCCTGCTGCCGGTCTTCCTGAAGAGTGCCTACATCGTCTATGCCCATTCTGTCCTGCAGCAACAATGCGGCCTCGGCTACACCAGTACGTGGGCAGACAGGCACTTCGGGACGGCAGAACGAAAGAACGCTTTCTTTGAGGAGGTAGGCGTGACCCTGAAGCCGGGACAGGAGGATGCCCTGGCCGGACTCAGCAGCAAGGCGTCACCAGAGGCTGCCCTGAAGAAAGTACGGACGTGATTCCATGAATGCGACGATACCTGCGAAACAATACGCAGTTCAACTGGTTGGGCCGGATCAGCTTGTGCTGAACAAGGCCAAGGAGGTGTTCAAACCCGGGCCGCACCAGGTGCTGGCGCGAGTGGAGGTTGTCGGCCTATGCTTTTCCGATTTGAAGCTGCTCAAGCAGTTCACCGGCCACGTCCGCAAGGGCCAGGTCGTGGCGGGCATCGACCTTGGCATTCTCAAAGAGATTCCCAGCTATGTGCCGGAAGAGGCGCCGACTGTCCCGGGGCACGAGACGGTCGTGCGGATCGTTGCGATCGGGCCGGGGGTCGAGCGACATAAGCCGGGCGAGCGATACCTCGTTCAGACCGATTATCGGTGGGTACGCACGGCTACCTCTAATGCCGCGTTCGGATACAATTTCGAGGGGGCATTGCAGGAGTATGTCCTGATGGACGAGCGGGTGATCACCGCCCCGGACAGCGAGTCCATGCTCATTCCCGCCCCCGAGGATCGAGCTGCGTCCGCCATCGCCCTGTCCGAGCCGTGGGCGTGCGTCGAGGACGCGTACGTCACCAAGGAGCGGACCACGCTCAAGGCCGGCGGCCAGATGCTGATCGTGGCCGATGCCGAAATCCCCTTGGGCCGCATGAGCCAACTCCTGCGCCGGTACGGGACCTCCGCCAAGATCACGTGGGTCTCCAAGCTGACGCCGCCGCCCGACTTGGCGATGCCGGTAACGCCGGTCAAGCGCGTCGATGACCTGGCGGACGCGACGTACGACGATGTCCTGTACTTCGGATCGAACGCCCGGATCGCCGAGGGTTTGTTCCCGAAGATCGCCGCGAACGGTCTGCTGAACCTCGTCCTTGACGGCAAACGCTTCGAACAGCCCGTGGTGACGATGGTGGGCCGGGTCCATTACGGCGGGATTCGAATCATCGGAACCACCGGCTCCAATCCGGCGGAATCGATGAAGTACATCCCCAAGAGCGGCGAGATCCGCCACGGCGATCATATCAACGTCGTCGGGGCCGGCGGGCCGATGGGCATGATGCACGTCATTCGCAACGTCTGCCAGGGGATCGAAGGCGTGAGCATGTTCGCGGGGGACGTGGATGACGTTCGCTTGGCGGCACTGACGCGGATTGCCGAGCCGCTCGCGCGCAAAAATGATGTCGAATACCAGACGTACAACGCCCAGAAGCAGGAGACCCCGGCGGATCTCACCTATACGGTCCTCATGGCCCCGGTGCCGGAATTGGTGGCTGCTGCCGTCCAGAATTCAGCCGCCCGGGGCATCATCAACATTTTCGCCGGCATCCCCGCGACCGTCAGCGGCCCGATCGACCTGGACGCTTATGTCGAGAAGCGGCTGTACTTCATCGGCACCAGCGGTTCGACCCTGGACGACATGAAGCGGATGCTGGAGAAGGTGGAATCGGACCGGCTCGATACGAACGTCAGCGTCGCCGCCATCTCCGGGTTCGAGGGCGCCGTCGAGGGAATCCGGGCGGTCGAGAACCGCTCCATCCCCGGCAAGATCATGGTCTACCCGGCCTGCAGAGGGTTGGGCCTGATCCGGCTGGAAGAACTGGCCCAGAAGCTGCCCGACGTGGCAGCCTGCCTGAAGGACGGTCTCTGGACGATGGAGGCCGAAGGGATGTTGCTCGACAAGCACGCAGAAAATGAAAGATGATCGTCGTCCTGGCGCCGCGAAGCCTCTCTTCGTGGGGCGAGCGTCCCGCTCGCCTCAAAGACGTCGTGCGGGACGCACGACCTGCGAAGAGTTGATCGTTCGCTCAGGATGACGAGTTGGAACGGGTGCGTGGCAAACCGAATGTGACTCATGGAAAGGGCAGAAGAATGGAACGGTGTGGGAGAATCTTGTGGAGTTGGCGTCACGTGAAAGTCTTGGCGTTGTCTCTGGCGATCTATTCCCTGGCTTATCTGCCGGGGTGCAACGGCAAACTCTGTGGGAACCGGGCGTATGATGGACTGGGCACGGATCTGGCCGGCCTGCCCCGGCTATCGAGCGCCCAGAGCCGCTCGATCAGCCCGGAGAATTTCACCGGCGAGAAGGGCAAAGCCGCTATGGCCACGGAAGGCACCGGCAAGAATGCCGCGCGCGACCTGGGCCGGGGTTGGAAGATCTCGCCGTCGGTGCGGATCCCCGCGAAGTCCACGTTCACGATGGGCGAGATCAACAGCCCGGGCGTGATCCAGCAGATCTGGATGACGCCCGCCCCGCTCGACAAGACGCAGCTCTATATTCTTCGCTTCTACTGGGATGGCGAGACCATGCCGTCCGTGGAAGTGCCGATGAGCCACTTCTTCGCCTGCGGCTGGGGCAAGTATGCCCAGATCAACTCGCTCGCCGTCTGTGTCAATCCGGGCAGCGCGTTCAACAGCTATTGGCCGATGCCTTTCCGCAAGAGCGCCAAGGTCACGATGGAGAACCTCGACGACAAGGACATGACGCTTTACTACCAGATCAACTACACGCTGGCGGACGTGCCGAAGGACGCCGGGTACTTCCACGCCCAGTACCGCCGGGAAGCACCGCTCAAGACCAAAGGGCTCTTCACGATTCTCGACGGCGTCCAGGGCCAGGGGCAGTACGTCGGCACGTATCTCGCATGGGAAGTCCACAGTCCCGGCTGGTGGGGCGAAGGCGAGATCAAGTTCTACCTGGATGGCGACCAGGAGTTCCCGACGATCGCCGGCACGGGCACCGAAGACTACTTCTGCGGCTCCTACAATTTCGAGAACCGCGAGACGAAGAAATATCAGACCTTCTCCACGCCGTACGCCGGCCTGGCTCAGGTGCTCCCGCCGGAAGAGATCTACAAGGTCGGCCAGCGCTTCGGCCTGTATCGCTGGCACATCACCGACCCGATCCGGTTTGAGAAGGACCTGCGCGTGACGATCCAAGCCCTCGGTTGGCAAAAGGACGGGAAGTACCTGCAGGAAGAGGACGACATCGCGGCGGTCGCATACTGGTATCAGACAGAGCCGCACGCGGCGTTCCCCAAGCTGCCCGATAGGGAAGCGTTGAAGGTTGGGCCGCTGCAAGTGCAGAAGTGATTGCTGTTCGAAGAAAAGGGGCACAATGGCGAATGCAAGACAAATGGAGCAGGCGTACAAGCTGGCGAGTAAACGATACGCCGCGTTGGATGTGGATACCGAGAAGGCGATGGATCGACTCGGCCGGATTGCGATTTCACTGCACTGCTGGCAAGGCGACGATGTCGGCGGGTTCGAGAGCGCCGAGGGACTCAGCGGCGGCGGGATCATGGCCACCGGCGCCTACCCCGGCAAGGCCCGGACTGCCGATGAGCTGCGGGCCGATGTCGAAAAGACCCTGAGCCTGATCCCGGGCAAGCACCGCCTCAACCTGCACGCGATGTACGCCGAGACCAAGGGCAAGGTCGATCGCAACGAGTTGGAGCCAAAGCACTTCGCAAGCTGGGTCCAGTGGGCCAAGGCCAACGGGCTGGGCATGGACTTCAACGGCACGTACTTCTCCCATCCCAAAGCCGCCGACGGCTTCACGCTCTCCAGCGCCGACGAGGGCATTCGCAAGTTCTGGGTCGAGCATGGGATCGCCTGCCGCCAGATCGGGGCCTACATGGGCAAGGAACTGGGCACGCCCTGCGTGACGAATACCTGGATCCCCGACGGTTACAAGGACATCCCGGTGGACCGCAAAGGCCCGCGCGAGCGACTGAAGAAGTCCCTCGATGAGATGCTCGCCCAGCCGCTGAACCGCCAGCACCTGCTGGATGCGGTGGAAGGCAAGCTCTTCGGGCTCGGCTCGGAAAGCTATGTCGTCGGCTCGCACGAATTCTACCTCGGTTACGCCGTGGCGAACAAAACGCTCTTGTGCCTGGACATGGGCCACTTCCATCCCACGGAGGTCGTCTCGGACAAAATCTCCGCCGTGATGACGTTCGTCGATGAGATTCTGCTGCACGTCAGTCGCGGCGTCCGCTGGGACAGCGACCACGTCGTGATCCTCTCGGATGAGCTGGCGGCCCTGGCCCAGGAACTCGTCCGGGGCGATTACCTCGACCGGACCCACATCGGCCTGGACTTCTTCGACGCCAGCATCAACCGCATCGCCGCCTGGGTCATCGGGACACGCTGCATGCTCAAGGCCCTGTTGTTGGCTCTGCTGGAGCCGACCGCCAAGCTCCAACAGATGGAGGCGGCGGGCGACCTGACCTCCCGGCTGGCGCTGCTGGAAGAACTCAAAACGCTGCCGTTCGGAGCCGTCTGGGACTACTATTGCACGAAAGCGAACGTCCCGGCGGGCGACACCTGGCTGAGCGAAGTCAAGACCTACGAGAAGAACGTGCTGGCAAAACGCGAATAAAGAGGATCAGCAATCGTGATGGCAAATCCCTTTCTCGGCGTATTTTTCCATTGGCTCGGCGGGCTTGCGGCAGGCAGTTTCTACGCCCCCTACCGTCGAGTGCGAGGATGGGCTTGGGAAGTCTACTGGCTCGTCGGCGGATTCTTCAGTTGGATCATCGCCCCGTGGCTTTTTGCGCTGGTGCTGGTGCCAAATCCCGTCGCCATCATCCGTCAAGCCGAAGGCAAAACGGTGTTCTTGGCCTATTTGTTTGGACTGCTATGGGGCTTGGGCGGATTAACGTTTGGGTTGACGATGCGGTATCTTGGGATCGGGCTGGGCATGGCGGTAGCCTTGGGATACTGCGCCGCCGTGGGCACGCTCACCCCGCCGATCCTTGAGCACAAGTTCGGTGACCTCTTATCGACGTCGTCGGGCATCGTCACCCTCATCGGTATCGCGGTCTGCCTGGGCGGGATTGCGCTCGCGGGTCTTGCCGGCATGAGCAAAGAGAAGGAGCTATCCGAGGAACAGAAGCAGGCCGGCGTCAAGGAATTCAACTTCACGAAGGGGTTCTTCGTGGCGACGTTCTCGGGTGTCTTGAGCGCCTGTTTTGCCATTGGCCTGTTCTATGGCAAGCCCATCATGAAGATTGCCGGGCAGGTGCTGCAGGAAAACCACCGTTCTGATTTGTGGTCGAATCTGCCCGTGTTGATCGTCGTGCTGTTGGGCGGCTTTACCACCAACTTCATCTGGTGCGTGCTGCTCAACGTCAAGAATGGGACCGGTTACCAGTACTTCAGTCAGGCCCCCCGCCGGGACTCGTTGCCCCGGGGAGCTATGCTCGCGGCCGCAATCGAAACACCAAAGGGCGAGGTCGTCGTCGAGGTGCCGGTCACGGCAGTAGCCGTCGAGGGCGTGCCGATGCTGAGCAATTACCTGTTCTGTGGCCTGGCAGGTGTTACCTGGTACCTGCAGTTCTTCTTCTACAGCATGGGCCAGATGCGAATGGGCAGGTACGAGTTCTCCAGTTGGACGCTGCACATGGCCAGCATCATCATCTTCAGCTCGCTCTGGGGCATCGCCCTCAAGGAATGGAGAGGCAGCCGCCGCGGCACGAAGACCAAGCTGACGGTCGGGTTGCTGATGCTGATTCTCTCCACCATCATCGTTGGTTACGGCAACTACCTCGGCGCACAGCCGGCGGGGAATTGAGAGATAGGACCAGGGATAAGGAAGGACACGATGAGCACGGAGCAGCAAACACAAGAGACGCAGGGTGGCAGCGAGTTCGAGCGCGAGCCGGTGCCGCAGAACCGACTGCTGGGCTTCCGCAGCTTCGTCGGCATGTACGCCGGCGAGCACACGGCCGGGACCGAGCTGATGATCGGGCCGCTCTTCGTCGCCGCCGGCGTCAGCGCGTTCGACGTCGTCGTCGGCCTGCTCGTGGGCAATCTCCTGGCGGTGCTGAGCTGGGTCTTCCTGTGTGCTCCCATTGCTACGCGGGCGAGACTGACGCTCTACTACCAATTGGAGAAGATCTGCGGCCGTAAGCTGGTGACGCTCTACGACTTGGCCAACGGCGTGATGTTCTGCTTCCTGG
>CAYHAJ010000347.1:0-49084 GCA_964354535.1 uncultured Pirellulales bacterium
TGGGCATCCGGCACCGTGCCGGCGCCTGCGCCGCCCTTTGGTTGCCACTGGTGCGCACCGGCCGGGCTCTTTGTGAGTTCCCATTCGTTTTCGAACAGGATCCGCAGGAAGTTGTTGCTCCACTTCGTTGGGGTGTTGGTCCAGGTGACCTCCAGGCCGCTGCTGATCGTGTCCCCGCCTTTGCCGGTGTTAAAACTGCTCTTCCATCCGAGGCCCTGCTGCTCAATGGGGGCTGCTTCCGGCTCGGGTCCCACATGGGACGCAGGGCCGGCGCCATGGGCTTTGCCGAATGAGTGACCGCCGGCGATGAGCGCAACCGTCTCTTCGTCGTTCATGGACATGCGAGCGAAAATCTCGCGGATATCTTTGGCCGCCGCGATCGGATCCGGGTTGCCGTTCGGGCCTTCCGGATTGACGTAGATCAGCCCCATCTGCACGGCAGCCAGCGGATTCTCGAGAGCCCGGTCGCCGGAGTAGCGTTTGTCATCCAGCCACTTGTTCTCAGAACCCCAGTAGACGTCTTCTTCCGGCTCCCAGACATCCTCACGACCGCCAGCGAAACCGAAGGTCTTGAATCCCATCGACTCCAGGGCGACGTTGCCCGCAAGAATCATGAGGTCGGCCCATGAGATTTTCTTGCCGTACTTCTGCTTGATCGGCCAAAGCAGCCGGCGCGCCTTGTCGAGGTTCGCGTTGTCGGGCCAACTGTTGAGGGGCGCGAAGCGCTGCTGGCCGGCACCGGCGCCGCCGCGACCGTCGCCGGTGCGGTACGTGCCGGCGCTGTGCCATGCCATGCGAATGAACAAGGGCCCGTAGTGGCCGAAGTCCGCCGGCCACCAGTCCTGCGAGTCGGTCATCAGCGTCTGCAGATCCTTCTTCACGGCCGCCAAGTCGAGGCTCTTGAACTCTGCGGCGTAGTTGAAGCCTTTACCCATGGGATCGGACAGCGGCGAGGGCTGGTGCAGGATCTTGAGGTTCAGTTGATTGGGCCACCAGTCTTGGTTCGACGTGCCGCTGTTGGCCGTGTGTTTTTGAGTCCTGTCCGGGACCGGCGCCCCGGCAACGGTCGTCAGGGGCTTATTCTCGGTATTCTTCTTCTCAGCCATAACCCTGTCCTTTCCGGCCTTTCGGCCTCGAAACGAATCCGGAGACTGTCCTATCACGTGTCTTTCTTGCACAACGTTCACAAATACCGCGAACCTCGATCTGCGTTGAAAGGACGCTCCCCAATCTTCTGACAGCATCCGGCAAACGCAGCGCATCAAGTTCGCCCTCTTCAAAGTCTCTCGCCATCCCGCAGCGAACACACACGTAGTGGTGATGTTTCTTCGGGTTGGCATCGAAGCGCACGCTCTCGCACCGGTGGCCAAGCGTGGAAATCAGACCCAGATCGTTCAGCATCCACAAGGTGCGGTAGACGGTGTCGAGCGACACCGTCGGCAGGCGTGCGTGCACACCCCGGAAGACCCTTTCGGCATCCGGGTGTTCCAGACTGGAGGCGACCTCGCAAAAAATCTCAATCCGCTGGTGGGTGAGCTTGAGGCTTGCGTCTCTGGCGGTTGCCTTGAATTGCGCGACCCGGCGGGCCACTTCGTCCGGACTGACTTTCGTCGAGGCAGTCATAAATTGGAATCATACGCAGATAAGAATCATTGTCAAGAAGAAAAGCCGTGCCGTTGCTCTTCCATGTCCGGCGCATGGCGATCCAGAAGTGCCCGTGTCTGCAGGAGACCCCGATCAGCAGGAGGAGGGCTGCGTACGCCCCAGTTCATGCCCAGCCGACGTATTCCAATACCCCACGGCACCCTATGCGCATCTCCAGCCGCGATGAGACCGCTTCCCACTGGCCGGACCAGGACAAGCAACGCGCATGGAAACCGGGGACTTGGACGAATCCGGCGTCGGGGGCCTCGGCGGGGAGACCAGCCCGACGCCACAACCGGAGCCCGTCACGCGGCTGGTGGCGATCAGTCATTGGGAGCCTCACCTTGCCTCATACCCGTCCGTGAGTGTGCCGAGGAAGGCCACGATGTCATCCACTTCCTGCTCGGTCAAGCCCAGGCCGCCCAATTCCTCGCGGTTGACATTCTGAGGCACTTCCGGCGCCGGCCAGGGACCGACATCGCGCGTGTTATAGAATACCACGGCTTGGCGCAGTGTCTTGAAGATGCCGTTGTGCATGTACGGAGCCGTCCGGGCGACGTTCCGGAGGGTCGGGACCCTGAACTTGCCGTTCTCCTCGGCCTTCTTCACGACCCCGCCCAGACCCAGGTCCACGAACTTCGTGCCGTCAGGATTCAGCGGCTTCGGCAGGTAATAGTACGGATTCTCCGGGTTCTTTGGCACCCCCAGGTTGTCGTAGGTGAAATCCGTGAACAGCGGGGGTTCCTGCTGGGGACCGCGGCGGCTGGGGTGACATTCCGCGCAGCGGCCCTTCTTCTCGTCCTCGAACGAGGCCAGCCCACGCCTCTCCTGGTCGGTCAACGTCGCTTTGCCTTCCAGAAAGAGGTCGTACTTGGAGCTGAAGGGATTCACTTCCGGCGTGCGTTCGTAGGCCGCAATCGCCTCCGCAATAGAATCGTAGGCGCGATTCGGATCGGCGAACGCCTCCGGGCCGAACACGTCCCGGAAGAGATTGGCATAGGATGACTGCTGCACCTTGGCGACGACCGCCGCCGCATTGGGATTCGCCATCTCGAGAGGATTGAGGAATGGACCCCTGGCCTGTTCTTCCAGAGTGGCCGCGCGCCCGTCCCAGAACAATCCCCCGACGTAATGACGCTCCGTCGCATCATAGTGGAAGCGCGGGCTGAAGGCGGCATAGGCGGCCGTCAGGTCGTTCCGGTTGCCGAATCGGTCCGGGTAGACACCGCGGGAGACCGGCAGACCGGCCTCAGGCTGACCAAAACCAGCCTCGGCGGCGTGACAATGGGCACACGCCTGCCCCGGCGGGGTGGACAAGTTCTGGTCCAGGAAGAGGGCTTTGCCCAACTGCTCTTTCTTGGTCAGGGGCAGGTCAGCGATGGCTGCCCGACGGTTCTGCCGCGGTGTCGGTTTCTCCTGACGAGCCGCCAGTTGCGCTGCCAGGAGGAGAACGAGCGCCAGTGTGATGCGAAGTGCGACAGCCTGCATATCCTTGCGCCTCCCGTATCCGTTTGTCGATGCCGTTTTCGGGGCGTCCGTCTTCTTGTGAGCCCCATCCATGATGAGCCGCCCTCAGAATACCATAGTCCTTGCGCAAGTAAAGGGTGCTTTTGCGCGTGGGGTCACGCACCCCTGGTGTCCGAGACCCTTGAAATTGACGCAAGCAGACGATATTGTGAGGGTTATGGAACGTCACACAGGAGTACGTGGTGATACCGGAGACCTGCACATGAGAAGCCGTTCTGCACTGCAAAGCCGCAAGATCTTGTTTTCCCCCCAGGAAAGACCAAGAGAAGACAGGAGAATGGAGCCGCAAAAAACGGAAGAAGACGAAAAAAGGGAACACTCCGGCGGGCCTGTCCTGCCTCTTCCTCTTTTCTTTCGCCTTATTTCGTTCCTTTCGGCTATCGTGGTTTCGGTTGCGGCCGGAGGCCGCGCTCGGTTCAGTCCATGCGTACAAGCATTTCTGGTGATAGTTCTTTGGGCCGGTGGGGCGCAGGCGCAGGGCGACGATCCGGAGGTTTTGGCCAAGACGATCCTCGATAAGACCGGCGTGCAGGGCGGAATCATCGTCCACCTTGGCTGCGGGGATGGGCGAATGACAGCAGCGCTGCGGGCCGGTGACCAATACGCGGTCCAGGGGCTCGAAGCGGACCCGGCCCAGGTGGCCCAGGCGAGAGACTACATCAAGGGCAAGGGCCTCTACGGCCCCGTGTGTATCGAGCAGTTCTCCGGAGCGGTATTGCCCTACACGGACAATCTCATCAATCTGGTGGTCGTACAGAATCCCGGCAAGGTCCCGATGGAAGAAGTGACGCGGGTTCTGGCTCCCGGCGGGGCGGCTTGGGTGCTGCGGGACAGCGAGTGGTCCGTGACGCGGAAGGTCTGGCCGGACAATATCGACCAGTGGGGCCATTTCCTGCACGATGCCAGCAATAATGCCGTGGCCAAGGATTCCGTGGTCGGGCCGCCGCGCAGTCTGCAATGGCTCGCGCCGCCGCTGTGGCTGCGCAGCCATGAGACGCCCTCCGGGATTCAGGCGTCCGTGTCGGCCGGCGGCAGGCTGTTCTATATCTTCGATGAGGGACTGGTCGGCATCACGGACGAGCGTCTGCCCGATTGCTGGTCGCTGATCTGCCGGGACGCGTTCAACGGCAAGCTCCTCTGGCGGCGGCCCCTCGACTCCTGGGGTTGGCGGCAGTGGAACCCCGACCGATACATCGGCCAGGACTGGACCACGCTGACCGGTAATCGCACCAACGTGCCCGAAGAGAATCAGCGGCGGATCGTGGCCGATGGGGATCGGCTCTATGCGACACTCAGTTATCAGGCTCCGCTGTCGATCCTCGATGCCGCTACCGGCAAGATCATCACCACGGTGGAGGCGACGCAGGGCACGCGGGAGATTCTGGTGAGCGAGGGCGTCGCCGTGGCCTGCACGCGGCAGGGGGAGGGGAATAAGGGCCAGGCCGCCCTGGTCGCGGTGGACGGCCGTAGCGGGAAAGTGCTGTGGCAGAAGGCTGTTGGTGGGACTCGTGTCGAGGGCGTCCCGCCCCCGAATCGCGGGCAAGATGCCCGCGACACGGCCAGCGGCAAGGCTCGTGCCGAGGGCAAGGCGGCCGCAAAACGCAAACAGAAAGCCACGGACACGGCCGGCGGAGCCATTCGACCGCTGTCCTGGGCCATCGACAAGGGGCGGATTGTGTATCTGGGGGGCAAGAGTCTGGCGGCGCTGGACCTTAAGACGGGTGAGAACCTCTGGACGACCCAGGCCGGCACGATCGCGCCGCGAACGCTCGTCATGGTGGACGATACCATTGTCATGCAGGATGGCAGGTCCGTGGTCGCTTATGATGCCGCCAAGGGCGGATTGCTGTGGGAGAAGACCGTGCCGCCCATTGCGGGTGGCGAAGGCGAAGACCTGTTCGTGGTCGAGGGACTGGTGTGGCGCGGGATTCTCTGCGTGAACGAAGAGGGCAACCCTGTGAATAAGAGCGCCAACGCTCTGGCCATTGGCTGGGACCTGCGCACGGGGGAGGAGAAGAAACGCATCCTCGTCAAGAACCTGCGCAGTCCCGAGCACCATCATCGCTGCTATCGCAACAAGGCGACTACCCGATACCTCATCAGCTCCTACGAAGGAGCTGAGTTCCTCGATTTCCAGGCGGACAACCACGGGCAGAACAACTGGGTGCGCGGCGCCTGCAAGTATGGCATGATGCCGTGCAATGGCATGTTGTATGTCCCGCCGGATCAATGTTTCTGCCAGCCTGGAGGAAAACTGCTGGGCTTCACGGCCCTGAAGGCTGGGTCGGCCCCTCAACCAATTGCGGACGCCGAGCGTCTTGAGAAAGGACCTGCGTACGAAAATCCGCAATCCGCAATCCGCAATCCGCAATCGGATGGCGACGATTGGCCGACGTATCGGCATGACGCGGCCCGCCGGGGCACGACGCGAGCGACTGTTCCCGCCGAGATCAAGGAAGCGTGGGAGGTGAAGCTGGGTGGTCCTCTGACCGCTCCCGTTGCGGCCGGTGGCAAGGTGTTCGTGGCCAAGTCTGATGCCCATACTCTGTACGCCTTGGATGCATCGAATGGCAGGAAGGTCTGGGAGTTCACGACGGATGGACGGATTGACTCGCCGCCGACGATCTATCAGGGACTGGTTCTCCTCGGGTCGAGAGACGGCCAGGTGTACTGCCTGCGTGCCTCGGACGGCCGGCTCGTCTGGCGCTTCTTGGCGGCGCCGACCGACCGGCGCGTGGCCTCGTATGACCAAATCGAATCTGCCTGGCCGGTCCACGGCAGTGTCCTTGTGGACAACGATGTTGCGTATTTCACGGCGGGACGCTCCACCTATCTGGATGGCGGCATCCACGTCTACGGCCTGGAGCCGGCGACGGGCAAGATTCTCCATAAGACCATCCTGGAAGGGCCACACCGGACCGTGCCGAAGGATCGGGACCTGGCCTTCTTTGTCGCCGGGGCCAATTCCGATGTACTCGTCAGCGAGGACGGGTTCCTGTACATGCGGCAAAAGAAGCTGACGCGCGACCTGAAGGAGATCCAGCCGGAGGTCCTGTCGCCCAAAGGCGAGGCGGATGTGGGGTTGCACATCTTCTCAACGAGCGGTCTGCTGGACAGCTCCTGGTACAACCGCACATTCTGGATGTATTCGAAGCGCTGGCCCGGCTTCCAATTGGCCAACCAGGCCCCGAAGGCGGGGCAATTGCTTGTGACGGACGACCAGAAGACGTATGCTGTCGGCGTGTTCTATCGTCGCAACGTGCATAGCACGATGTTCTTCCCCGGCAAGGAAGGCTACCTGCTCTTTGCGGACCTGAACACGAACGAGCCGCAGATTGTGGGCGAGCCGGGGGCCCGCCCGCCCCTGCGCTGGTTGCCGCAGTCGGATTACGATCGCGGCAGCGGCCGGGGGATCTGGAAGCTCGAGCAGGACGCGTTCGGCCTGGACAAGATGATCGGTTACACGCGGGCCGAGCCGGCGGTCTGGATGGACTGGCTGCCGGTCCGCATTCGCGGTATGGTCAAGGCGGGGGACACGGTGTTTGTCGCCGGCGCCCCGGATGTGCTGGACCCAAAGGATCCGTACGCCGCCTTCGAGGCCCGCAAAGGAGCCAACCTCGTGGCGGTCTCCGCCCAAGATGGGAAGAAGTTGTCCGAGGCGACTCTCGATTGTCCCCCGATCTTTGACGGCCTGATCGCCGCCGGCGGCCGGTTGTTCGCGTCCTTAGAGAATGGCACGCTGCTGTGCTTAGCCGGGAAGTAGCATGGGCAGGATGCCCGTGCTACTGTGAATTTCTGGAGATCGACTATGAAACAGATGCATGGTGTGGTCTTGATCGTGGTGATGAGTCTCTTGCTGGCGGTGCCCGGCGTGTCGTCTGCTGCGGGGCCGGACCTGATTTTATTCGATGGGAAAGTGGTCACGGTGGACTCGGGCTTCTCCGTCCATCAGGCGATAGCGGTCGAGAGCAATCGCATTGTCGCCGTCGGCCGCAATGAAGAGATCGTGAAGCTCAAGACCGACAAGACCGAGATGCTCGATCTCAACGGCAAGATGGTCCTGCCGGGGCTGTTCGATTCGCACACCCACCCGGTGGGGGCGGCGATGATCGAATTCGACCACCCGATCCCGGAGATGGAGACGATCCAGGACGTGCTCAACTACTTCCAGGGGCGGGCCGAAGTGCTCGAAGACGGCCAGTGGATCGTTTTGCAGCAGGTGTTCATCACGAGACTCCGCGAGCAGCGGTATCCGACGCGGGCGGAACTCGATCAGGTGGCGCCGAGGAATCCCGTAGTCTTTCGCACCGGTCCCGACGCCTCCGTGAACACGCTGGCTCTGAAACTCAGCGGGATCGACAAGGATTTCCGCGTCACCGACGGGGGGACGGGCTATGCCGAGAAGGACCCCAAGACGGGGGAGCCGACCGGCATCTTGCGGAATCTCTCGCGCTACCTCAAGATCCGCGACTCCGACCGCCAACCGACGGCCCGCGAACGGTATGAGAGAGTGCTGTCGCTGTTCAAAGATTATAGTTCCGTAGGCATTACCGGGATCTGCGACGGCGACGTGGAGCAGGAGGAACTCGATCTCTACCAGCAGATGCTGGAAAAGGGCGAGCTGCCCGTCCGCATTTGTTCCCAGTACCATGTGGATACGATCGGTCCTATCGAGAAGATTGAAGAGAGCATCCGCAAGGTAGGTCAGCATCCGTTGCGGCAGGGCGGGCCGATGCTGCGCGTCATCGGCGTCAAGGCGTATCTGGATGGCGGCATGCTCACCGGCAGCGCCTACATGAGCAAACCGTGGGGTGTCAGCAAGACCTACGCCATCGACGATCCGAACTACCGGGGTGTCCTGTTCATCCCCAAAGAACGACTCGTTCCCATGGTGCGCACGGCCACCGAGTGCGGCCTGCAATTCACGGCTCATACCGTCGGCGATGGGGCGGTCGCGACGCTGCTCGATGCCTACGACGAGGTCAACAAGACGATCCCGGTCCGCGACGTGCGCCACTGCATCACGCACTCCAACTTCATGAGCCGCGAGAGCGTGGAGAAGATGGCACGCCTCCACGTGTTCCCGCTGGTCCAGCCCGCGTGGCTCTATCTGGACACCCGAACGCTGGTCGGTCACTTTGGCTACGACCGCCTCCGCTATTTCCAGCCGCTCCAGAGCCTCTTCGAGGCGGGCGCCGTCCCGGCGGGCGGCTCCGACCACATGCAGAAGATCGGCTCGCTGCGCTCCAACAACTTCTACGATCCGTTCTTGGCCATGTGGACCGCCGTCACGCGTCAGGCCCGGTGGTACGAGGGACGACTGCATCCGGAAGAGGCCCTCAATCGCGAGCAGATGATTCGGTTCTACACCATCAACTGCGCCCGGGCCCTCTTCCAAGATCAGTACGTTGGCTCGCTGGAGAAGGGCAAGCTCGCCGACTTCATCGTCCTGGACACCGATTTGCTCGCGTCTCCCGTGGACGTGATTCGCGACGCCAAGGTCCTGCGCACCTACATGGACGGCAGACTCGTCTTCCGGCGGTGATTCCTGACTACCGGAGCTTGGCGCAGGCAAGGCCCATCGGGTATACTGTGGGGGTAGGAATTCCGGGAAAAGTCATTAGCGCGTGTGCTGCTGAGCAAGCGCGGCGGTGTTGGTGCCTGAGGTTGGGGGGAATGGAGGGTCGGCAATGGTCGACGGAAGAAGCTCCCCACTGCGGCGGGTAATCCCTTGCCTCGTCGAGTCCTGTCATTGCGAGTGGAGCGCGGCAATCTCACTCCGGGCGACACTCGGCATTGGCCTATTCCTCTGGGCTATCGTTTCTCCTGCTCACGCCAAATACAGCGGGGGCAGCGGGACAGCGAAAGACCCCTACCGGATCGCGACGGCCGCCGATCTGATCGCCCTCGGCGAGACGCCCGCCGATTACGACAAGCACTTTGTCCTCACTGCCGACATCGACCTGGACCCCAACCTCCCCGGGCGGAAGGTGTTCGACAAGGCTGTCATTGCACCGGACACGGACCAGACAAAGGACTCGGTCCAGGGAACCTCTTTCACCGGCGTCTTCGATGGCAAGGACCACACGATCTCGCATCTGACGATCAAAGGCAACAGCTATCTGGGGCTGTTCGGGCAATTGGCCAAAGGAGGCGAGGTCAAGAACTTGGGGGTCGCGGATGTCAGTATGACTGGTTCCGGTGATAGTGTCGGTGGGCTGGTCGCGTCCAACAGTGGCACCGTGACCCAGTGCTACAGCACTGGTACGATCCGTGGCAGTCACTCTGTCGGTGGGCTGGTGGGATCCAACGGCGGTTCTGTATCGCGGTGCTACAGCACCAGTGTGGTCAGCGGCTCCAACCACATCGGCGGGCTGGTGGGGTACAACGGAGGCGGTCTGAACCAGTGCTACAGCACTGGTACGGTCCGTGGCAGTCACTCTGTCGGCGGGCTGGTGGGGTACAGTCTTGATGGCACTGTGACCCAGTGCTACAGCACCGGTGCGGTCAGTGGCCAGGGCTCTGTCGGCGGGCTGGGGGGATGGATAGGCCAGTCTGTGCCGGGTGTATGTGTGAGCGAGTGCTACAGCACCGGGGCAGTCACCGGATCAGGCGAGGGTGCCGGCGGGCTGGTGGGGTCGCTCGACGGTAATGTGTGGGTCTGTTTCTGGGACATCCAGGCCTCGGGTCAGGCCAAGAGCCAAGGGGGCACAGGCAAGACCACCGCTCAGATGGGAGACGCCAGAACGTACATGGCTGCGGGGTGGGATCTTGTGTCTGCTGGGGATGGGCCGAGCGATATCTGGGTCATGCCGGCGGGCGGCAGATATCCGATTCTGTGGTGGCAATTATCACCCTGGCCAAGTCTGCCAACGTTCTCCGGCGGTATCGGCGAACCGAATGACCCTTACAGGATCTCGACGGCCAAGGACCTGAACAGCATTGGCTACAATCCGAGACTCATGAAGTGCCACTTCAAGCTCGTCGCGGATCTCGATTTGACTGGCTTGCACTTCTATCCAATAGGGGATTGGGAATTTCCCTATGTCGGCATTCTTGACGGGAATGGTCATACGATCTCACACCTGACAATCAAGGGTGGTGTGGGGCTGGGGCTGTTCGGCCAGTTGGCATCGGAGGGCGAGATCAGGAACTTGGGCGTGGTGGATGTCAATATCACCACCTCAGGTGAGTATGTCGGCGGGCTGGTGGCGCAGAACAGCGGTACGGTGACCCAGTGCTACAGCACTGGTATGGTCCGTGGCAGTCACTCTGTCGGTGGGCTGGTGGGATTCAACGGCGGTTCTGTAGCGCGGTGCTACAGCACCAGTGTGGTCAGCGGCTCCTACTGCGTCGGTGGACTGGTGGGGATCAACGATGGTACTGTGACCGCCTCCTACAACATGGGTGCGGTCACGGGCACAGGATCGTCTGTCGGCGGGCTGGTGGGGTATAACGGCTTCAGGGGGACTGTGATCCAGTGCCACAGCGCCGGTACGGTCAGCGGCAAATCGACGGCCGGCGGGCTAGTGGGGTACAACGACGGGGGCTATGTGACTGACTGCTACAGCACCGGGGCGGTCAGTGGCGGTTCGTACGTTGGTGGGTTGGTGGGCCTGAACTATGGTGCCGTGACCGCTTGTTTCTGGGACACCCAGACCTCGGGCCAAGCGAAGAGTGCTGGGGGCACAGGCACGACCACAGCCCAGATGCACATGGGAGGCACCTTCTCTTGCTGGGCGGGCGATGGAACCTGGACGATTGATCGGGGCAAAGACTACCCCAGACTCTGGTGGGAAAACAGACCTGGAGAGCCTCTGACCAGAGCATACTCCTATGGGGGAGGCTCCGGCACGGAGGCCGATCCCTACCTGATTCATGCCCCTGAGCAACTCAACATGATCGGTTTGGTTGAGTGCGACTGGGATAAGCACTTCAAGCTCATGGCGGATCTCGATTTGACAGGTTTTCACTTTCATCCAATCGGCGCTGTGCGTTACCCGTACGCCGGTGTCTTCGACGGTAACGGTCACACAATCTCGCACCTGACAATCAAGGGTGGCAGTTGCCTGGGCCTGTTTGGCTCGTTGGGATCTAAGGCCGAGGTCAAGGACCTAGGGGTAGTGGATGTCAACATAACCGGTTCAGGTGACTCTGTCGGCGGACTGGCAGGTATCAACTTCGGCGCTGTCACCGACTGCTACAGCACCGGTGCCGTCAATGGTACTGAGGCTGTAGGTGGACTGGTGGGGTCTAGCCGAGGTCGCGTTACTCGGTGTTGGAGCACTGGTACGGTCAGTGGCTCCGGAGGCAGCGTTGGTGGGCTCGCGGGGCAGAGCTACACAGGTGCGGTGGTAATCGAATGCTACAGCACCAGTGCGGTCAGCGCGGGCAGCCATTATGTAGGCGGGCTCGTGGGATCGAATGGTGGTACAGTGACCCGGTGTTACAGCACCGGTCCGGTCAGCGGGCGTGGCTACTATGTCGCCGGGCTGGTGGGCGTCAATTCAGGTGCTGTAACCCAGTGCTACAGCACCGGTGTGGTCAGCGGGACTATGTGGATCGGCGGCTTGGTAGCGTGGGATTACAGTGCCGGTGTGACCACCTGTTTCTGGGACACCCAAACCTCGGGCTGGAAGGCAAGCGATGGCGGCACCGGCAAGACGACGGCCGAGATGCAGACAGTTAAGACATTCCTCGACGTCGGCTGGGACTTTGTGGGCGAGACGAAGAACGGCACGGACGACATCTGGTGGATTCTCGAAGGGAAGGACTATCCAAGACTCTGGTGGGAGTTGATTCCGCAGAAGTGATCGGCGCCTGGAGCCAATCGGAAGATGGGTCATCTTGGGACAACGCACGTGCTGATCCTCGCTTGCCTGCTGGGGAGCGTGGGCGCGGCTGCCACAGGGCCGATCCTCAGCGAGTTCATGGCCTCCAATAAGGCGAGTCTGCTCGATGCCGATCATGATTCGTCCGATTGGATCGAGATCCATAATCCAACCTCCAAGGCTGTCAACCTGGAGGGCTGGTATCTCACGGATGACCTGAAGAATCTCAAGAAGTGGGCTTTTCCGAAGGTATCGCTGGCCGCGCGGGGCTTTCTTGTCGTCTTCGCTTCGGGCAAGGACAGACGGCACCCCGGCGGTCCGTTGCACACGAACTTCGCCTTGACGACCGGCGGCGAATCCGTGGCTCTGGTCGCGCCCGATGGGCGGACCGTGGCTTCGTCGTACATCGATTACCCGCCCCAGGTGGTTGATATCTCGTATGGCGTGAGCGGGAGCGTCACGGGGTACTTGCCGCGTCCTACGCCGGGTGCCCTTAATCCGACGACCCTGCTCCAGATCGGTCCGACGATCCGCCACGTGACGGACGATCCCGCCCCCCCTGCGCCGGGGCAGGACCTGCTCGTCACGGCCCAAGTCGCCGAGACGGTGGCCCCGATCCGGTCCGTGAAGCTGTTCGTGCGCGTGGGCTACGGCGCCGCGATTCGGCTGCTGCCTGCGGACGGCCTCGCGATGCTCGATAATGGCCAAGGGTCGGACACCGTCGCTCACGACGGCATCTACACCGCCGTGATCTCTTGGCAGGCCTATCACGCCGGCGACATGGTCCGCTGGTACGTCGGGGCCGAAGACACGCAGGGGCACACGTCGCGCGATCCGCTGTTCCCCTTTCCCGACCATGCCCCGGAATACTACGGGACGGTCGTCCGGAATCCCGGGATCGCCAGCGCCTTGCCGATCCTATGCTGGTTCACAGCGGACCCGGCGGCGGCGAGCACGCGCGCCGGGGCCCGCGGCTCGGTGTACTTCGACGGGGAGTTCTACGACAACATCTTCATCCGTCGCCGCGGCGGGGCGACGGTGGGCGCCGCCTCCAAGAAGTTCGTGTTCAACAACGGCTACAAGTTCCGTTTCTCCGACGCCTACGACCGGGTCAAGGAGTTCAACCTCAATCAGAACGGCTCCGACCCCACCTATCTGCGCCCGCCGCTGGCGTTTGAGACGATGGCCCAGGCCGGCTGCCCCTCGTCCCTGTCTTTCCTGATGCTCTCGGTGCTCAATGGGCAGGTCGAGCGGGTGGGGGTCTTCGTCGAGCAGGTCGATGAAGCGTTTCTGGAACGCCACGGGCTGGACCCGCGCGGCGCCCTCTACAAGTTTGTGCAGCGGTCGGCGATCACGCCGGTCTTCAGCGATATCGCTTCCGGCCTCGAAAAAAAGACACGCCGGGACGAGGATTTCTCGGATATCCAGGCCGTCGTGCAGGGCTTGAACGCCCCGACCGCCGAACAGCGGCGCCTCTTCGTCTTCGACTCCTTCAACCTGCCCGAGATGCTCGACTATCTCGCCGCCCGGTGCCTGCTGCAAGACACGGACGACATCCGCAAGAATTTCTATTTCTACCGCGACACCGAGGGCAGCCGGGAATGGTCGATTTTCCCCTGGGACAAAGACTGGACCTTCGGGGTGGTGGGCGACGGCTGGATCTACACGTCCCATCCGTTCCTGGGGGACAAGGGCCATCCCAAAAACAACGGCTTGCAGTGGAGCGTGTATCTCGACGTCATGTACAATCTGCCCCAGACGCGTCAGATGCTCCTGCGGCGCATCCGCACCGTGATGGACGAACAGCTTCAGCCGCCGAGCACACCGGCCGGTCAGCGGCTCTTCGAGAACCGGGTTGCTGAGCTTTTGGCGCCGGCCCAGCCGCACTTGGGCAGCATCGATGCGGCGGTGAGTTCGCTGAAGGCTTATTTCCCCACGCGCCGGACCCAGTTGTATGTCGACCACAGCGTCAATAACCGGACGAACCCGCCGGTGGGTGGCAACGCGGGCATCCCTGATGCCCAGCCTCAGAACGTGACCCTCACCTTCGGGGCCTATGACGACAACCCGACCTCGGGCAACCAGGACGAAGAGTACATCGAGTTGGTCAACCCCAACTCCTACGCCGTGGACCTCTCCGATTGGCGGCTTGTCGGCGGGGTGGAGCACACGCTCCTGCCCGGCACGGTCCTCGTGGCCGGCGGCAAGCTCTATGTCTCCCCCAACGTGCGGGCTTTTCGCAGCCGCAGGACCGGCCCGACCGGCGGCCAAGGCCTTTTCGTGCAGGGCAACTACACGGGGCGTCTATCCAGTTGGAGCGAGCCGATCTATCTGCTGGACCGCTCCGGCCGGATCGGTGCTGCTCTAACCCGCGGGGGTCCTTGAGCGGTCTGCCGGGCGGCTCTCCCGGACCTTGATTCTGTGGCGGAATATTTGATTCTTTTTTCTTGACAAAAGGACTTGAACGACCTGTGGTCTCCGGCGTATAATCCTCCAATCAAACGCAGGACGTCTTTGTGGAGACACGATCATGGATGAGAGGCGTGTACGAATTGATTCGTTGAGCGGCCGAAAGAGCCTTGCCGAGACGCACGTCCTCGTAGCGCGAGGTCTGGAGACTGCCGGGGGCCGGGAGCACGGACTACTCGTGGCCGAAGGGCACTACCGTTGCTCGTGCTGCCGCCGGGCGGATATCACCGAGACGAATGTCGCCGGTCGCCGGATGCGCTGAGTTCAACGGATCGCTCATTTTGTAGCAGCGACAGGTTGCCGGCGGCCAGGTCCTCTTTGTTGACGTTGCTGCCCGGCAGTCTCCCGCGACTTGCCTATGTCCACTTCACACACCCATCCGACGAGTTTTGACGAGCAACTCTGGCAGAGGTACGCAGCGTTTCTCATATCCCCGAAAACCGCCTGTCGGTTCTACCGATTCGCCTGCCGGGCACGAATGCCGGCTTCGATGTTTTGGGCCTCGTAGCGGGTCCAGGCGGAAGGCAGCACGCCGAAATAGTCCTGGCGATCCTGCTCGGTCAGATCGCTCTTCTTGACCACCGCGGGCACGCCCTCCGCGAAGCCGTTGTCCGGGATCACTTGGTCCACGTGCGTGGCGCTGCCGTCGGCCAGGATCGCGCCTTTGCCGATGCGCGTGTTGTAGTCGCAGCAGGCATTGAGTCCGACGGCGCCCCCATCGGCCATCTGGGTGCCGTGCATGGTGGCGCCATGATTGCTCCAGCAGCCGTCGCCGATGACGGACCGGTCGGGCACTTCGGCCTTGGACCCGCCCACCTTGGCCGGCCGGCCTCCCTCGATGCACACATTGTCATAAATGTGCGTGTAATTGCCGATCTGGTTCGTGCCGCGGATCGTCACGTTGCAGCGGATCAACGTGTGGTGCCCGATGGTGACGTTGCCGGTGATGATCGTGCCGGCGTCGATCTTCGTATAGGCGCCGACGGTGACCTTGCCTTCGAGGATCACCGACGGATGAATGTCGGCGGTCGGATCGATGTTCTGTCCGGCGGCGCGCTGCGCCGCGATCTTCGATGGGCTGACCAGGACCGAACCCAAAACGAATAATCCGAGCCCAACCATTGCACCGATCATGATCTTCTGCCTGCCCATCATAAACCTGCCCTTTCTGCGGCTGCACCATAGCCTGTGACCCGGATCTCGCCCGACGGTCTCCCTTGGCGGATTATGCACCATCCTTTCCCAGAAATCAATCCGAGGTCCCCGAGGTACTCTGTGAGTGCTCTGAGTCTGACGGCCCGGCCTCTGGCCCATCACGGAGTGCGACGGTATCATGCTGTCGCGCGCCGCCGCGGCGGCGCCATGCACAAGGGCAACTTGCATACGAGGTACATGCGTATGGGCTTTGATTTCGACGCGGTCTATGACCGCCGGGACACCGACAGCCTCAAGTGGGGCCGGTATAAGGACCGCGACGTGATCCCCCTGTGGGTGGCCGATATGGATTTCCGGTCGGCTGAACCCATTCTGGAGGCGCTGCACAGACGGGTGGAGCACGGGATTTTCGGCTATGCGTCCCCACCGGCGGAGCTCGTGCAGGTTGTGGTCGAGCGGATGCGCCGGATGTACGCCTGGGAGATTGAGCCCTCGTCGATCGTGTGGCTGCCGGGAGTGGTGCCGGCGCTGAATATCGTGTGCCGGGCGTACGGCCAGGCGGGCGATGAGGTGGTGACTTTCACGCCGGTCTACCCGCCGTTTCTCTCCGCGCCGCCGCGCTGCGGCAAGATGGTCAAGACCATCCCGCTGCGGCGGGAGGGAGATTCGTATACGTTCGACGCCGAGCGTTTCGAACAGGAGGTCTCCTCGCGCACGAAGATCCTGCTCCTGTGCAACCCCCACAACCCCGTGGGCCGGCGCTACGAGCGGCGGGAGATCGAGCCGATCGCCCGGATGTGCGTGGCGCACGACCTCGCGATCTGTTCCGACGAAATTCATTGCGACCTGATCCTCGACGGCGGGCCGCACATACCGACCGCGACTCTCGGCCCCGACGTGGCCGCCCGCACGATCACGCTCATGGCCCCCAGCAAGACCTTCAACATCCCGGGGCTCAACTGCGCCTTTGCCATCATCGAGAACCCCGAGCTGCGGACGAGATTCAAGCGGATACGGGAAGGCATCGTCCCCGGCACGAATGTGCTGGGCTTCACCGCCTGCTTGGCGGCCTACCGCGACGGCGAGCCCTGGCGACGGGCATTGATCGACTACCTGCGGGACAGCAAGGAGATGGTCCGCCGGTTCGTCAACGAAGAGGTCGCAGGTCTGTCGATGGACGATGTTCAGGCGACCTACCTGGCCTGGATCGACACTCGGGCCCTGAACCTGCCCAAACCTGCCCGCTTCTTCGAGAAATTCGGAGTCGCCCTGTATGACGGCAAGGAGTTCCAGGGAGAAGGCTTCGTCCGCTTGAACTTCGCCTGTCCGCGCAGTATTCTTGCCGACGCTTTGGATCGATTGCGACACGCCGTCCAGAGTGTTGGGCAGGTTTGATGGGGAATAATCCTCGGGAAGATTGCCCAGCCAGTTGAGTTTTGAGAGGCGTGCGGCCGAAGAATAGGGGTATTGTAACCAAAGGATTGGTTGGGGTAGGCTTGTTTGCCGTTGGAGTGACTCGCCATGAAGACCGTACAATGGGTAGCCCGTCACATGTTGGGATTGGTCGCTGTTCTGTCGCTGCTTGGCACCAGCGCCGCTCTCGGAGCAGCGGCGCAGGCTGCCGATACGCCCGCCGCCGAACCGTCCAAGACGCCGATCTTCTCCGTCGGCGCCGCGCAGGAGATTCTGATCCGCATCGGCGACATGGTTGCCCTCTATGGACTGAAGATCGTCGCCGCCCTGGCGATCTTCCTGGTGGGGCGGTGGGTGGCGAAGAAGTTCTCCTCGGTGCTCCGCAAGGCCCTGACGCGGGCGAAGGTGGACCCGACCCTGGTGCCGTTCATCGACAACCTGAGCTATACCGCCATGCTGGTGTTCGTTGTCATCGCCGCCTTGGCCCAGGCGGGGGTGCAGACCGCCTCTGTCGTCGCGGTGCTGGGCGCCGCCGGGTTGGCGGTGGGTTTGGCCTTGCAGGGTTCGCTGGCTAATTTTGCCTCTGGTGTGCTGCTGCTGGTCTTCAAGCCCTTCCGCGTGGGTGATTTCGTGGAGATCTCGGGTGTCAGCGGGACTGTCCAGGCGATCCATGTGTTCAATACGGTCCTCAACGATCCGAACAACATTCGGATCGTGGTCCCGAACGGCCAGGTCACGGGCGGCAACATCCTCAACTACACGATCAACGGCACCCGGCGCATCGACCTGACGGTCAGTGTTTCGTACGATGACGACCTGCGGACGGCCCGGCGGGTGATCGAGAGCGTCTTGGCCGCCGAGCCGCGGATCCTGCCGGACCCGGCGCCTCTCGTGGCGGTCAAGGAGATGGCCAACAGCAGTATGGATTTTGCCGTTCGACCCTGGGTGAAGGCGGACGACTACTGGCCCGTGTACTTCGACCTTACCGAGAAGCTCAAGGTGGCACTCGAACAGCACGGCCTGACGATCCCGTTCCCGCAGCAGGAGATCACGATCAAGACGGACGCCGCTGCGGCCGGTGCTCTTCCCAAGAAGAGCGCCTGACGCAGAAATCTGGTCGCGAATGGAGAATCTCTATCCCCCAGAGGATTTCGGGGTCTTCCTCGGTTGCAGGAATCGGTTTATTCCCGCCGCGCAGCGGAGAGCTGCGTGTGCTGTCTCACGCAGGGGAAAGAACGGCGCTTGAAAAGCGGGCGCACATCTTCCACAATAGCCCGGTGCAGCGCAGGGCCCGGGGCAGTCATGAGTGACGTGACGCGCATACTGAACGCGATCGAACGGGGCGACGCGAGCGCCACGGACGAACTCTTGCCCGTGGTGTATGAGGAACTTCGCCTTCTCGCCGCCCAGAAATTGTCCCATGAAGCTCCCGGCCAGACCCTGCAGGCCACGGCCTTGGTTCACGAGACGTATCTCAGGTTAGTGGGAGAGGAACCACAAAGTTGGGAGAACCGGGGACACTTCTTTGCGGCTGCCGCCGAGGCGATGCGCCGGATCTTGGTGGAGAACGCCCGTCACAGAGGACGCATCAGGCACGGCGGGACGCTTCGTCGAATTGAGCTTCAGGAGTCCGCCGCGGCGACGCCCGACGATCGTGTCCCCGACGACCTGATCGCACTGGATGAAGCGCTGGAGAAATTCGCCCGGAAGGCCCCGGTCAAAGCCCAAGTCGTGAAACTCCGCTATTTCGCCGGTCTGACCATCCCCCAGGCAGCGGAAGCCCTGGGGATCTCGCACGCGACGGCCGAGAGGTATTGGGTCTATGCCCGCTGCTGGCTGCGGGTGGAGATCCGGCGTCGCCGCGACGCCGCACACGCCGAATAGAATTCTTTGGCCTCCCAGGATTTTCGTGAGGGGATGACCGCCATCTTTGTCGCATGGTAAAGCGCAGGAAAACTACGGGAGAAGTTCATGGCTGCTGACCCGAAAGATGAAGAATCGATCTTTCACGCCGCCTTGGCCAAGCCGGTCGCGGACCGCGCCGCCTATCTTCAAGCGGCCTGTGGAGGCGATCCCCAATTACGGGCCCAAATCGAGAGCCTGCTGAGCGCCTACGACGTCCGCGACAATTTCCTGGAATCTCCCCCCGTAGGTGACGGTGTCGCCCTGGACGATTCTCCTGTGACGGAGGCTCCCGGCGCGATGATCGGGCGCTACAAGCTCCTGGAGAAGATCGGCGAGGGTGGCATGGCGGTAGTCTACATGGCCGAGCAAACCGAACCCATCCGCCGCAAAGTGGCTCTCAAGATCATCAAGCTGGGCATGGATACCCGCCAGGTCATCGCCCGCTTCGAGGCGGAGCGCCAGGCCCTGGCCCTGATGGACCACCCCAGTATCGCCAAGGTCCTCGACGCCGGAGCTACGGAGACCGGCCGGCCCTACTTTGTCATGGAGCTGGTCCAGGGCGTCTCGATCACGGAATACTGCGACAAAAACAGCCTGAGCATCAAGGACCGGCTGGCGTTGTTTCTCCAGGTTTGCCACGCCGTCCAGCACGCCCATCAAAAGGGCATCATCCACCGGGACCTCAAACCCTCCAATGTCATGGTCACGCACCATGACGGCAAGCCCATCCCCAAGGTCATCGACTTTGGCATTGCCAAGGCCATGGTACGGGCGACGCATGCGTCGCCCCTACTGACCGAAAAGACATTCTTCACTCGCTACGGCCACCTCATCGGTACCCCTGCTTACATGAGTCCGGAACAGGCAGAGTTGAGTGGTCTGGATATAGACACCCGCTCGGATATCTATTCGCTGGGCGTGCTGCTGTATGAACTCCTCACCGGAACCACGCCTTTCAGTGACGAGGAATTGCGTAAGGCCGGCTATATCGAGATGCAGCGGGTCATCCGGGAACAGGAGCCGGCCAAGCCGTCCACGAAGCTCAGCACCCTCGGCGAAACCCTGGCCGACATAGCGAAGCATCGCGGCTGCACTCCCGATCTTCTTCGGAAGGCCGTTCGGGGCGATCTGGACTGGATTGTGATGAAGTCGCTGGAGAAAGACCGCGCCCGGCGCTACGAGACCCCGAACGGCTTGGCCACGGACATTCAGCGTCATCTGGAGCATGAGCCGGTCCTGGCCAGAGGACCGGGCACCGGGTATCGCCTGCACAAGTTCCTTCGCAGGCACCGAGTCCAAGCCCTTGCCGTTTTGGCGATGGCGGTTGTAGCTGGTGCTGCCATCGTTGTTCTTTCCCTCTGGAACCGGGACCGGCTCCAACTGGTTGAGGCGGAAGGTTTCAGAGATAGGGGCATCCTGTCTCAGGCCCGGGAGCAGTATGCCAAGGCCGAGCGCGATGCCGCCCTGGAGACGATCAAACCCGTCCTCCAAAGCAAGCATGTGGGAGGGGAAGCACAGCTTCTCCAAGCCGGCATTCTCGTGGACAACCGTCGGTCCAAAGAAGCGGTGACCATACTGGACAGTCTGCTCAAGGAACGCCCGGAGATCGCCGGGGCGGCCCATGCGCTCCTGGCCCGCATCCTCTGGGAGAGCGAATCGCTGGATGCCGAGAAGCTCAAACAGATCGAGGAGCACCGCCGCCAGGCTGAGGCGTTACTGTTCGGAGTCCCGCCTTCAGGCGGGAAAGACCAGTCCGATCCGCGTAAACGCGGTACTCCGAGCGCGGAGGCCTATTTCCTGCAGGCCATGACGGCTGTCACGGTCAAGGAGCAGCTTGCTGCGCTCAACGAGGCTCTTGATCTCGACCCGGATCATTACGAATCTCTCCGGCTGAGAGCCTTCACGCACTATGCGTCCCGGAAGTATGAGCGCATGAGGGATGACGCGCTGGGGATGACGTACCTGCGACGAGGTGACCCACTCGGTTGCTCTCTCCGCGCCATTGCCCTCCGTGAATTGGGCAAGTATGAGGACGCGATTACGGAATATGACCACGCGCTGGCACTGATGGGGAAAGGGGACCCGCAGTGCCTTGATCTGACCACCCAGCGCTCGGAGACCCTTCTGCGCATGGGCCGGTATGAGGATGTCATTACCGGTGCACACGAAGCACTCAAGCTTTGGTCGGATAGACCGGTCTTTCAGTACCACCTCTTCTGCGCCCTGACGGCCTTGGGCGCCTTCGAGAAGGCGGCGGCCGTGTTCCAGAAGATCATTCGTTCCGCACCCACAGCCCGGAACGAATTCTGGTTCTGGGCGACGAAATACGTGTTCGACACTCTGGAGGCGGGACGGTCGTGGCACCGGGGCGGCCCCGCGCCGAGAGGGGCGGCCTTCCTCCCGCTAATGGAGGCCGAGGAGACCTATCGCGATCTCTCGGTCAAGGCCCGCCGGATCCTCGTCGGTGGATTCGGCGCTCAATGGTCGCCCGATGGGAAGAAACTGGCGTTTAGTCTGGGCGTGCGGGGTTACAGCGGGGTGGCCCTCTATGATCCCGCCACGAAGGAAACCGAGTTGCTGATTGTCCCCGGCAAGGACCCGCGGTGGTCGCCGGATGGGCGGTACATCGCTTTCGTTCGGGACTGCCAGGCGTTGCGGCTGGAAGAGTTGACCGCCGCCGAGCGAAAAGATCAGGAGCGTTGGCTGACGAACGAGGAAGTTTGGGTCATGAAGTCTGATGGCACAGAGCCCAGGCGACTGGCTCGGGGCGGCTGGCCCTCGTGGAGTAGGGACTCCGCGCAGGTCTACTATCATTCGCGTCGGGAGAAAATGCTCTGCTCGATCTCTATCGCACGTTCCAATGTAGAACCCAAACGGATCATGGCGTGCCCAAGCGAGTTTCCATCGGTGTCATCGGATGAACAGCAAGTGGCGTATCTGGAAAACGGATCCCTCAAAGTCAAGAATCTTGTCTCGCAAGCGGTAGTGGCCGAATGGCGGGCGCCTTTTGGCACCTGGGGCGGACCGGGGTGGTCCCCCACGGGCCAGGAACTGTGCCTGGGCGCCGACAGCAGCGTAGGGGATCGGACCGGCTTGTGGATCTACCCTCTCGACAGCAACGAACCGGCCAAGGTTCTGACCAGTCAGGTCATGGCGGCTTCCTGGGCCCCGGACGGCACGAAGCTCGTCTTCGCCCTGCGCCCGCCGTACTTTGAGCTCTGGACCGCCGATCTTGACCCTGCCGTCTCAACGATAGATACCCTCGGTCCCGGGCGAACACTGGACGAGCACTGGCAGGACATGCTGCGCCTTCATACGCGCCGAATCGAGACCGACCCGCAGGATGCCTCCGCCTATTTCGATCGCGCCCGGTACTACGACCATCTGCACGACCGCGCCAAGGCCAACGCCGACATGAAGCGGTGGTCCGCCGTCATGAGTGGCCGGTCTCCCTCGGATTTCCTGTTCAGCGCGCGGCATCCTCTTCGCCGTGTCCTCGACATGCCCTTCGATTGTGAACTCGTCTTTTCTGCAGAAAGACCCGTCAATGCGATTCCAGTAATGTCTGTTGCCTTCGGGCAGAAAGGAAGGTGTGAGATGAAACTGTTTGAGATTCCGATGGTAGTAACGTCCTTGGTGGGCCTGGGTTTCCTCGCAGGTCTAGACGCACCGGCGGCGCGGGCGGATTTCACCTTCGGCGAGCCGGTGAACATCCAATCTACTTTTCCTCTCCTCAACCCAGCGAACGAATGCATCTGCTGTTTCTCTGCAGATGGGTTGGAAGTGTACTTCGAATCGTACGGGGACCGACCTGGCGGATATGGCGTGGGGGACCTCTGGGTCATCAAACGGGCCTCGGTCGAGGACGCCTGGGGTCCTCCGGAGAATCTCGGGCCTCTTGTCAACGGTGCAAGCTGGGATTTGAGCGCATCCATCTCCGCCGATGGTCTGGAGCTCTATTTCCACTCCCTCCGGGGCGGAGGGTACGGCGTCTCTGATCTTTATGTGACCAGGCGTGCGACCCGAACCAGCCCTTGGGGCCCGCCGACCAATCTGGGCCCTAACGTGAACGGATCGTCCGACGAAGCTTGCCCTTCGGTGTCGTCGGATGGCTTGGAACTCTACTTTATCTCCAATCGCCCGGGCGGATATGGCGGCTTTGATCTCTACGTCAGCAAGCGTGCGACGACGAACGACCCCTGGGGTGACCTGGTCAATCTCGGCCCGGGCGTGAATAGTCCCGCCTATGACGGGAACTCCTCGCTCTCGGCGGATGGGCTGTTGATGGTCTTCGAGAGCGACCGCCCCGGTGGGTATGCCGGTTACCAGATCTACATGGCGAGACGCGCCACGAAGACGGACCCGTGGGGCCCAGCCATGAACGCGGGACCCGTTGTCAACAGTTCATCCAACTTGGGCTCGTGCCGTGCGAGAGTTTCCTTCGACGGCTCCACGCTCTACTTCATCTCCGACCGACTCGGTAGCGACAACATCTGGCAAGCACCGATCCTCCCGGTCGTCGACTTCAACGCCGACAAGAAGCTGGACCTCGTTGATCTGGTGATGCTGATCGACAACTGGGGTACGAACAAGACGCTCTGTGACATCGGGCCGATGCCCTGGGGCGACGGCAAGGTGGACATCGAGGATTTGAAGGTCTTCATGACCTACTTCGAGAAAGAGAACCCGCCCGTGAAGCCATAGCAGGGATTTCCTACTTGGTAGTCAGGCAAGGGCCGGCGGGCAACGGAGCCGCCGGCTCTTGCCTCGAATCACAGTTGCACGTCATAGTCGTCAGGGAATGGGCCGGCGAGCACCCTGGGCCGGCCGTACGGGCGAGGCATGCCTCGCCCGTACAGCAGCGCCGCCATCACCCCAAGCTTGAAGCCCGGGGGCCGCTGTGGTAGGATGATGGTCCGGATCAGGCGGGGGCCAAGGGAATTGGGGAACAGCGGTAATCAGGTTACTGGTGCAGAACATCGGACTATGACAGTGAAATGCCCGTTTCAGCCGTGTCTCGCTATCTTGCTCTTACTCGTTCCGGTGTCATGGGCTCAAGCCCAATGGCCCCAGTTCCGTGGACCCTCGGGCGATGGCCTGGCCGTAGGGGCGAGGCATGCCCCGCCCGCACCGGGCTTGCCGATCCGTTGGAGCGAGAAGGAAAACATCGAATGGAAGACAGTCATCCCTTACCGAGGCTGGTCCACTCCGGTGGTGATGGATGATCAAGTGTGGCTGACGACCGCGACCCTCGATGGTCACGACTTCTTCGTTGTCTGCGTCGATGCCGATTCCGGCAAGATACGCTGGCAGGAGAAGCTGTTTCATGCCGACCATCCTGAACCCCTGGGCAATCCCCTGAACTGCTATGCTTCGCCTTCGCCGGTTGTCGAGCCCGGGCGCGTGTACGTACACTTCGGCAGCTATGGGACGGCCGCCTTGGACACGAAGACCGGCGCCGTGCTGTGGAAACGAACCGACCTGCCCTGTCGGCACTATCGCGGCCCGGGCTCGTCCCTCGTAGTATTCGAGAACCTGCTCATCCTGACCATGGATGGGGTGGACGTCCAGTACCTCGTGGCGCTCGACAAAGAGACCGGGCGGACCGTCTGTAAGACCGACCGCACGGCCGAGTGGAACGATCTGGACGCCGACGGCAAACCCAAAGACGAAGGGGACCTCCGCAAGGCCTACGCCACGCCGCTGATCGTGCCCGTGGGCGGGAACCCGCAGATGCTCAGCGTGGGAGCCAGGGCCCTCTATGGCTATGAGCCCCGAAGCGGACGCGAGCTCTGGAAGATCCCCAATCCCGCCTTCTCCGGCGCCGCCAGTCCCGTCTATGGCCACGGAATCGCCTATATGATCACCGGATTCGGAAGGACTGAGTTGTATGCCATTCGCCTCGATGGCCCGGGGAACGTGACCGACAAGAGCATCATCTGGAAGACCGCCAGCTTGGTGCCGCAAATACCATCCCCGGTCTTGGTGGACGATCTGCTCTTTATGATCAATGACGCGGGGGTTCTTACCTGCCTGGAAGCCGCCTCCGGCAAGCAGGTCTGGCGGGAGCGTCTCAAAGGGAGCTTCAGCGCTTCCCTGCTCTACGCGGATGGACACGTCTATTGCTTCAGCCGGGAAGGGGTGACGAGGGTCTTCTGGGCGGCCCGGAACTACGAACTCCTAGCCACGAACGTGCTCGATTCCGGTTTCATGGCCTCGCCGGCCGTTTCCGGACGAACGCTCTTCCTGCGGACGAAGGAGCACCTTTACCGGATCGAATCGAGCCCGTAGCTCCACGGCGGGTCATGCCCTGGCAGCACCGTTGGCTTGCCGGAGGCGGCCTTCAGGAGACAAGCCGCGCCGGGAAACCGAGGCACGTGGAGCCGGGGCAAGAGGGGCGGGAAAGACAGGCGGATGATGGCGGGGAGAGACTCGCTGTATCCGCCTGAGGTAGGAAATGCCGGGGCCCGTGTCGATTGGACACGGGCCCCGTTGCATCGTGTCGTTGGGTGGCTATCTTGTAATGCGAATATCGTCGAAGTAGAGCTTACCGGTGCCGTCCGGTTTCGGATTAGCCTTGTCGCCGACACCGACGTACAGCTTCTTGACCTTGGTGAGATTCACGCCGGGGAAGCTGCTCAGCGGAGTCTTCCACTCGGTCCACGTCGTGGTCAGCACGGCGGCAGGATCGGGGTTGACGGCGGTGGCCGCTTTGCCGGTGCTGTCCTCCACTGTCACGTACAGGCTCGCCTGATCGTTGCCGGGATGAGCGGCCCCGACCCTGGCCACTTGCCACGGGCCAGCCGAAACCGTACCGGTCGTGGCAATGCCGGAGAAAGAAGCCGTCGTTGGGACGTTGACGTTGTGACTGGTCAGCGCCAAGCCGATGTAGACGGTGGGTGCGACCATGTTGATCGTCTGCGGGTTCCAGGACATCGCCGTCCACTTCACTCCGTCCGTGGAGTAGGAGCCGCTGAACGTATTGCCCGACCGCTCCAGCTTGACCCAAACGGGGGTTCTCAGGGCATTCTGCTCCGGTGTCGCGACTGCCGTATCACTGGTGGCGCCGCTGTCGGTAATCAGTCGGGCCTGGAAGTGGACGCCGTTGCCGGGCGAGGCCAGAATGATGGCGAAGCGCGAGCCGGGTTCGAGACTCTCCCGGATCATCACGCCGGCCTTGGCCCAGGGGTCGCTGTTGCCGAGGCTCTCCACCTGGGCGATGATGGTGCCGTTGCCGGTCAGCGCCTTGTAGGCAAAGCGGCATTGATCGGCCGTGCCATAGATATCGGTGCCCCAGGCGCTCATGGTGATCGCGCCCGACGCCGTCTCAACGAAGGACGCTGGATTGCCGCGGAACCAGAGGCTCAGGTCGCTGACGCCGTTGACCGTCCAATCCTGCGGCCCAGCCCACTGTCTCTGGGCCTCACTGTAGAAGGGCGATTTCGTGTTATTGTAGTCGAACGGCATCGACTGCCGGCCGCCGTGGGCGATCGTCCGCTCGGCAAACGGGGCCTGCGGATTGCCCACGGTCGAGCCGCTGAGCCCGTTGGTGTAGCCGTCGATCCAGGTGTCGAAGATCGTGGCTTGGGCCGCCAAATCGTCCGTGTAGCTTTCGAAGTCATCCGCGATGACGAAATCGGCGACGGTGAAGCTCCAGACGGCCCCCTTCCATGGACTGCCCGGCAGACCCGGATTGACCTCGTCGATTCGCCAGAAATACGTCTTACCCCACTCCAGAGCCTTCGGCGTGAAGCTGGTATCCGCCTGGCGGCCCTGGTAGACGCCCAGCGGGTCGGCCGGCGTGGCATTCTGCACGGCGCCGGCGTCGGTGCCGAAGTACACGTCGTGTTCGGCGGCGTTGACGCCCTTGGTCCAAGTCAGAGGCGTGGCGTGTGCTTCATCCGGCATGGACTTGTCCGCCGGGCTCGGATCGCCGGCCAGGTTCGGGTCGCCGGTCATGACGATCTTGATCTCCGAGGCTGCCAGGGCCCGGTTGTAGATGCGGACGTCGTCGAGCATGCCGCCCCACATGCTGGCGGCGTTCTCTCGTCCGCCGATCGCGACGTAGTAGAGGTTGTGTGCGATGGGTGTGGCCGCGCGATTCTCGGCATCCAGTTTTCCGTTGATATAGAACTTCTGGTTGGTGCCCGGGTCGGGGACGGTGTAATCGAACGTCAGGGCGACATGGGCCCATTCCGTGGCGGGCACACCGGTGGTTGTCACCAGGCCGGGTGCAGCGCCGGTGGTACGGAACTGCAGGAGGCGCGTGGCGGCATTGTTGAGCCGGAAGCTGTAGGACGCATTCCAGCCGCCGTGGCGAATGGGAGCGTCGTTGCCGGCTCCGCCGTACACCCAGATCGCCACCGTGCCCATCGTGGCGATGTCCAGGGACTTGCTGTACGGCACGTAGACGCACTCGTTCGTGCCGTTGAGGGTCAGGACGCCGGTCGTGCTGCTGTAGGGCCGGTTGTCCACAGTGGTGGTATGAGCGTTGTTGACGGGCCAGCCGTGGTTCTCGTTGCCGCTGATGTCGAGGTAGTTGCCCTCGAAGGTCCACCAGCCCACGAGGTTGGGATCGCCGGAGGCGGTGGTCTCGAAGGACCAGACGTCGCCCGGATGCGTCTTGACGCCGTCGGATTCGTCCACGCGCCAGTAGTAGATGGTGTCGTGCTTCAGGGTCCCGGGGACGAAATTGGGCTCGGTCGTCGCGCCTTTGTCGGCCTCCGCGGCTCCCGCGGCTACCTTGGTTTGGTCGATGCTGAAGTAGACACGGTGCGACGCCGCCCCGGTGCCCGGCGCCCAACTCAGAATCCGGTTGCGGTTCACGTACTGAGCCCCATCCGGCGGATTGGGCACGGCGGCTCTCTCGGTCGCGACCGTGAAGCTCCAGACGGGGCCTCTCCAGGTCTTGTCCGGGTGTACATCATTGACCTCATCGACGCGCCAGTAATAGATCGCGCCTGGCGTCAGGCCTTTGACCCCATAGTTCGGGTCGGTCGTGAAGCCTTTGTCCGCCTGAGCCGCACTGTTGTTGACATCGGCGATCTGGTCGCTGAAGTACACGTGATGGCCGTTCTTGGCCGCCACGTTCGACCCCTGCCACCATTCCAGCAGTACATCGGTCGTGCTGACGGTGGCCCCATCCTTCGGGGTGGGATCCGTCGCGGGCTTCACGCCGGCAATCGTCTTGATTTCGACCGGGTTCAGGGCCCGGTTGTACATGCTGCCTTCGTCAATCATGCCCTGGAAGAACCATCGCCCGGCCGGCTGGGTGTAGGTCTCCGCGCCGAGGAAGAGCGGGCCGATGTTCGTGGTGAGCGGGTTGGCCGAGCGGTTCTCGGCATCGAGCTTGCCGTTGAGGTAGATCTTCTGGTTGTTGCCCGGGGCGTTGACGTCGAAAGTCACCGCCACGTGAATCCACCGGGCCAGGGGGATGCCCGTGCGGGAGTTGAGGGCGTTGACGGTGTCCCCGCCGCGACTGCGCCAGTTCAACTGCCGGTATGTCACCGGGTCATCGTCGAGACGGACGGCCAGGTTCTTCCAGGCATTCCCATCTCCGGAGACCCCCTTGCAGAAGAGAGCGTCCGCGGGCGTGCCGGTGTAATAGATCCACATCTCGTACGTCATGGCCTTCGTCAAATCCAGGCTGGGATTGTGCTCGATGCGCAGGAAGGCGCTCGTGCCGTTGAGCGAGATGGCGTACCCTTCCTTGCCCGGCGCGCCGGTCGTCACCCACGTCGCGTTGCCCATGAGCGTGGCGTCGTTGCCGTTGCCGCTGCCGTCGTGGGCGACTGTGCCTGTGCCCTCATCGAAGGTCCACCAGGCGACGACGCCGGTGTTAAGATCCACGGTGGCGGCACTTGCCGAAAGGCCTCCCAACACCAGCGATACCAGAACCATTGACTTTCGGAACATGACTATCCTCCTTCCATAAGAAACGTGTGATATAGAGTGTAGGGGCGAAAGATCTTTCACCCTTACGGCTTCTTTCTGTTCAACTCCAGAGCCGGCTCGGCAAACAGGGCCCAGCAATAGCGGTATTCGCCGGGCGTGGTTGTGGCCAGGGTCAGAAAACGGTCGCCGGGCTCGATGGGAACGTCGATCTGCTCCGCTTGAGCAGGCACAACCTTGAGTGTCCTGGAGAACTCGGGTCGGCCGTCCAACAAAACCCAGAACGTCACGGCGATCAGGTTGGGGTCGGCATCCCGCTCGGCGAAGGGGACGACATTGTCCGACACGCCACAGCGCGCATGAAAACGCCTGATCCGGGCTTCCGGCATCGCGTGGCGGATGGCCTCCAAGTCGAAGGTGATCCCCGCATTGGGGTGCATGCCGAGGGAGGGATGGGCCCGGGTGTTGTAGGTCTGTCCGGCCAGATGCCCGGCATGGATTTCTCCGGACGAGCCGACTTGAAAGGTCGCGCCGTTGACGATGGCCTCGTAGCTCGTGCCGGAGGTCTTCGGACATTGCTCGAAGTGAATCCCCGTTGAGGTGACGATCGTGGAATCGCTGTTGCGGCCGGGGACAAAGGCTCCATCGATAAAGGGGAGCGAGGGCACCCGCCGGAATCCATTGTCCTGTCCTTTGAGAATTTTGCGTCCGGACGTGATTTGACCGGTGGAAGCATCGAGGCCCTGGCCCCAGACGCCGGTATCCAAGCCGTTGCCTGCGCCGATCAGGTCCGCCAGGCCCAGCCGCTTTCCCGGGACGCCGAACCCCTCTGCTGCAGGCATAGCGCGTGAGAACAGACGCGCGCGCTCCCGCACGGAGACTCGGCTCGTCTTCCCCGCCGCATCGACAGTCACCGCCTCATCCTTGACCAGCCTCTGACGGGTCTTGGTGGCATCCGTGATACGCGCGCACTCGAAATCGATCTTCCCCTCAAAGACGTGGATTTCGGTGTTGCCCGCATCCCCCGCCAGCAAGCCGAATTCCGTTCCGAAGTCAACGACGCTGGACGCCGGCGTCCGGACGGTGAAGCCTGACGCGGCCGCCGGCACGCTGGCGGTGATCCAGCCATTCTCCAGGAACATCCGGTTGGTGCTCCGCAGATCGAACGTGCTTGGGGCCTGCAGAAGAACCTCGGTGCCCTTCTTGAGCCGGATCCGAGCGTACCCTTCTGCGAGCGTTCTGCGACCCGCCCGCAGCTCGCCTGTCTGCTGGATGGGTACATCCCATTTGGCATTCGCTGAGTCCACCACCATGCCCAACGTCCGATTCGCATAGATATAGAGGCCCATGATCGAGAAAGCACCCAGCACGAGCAGGCAAACCGCAGTCACCTTGGCCATCCTGGCCCCAACGGCCGCGAAGCGCTGCCCGGCTTGGGCAGCTCCGCAGATGGCGGACCACAAGTCCCAACTCGCCGCCGGGGTCTGGGACTGGGGCTGGGCCTGCTGCTGGGCGAGAAACTCGGCAAGCTGTCGGGCGGCAAGGCGTTCGATCTCGCGAACCCTGTCCTGCTCGGACGCCTGTGAATTGTGCGTCACGTTCGTGCGGACCCCGTGAGGCGTTTCTTCTGATGCCCCGACCGGCACACTGCCCACAGGGCCGGCCTCCACCAGAGTTTCGGCTTTGGGCAATCCTCCCAGGAGCGACATCAGGCCGACATAGGTCGTGATGAATTCCAGGTAGTAGGCACGTGCCTCATCGTTCGTGGCAATCTCATGATCGAGCTGCGCAAATTGTCCCGGCGTGATCGCGCCATCGAGAGAGCGGACAATCCATTCCGCGAAGTCCGGCGGGATCTGGCTCTTCTGGCTCACGCGAACTTCTCCTCGCTGAGAGCCTTGCGCACACAGCGCAGGAGGGCATCATGAATCCGGACGATTCGCTTATAGATGGCCTGCATGGATCGACCCATCTGCTGGGCAATGCGCGCGATGGTCACTTCATCCCGGTAGCGCAGGCGGATCAATTCGTAGTCTTTTGGATCGAGTTTGCCGATGCAGTGACGCAGCGCCTGCATGCGGATATCGGTTTGCTCAATGAACCGCTCAGACTCGCCGTGCAGCAGTTCCACGGCCGCCTGGCTGAAAAGAACTCCGCGGGTGGCATGGCGTTTGCGCACGCTGAGGATCTGGTAGCGGGCGATGGCATACGCCCACGCCGTGAAGCTGGTGCCCGGCGTGAAGCTGTCGAACTTGGACCACAGCAGCAGGACCGTCTCCTGGAACAGATCCTCCGCATCCCCATGATTCGGAACCATCGTCAGAATGAAGGCGTAGAGGCGCCGCTGGTGCGCCATGAGCAGACGCAAGAACTCGTTGGTCTTCGAAGAGTCACTCATACGGATACTATCGGTTGAATATCCCGAGCCGCGCGGGATTAAACCAGAAAATGGCGTCCGCACCAAGATTTCTGCGGCGCGAAAGAAACCACAGAAATTCTGAGTCGGAGTCATGGTTTGTGTATTGACGGTCGGGCATCCAGGACGGTATCGAAGAGTACCATCATGAGCATCCAAGCGGTCTGCCACCAAAGATGGAGAATCTGACAATGTCTTACCGACTCATGATTCCGGGAGTGGTTTGCCTGCAGGTGGTGTCCTCGTTGGCCTTCGCGCAGCGACTGCCGCGCGAGCAGTGGGGCGCCCCGCCGGTCCGTGTGTCTCATAAGGAGGGCATCTGGCACATTGAGGGTCAGAAGAATAGGGTCACTCTCAACGTGTCGGATTTGACGATGAGCGTGCAAGCCGGGCCTGTCATCTGGAAGATGGAGCCCTCGTCCGAGAAGGACATGCTGGTCAAGTCCAAGGGGGAGGAGTTCTATTTGCGTCTGGCGGATGCCGGGAAGATCGACATTACGCCCTACGACACCGGAGCCAAGACGGGCGTGAAGATCCGCCTGGAACGGTTTTGCAGCAACGGCCTGCTAAACCAGGGGCTCGAATTGGACCTGACGCTATGTCTGACCGTCTGCCTGGAAGGTAAGGACGAGGAACTGGTTTGTGAGGCCGTGGCGATCGAGCGCGAGGCCTCGGTCCGGCACCTGGACTGGCCCAGAGAAATGGACGCCCGGGGCGTCAACTACACGGCCTTGAGCCACGTCCGTGGCAACCTGCTCCCCGGCAACTGGCCCCAGGAGTACCATCCGTACCGCAACGTACCGGGAGGGCAGGAGTCGCTCATCGCGACCGACACCAGTATTATCCAGAGCAATCTCATCGAGTGCTGGTCCATGTCCTGGTGGGGCTTTCAAAAAGGCGAGTCGGCGCTGATCCTGATTGTCGAGACCTCCGCCGACGCCGCGTACACGTTCTCTCATCCGGCGGGTGGTCCCACGGTGATTGGGCCGCGCTGGCTGGCCTCCCTCGGCAGGCTCCGGTATCCGCGCTCCGTGCGCCTGTGCTTCTTCGCCAAGGGCGATTACGTGACGATGTGCAAGCGGTATCGCCGGTACGTGATGGACACAGGGCAGTTTGTCTCGCTCAAGGAGAAGATCGCCCGGGAGCCTCTCGTGGGCCAATTGATCGGCACGCCGCACGTTCGGCAGCATGCCTTGCGGAACTACAAGCCGGGCGGGCACCGCTACGATCCGAACCACCCCGACCGCAACTATCGGGTAACGACCTTTGATGAGTTGGCGCAACAACTCCGCGACTTGAAGGCCAGAGGCATAGAGCGAGCGTACGTCACGCTGGCCGGCTGGCCCTATCAGGGTTACGACCGTCAGCATCCGGACGTCTTGCCGCCCGCGCCGGCCGCCGGCGGTTGGGAGGGACTGAAACGATGGGTCGATACCTGCAAGGAACTCGGCTACCTCTACAATCTGCACGACCAGTACCGCGACTACTACGTGGATGCCCCGTCCTATGACCCGCAGTTCGCTGTCCACGAGGAGGATGCGACCAGCCGGCCGACCGCGTTTCCCGGCACGCGCTTCGGGACCTGGAAGGAGGGCGGCATCCCCTTCATGGACTACTGGGATGGCGGCAAGATGGCTTACCTGAATGCCCGCCTCGCTCTGCCGCACCTGGTCAAGAACTACCAACTGGTGTTCGAACACGGCATCCGCATGCAGGGCAGCTATCTGGACGTGTTCGGCTACGTCCCACCGACGGAGGATTTCAATCCCGAGCATCCGGTGACACGAACCGATTCGATGCGCTGTCGAGCGCAATGCTTCCAGTGGGCCCGCAACAACTTGGGCATCGTGGGCACCGAAGCGGGCGCGGATTGGGTGGTCCCCTACGTGGATTACTCCTCCGAGGCGAAGGCGGGCCAATGTATCGCGGCGCCGTTGTACAACCTGGTCTATCACGATGCGATCCTGACGCCGGAAGGCGGCGTAGGCGATCACCTGCGCTGTCTCCTGAACGGTGGCTATCCCAGTGTCGGGCGCAGCGGCGAGAGCCTGCAATGGATGCGGCAGATCGCCGCCCTGCACAAGCGGATCGCCCTCCTGGAGATGACAAATCACGAATTCCTGGATGCGAACCATCGCCAGGAGCGCAGCACCTTCGCCGACGGCACCACCGTGACGATCGACCGCGAAGCCCGCACGTTCGAGATCAAACCGGCCCTGGAGCTTTCGAAATGACGAACAGCAAGAGAATGGCCACGGTGTTGTCGGTTGTCGCCGGATCGTTGTGTCTCCTGAACGGCCCTGCGGCGCAGACGAGAGCCGCCGGCACGGGGATGGCGAGCGTTGATTATGGCAAACTGGTTTCGCGGGCGGACCTTCATTATGACAAGCCGGTTCGCCGCAGCGAGGAAGGAATACCCGTGGGCAACGGCCGGATGGGCAGCCTGGTGTGGACCACGCCGGAGGCGATCCGGTTGCAGATCAATCGCGTCGATGTGTTTGCCAACAACTCCTATAGCACGAGTTTTCCGGCGCGAAACAGCGACTACTGCGGCGGCTGCGGATTCGTGGATATCGCCGTTGGCGGGGCAGTATTCACAGAAGGAAGAATGTCGCAACACCTTTTCTGCTACGATGGTCTGGCGGATGTGCGAGGAGACGGCGTCATTGCCAACGTGCTGGCGTGGAACGAGCAGAACGTGATGGCCTTGGAGGTCAGCGATAACCGGGAGCAGCCCGTTGCGATCACCGCCGTTTTGCGGATGCTCAGAGCGTCCGAAGTGAAGACCGGGGCACATACCGCCATCTCGAGAATCGAAGGCCGCGACGGAAGGATCATCTTGACCCAGAAATTCACGGAGGCGGACTACGACTGTGGCTCAGTGGTGGCTATCGGAATCGTTGGGCGCAAAGCCTTAGTGCAGACGTCCAATGAGGGTGAGATTCGGCTGGTGGCCGAGGCGGGACGCGGGTCTTTCACTATTCTCATCGCCAGTGCGGCGAGTTTCGATCCGAAGCAGGATATTGTCGCGGCGGCACTGGGGCAACTGGTGGCAGCGGAGAAGAAGGGCTATGCAGGATTAGCGGAGTCGAACAAGACCTGGTGGCACAATTTCTGGTCGAAGGGCTTCGTCCGCCTGCACAGCGCAGATGGTGTGGCGGACTCTATCGAACAGAACTACACCTACTACCTCTACGTGATGGCCTCCAGCTCGCGCGGCAAGTTCCCGGCCAAGTTCAATGGGATGATCTGGATTACCGGCGGTGACAAGCGTTCGTGGGGCGGGCATTACTGGGGGGCAAACCAGGAGTGCATGTACAATGCGCTGTTGGCGACGAACCGCATGGAACTGCTGGACCCGATGTTTGATATGTATTCGGGCATGTCCCATTCCTGCTCCGTCGCAGCCCAGCAGCAATGGGGCAGCCAGGGCATTTATATCCCCGAGACGGTAGCCTTCGATGGGCTCGCGAAACTGCCCGACGACATCGCGGCGGAAATGCGAGAGCTGTACCTGTTGAAGAAGCCCTGGGACCAGAGGAGCGAGAGGTTCCTCGTGGTCGCGCGCACCGGCCAGCCGCACTCGAGCCGCTGGAACTGGATGGGCGGCGGCAGCTATGTGGATGGGGTGTGGCAGCCGACCGAACGCGGCGGCGGACCTTACGGAAACGTCACGCACATCTTCTCGCGCGGTGCGAAAGTAGCCTATACGTACTGGCAGCGCTACGAATACACGCTGGACAAAACCTGGCTGCGGGACAGGGCTTACCCGATGCTCAAAGGTGTGGCGGAATTCTATCGCAACTATCCGAATCTCAAGAAAGGCGAGGATCGCAAATACCACATCCATCACGTCAACAGCAACGAGTCCGTCCAAGGCGGACGCGATCCGGATGAGGAAATCGCCTCAATTATGGGAATCCTGCCGGCGGTCATCAAGGCTTCGGAAATCCTGGGGGTGGACGCGGAGATGAGGCCGGTGTGGAAGGAATTCCTGGACAATCTGGCGCCGTTGCCGACCGGCGGCGACCCACTCGTCTGGATTCGTGCCTTGCCACCTATCTTTCGCGGTCGAGGCGACGGCCGTCCGGACGGCAACACGATGCCGCAGTGGTTCTTCGATTTGTGCACGCTCGAGAACGGCAATCCCGAAATCATGAAGATCGCTCACGCGACCATGGACGGCTACCTGCGTGGTCCGAGCACGCGGCCGGGCGTGCTGTCCAAAGTGCCGGTCGCGTCGGCCATGATGGGCCGGGCCGATGCGGTGCGCTATTTGCTGCCCAACCAACTGTCTTTCCCGGACCGTGCGCCGGTACTGGCCAATCGGCTGGACCAGCGCGAGGGCGCCCAGACGACCAACGCCCAGCGCCTCGGCCGGGTGGCTGACACGCTGCACAATGCACTGCTTCAGAGCGTCGCCGCCGGGCCCGCTCGCGAGCCCGTTATTCGCGTCTTTCCCGCCTGGCCCAGAGAGTGGGACGCGGAATTCACTCTCCTGGCGCGCAGGGCGTTCCTGGTCAGCTCTTCGATGCAGGGCGGCCAGATCGAATTCATTCAAGTCAAGTCCCAGGCCGGTGGCGAGTGTCGCCTTCGTAATCCCTGGCCGGGCGCGACGGTTGCGCTGAAGCGCAACGGCAACGAGGTACGCGACCTCTCCGGCGACCTGTTGCAGTTTTCCACGACCAAGGGGGACGTGGTTACCCTTGAGCCCGGGAGGTGATTCTGCGAGGGGCAAACATGAAATGCGACAGTGTACGCCAGTGACTTGTTCTTCCTTGTTGCGAGCGGCCCTGACGGCAAGCTTGTCTATAAGACGATCCCGACAGCCATACCGTTGGCGAATACCTGATCGCTGAGCAACGAGTTGTGACGACAACGCCCGCAGTCATGAAGGACCGCGCCTTTCTGCAAAATATCTTTCGAGGTGTCACAGTATTGCTTCGCCCCCCACCGAGCATCACATTATTGCTCGGTCTTTCAGGGCAGTGTGGCTTCCATCGGCGGCAAGACGCGAACGCTGAACTCTGGGACGTAAGTGGCGGTCTTCCAAGGGGATAGCGGTCCACCACGGTAGTCCGGTGGCACCCGACACCCGCTGCGTGCCTCCACGGTTCCTGACACATGGATCGGCGACGAGCGGTAAGGCTCTTCGGGTGCACATGTAGGGTAAGAAAATCCAAAATTGCGACTTTTTGCTTGACAATCTGGCGGCGCATTGGTCCACTGGTATTAATGACCCAAGAGCAGCATCTGGGCAGTCGGCGTCCCAGTCGAAAGCCACGTGCGCACTCTCTGGGGAAGGTTGGAATGCGGCTCGTACTAAGGATTGTCGCGGGATTTCACGAGGGGAGTTCAGGTGGTGGTGGGCCTGGCCAGTTCGGTGGGGAGCGAGAACCGAGGCAGGGGAAATATACCGTTCCAGAGGCCACCTTGCTTGGAGCAACTCGAGCCCAGAATCCTGCTGAACGGCGACTTCGCAGGGATCGAACCGGCGCTCAGCCTGGATGTCTTTTCCAGCGATCCTGCCATTCTCATCGAGGTGGATGCGGAGGAGACTGATCGCCGGAATCGTCAACCTCAGATTATCACCACGGTTTTGGTAGACATACAGCAACCGGATGAAATCATTGTCGATTCGGAGACCGGCCGCGAGGGCGGACGTTGCATTGAGATAACGTTAGCCGAGAAGACAGCCCAGCCCGTCCAGGTCGACGGTTCGCTTGGCACGGACACCGGGACAACATCGGTGCTCCCCGTGGCTTCGCTGGGCCAGAGGGCTTGGGCCCTGCGGACGGAGTGCCCCGGTCCTAACACGATCTCACAAACAGAGACGGCGGGTCCCATCGTTGGCGATCAGCAGGAAATCATACACACTTCAGACGCCTCTTCAGTCGATATCCGGGGACCTCCGCAGGATGATGTAAGTCCATTAACGACCGGATTCTCCGCCCTCGCGGCAGAAACAGCGACTGACTCAAGGGCCGTCAACAAGTCAGCCGACGACACAGAGACACTCATAAACCCAATCCTCCCCGGACTTTATCTTGTTTATCCTGCGGCAGATTGCTTTGACGCGCAGGTAATCTATCTTGATTTTGACGGCGAACAGGGCGTCGCCTACGAAGGCCCGGTCACGGCGACGCAGATCGATGTGTCCGCGTTTTATGCCCCGGACGGATTCGCCGGGCAGGAAGAAATCATCATTGCACAGACTCTCGAGAGGCTGTGCAGTATCTTTGCCGGCTCGGGCATCCGGTTTACCGTCACAGAGCCGGACGGCACGACAGCCTACTCAACAATCTACATTGGCGGAGATGATTCTGCCTTTGCACAGTATGGCTCCTTCCTCGGTCTGGCTGAGAAGGTCGATGCCGGCAATGATGACCACACCGACAATGCCTTTGTCTTCTCGGAATTGATCCCGCCAACGGCCCAGACTCCCAGCGAGTATGCGGCTTTGCTTGCCGATCTGGTCGCCCACGAGGCTGGGCACTTGCTCGGTTTTGCGCATGTGGCATCGTCCATTGGTAGTACGCCTCTGAGCGCTGTGGCCGAGGAGATTATTCCGGCCAGACCTCTGATCTTCATCCCCGGTTTTGCGGGGACACTGGCGGCCGATATGTCCGGCGCGGGTTTCCAGGAATGGCTGCTCAATCCCGGTCTGGCACCGGACAAGCTGGCGCTCGAACCGCTGCAGCAGACCTACGGCAACCTGGTCCAGTCTTTTGATGATGTGGGCTACACGCCGGGAGTCGATTTCTTTGCCGCCCTCTGGGACTGGCGGGTCCCGGTCGCGCCCCAGGATGATGCGCGGGACGGCTGCCTGACGGGTGTCACCGCTGAAGCTATCACTGATACCACGTACGAGACTGGTCTCGACTATCTGGGTTACTGGCTTGATCGGGCAGTAAGCGCATGGGCCGCCAGTCCTAGTCATTTGGGAGAGACGGTGGCGTCCGTCGATATCGTGACCCACAGCACAGGTGGATTGGTGGCGCGAAGCTACATCCAGAGCAACGCTTACGAAGATTCGTACGGCGGCCGCCAACTGCCGCGGGTGTACAATCTCGTTCAGGTGGGCGTCCCGAACGAGGGAGTCTCCGGTACCTACAACTTCCTCCAGAATGATTTCAGCCAGAAACTGGCCTCGCGTGTTCTCGGCCTTCTTACCGGGCAAGCCTTTGAGCTGGTCGAGTCCGGTCAACCTCTGAACCTTCCGGACGGTGCCACGCTGACCAACGCCGATCTCGATGACATCGAAAATCAGGGTGGCGATGCGCAGAAATGGTTCATTCGCCAATATGTAGGCACCCTGCAGGACCTGCTGCCGACCTATGCCGGAGCGTACAGTTCCGACGGCGGCGACACGTGGGGCGCCCTCTCGGAGGCCGCCGCCGGCATAGAGAACAAGCTGCTGCTGGATCTCAACGCCTTTGTTGCTGGTGGCTCGCCCGATCCCAATGCCTGGGTGGATCTGGTCCAGGGGCTCACCACGATCGTCTACAGCGGGCAGGAGGACACGGAGGACCGGATACTCCGACACATCGGCGCTGACCTCCTGCTGGGATTGGACAACGAATTGCTGCCGTTCGATCAGTACATTGGAGACTGGCCGGGCGACTCGACGGTCTGGTACCAGGACACGGAATCCAATTCCAGTGGCCCCGAAGGGGATGGGACCGTTCCCACCGCGTCGTCGGCCGGACTGTTTGAGGGAGATCTACGCCGGAGTGGTACCAGCCCGAAACTGGTTCTGGTTGAGATTACGGCGGCAAACGCCAGCGAGCCGGTGGATCACACCGGCTTGACGAACAACGTCTATGCGCAGCAGAAGATCATCGAGGCTGTAACGGCCTTTGTCCAGGACCCTGCCGACATCTCGACCGGCCGGGAACTCGGCACCCTTGCCGCCGCGAGCAAGCTTATCAGTCTGGGCATCGTGGACATCTTCGATTTCGTAGTCGAGTTGGCTGAACGGCTGCCGTCACTCGCCTTTGATGTGGGCGGCACGGTCAGGGGGGAGCTGGGACAGGTTCTGGACCTCGCCCTGCAAAGCCTGTTCGGGCTGCTCGAGGGCTACTCGTTCAACGAGACGGCTTCGACGCCGATCGGCGATGTGACTGTCCGGTTCGACCCCTCGGGGCTCGAGGTCACCGCGAACCTCGATATCAGTGTCGGCGGATTCTTCCAGGCCCGGGGGCTGCTAACCCTGCGCAAGCCCTTCGGCATCGAAATGGTTGATGTGGCCACTGGCACAGCGCTCATGCCTGCCTCGATCCGTGACCAATTGCTCTCAGTGCTGACGGAAATTGCCGGGCTTGCGGACAATCCTTTGCTCCAGGCCTGCAACTTCCAGTTCGATTCCCCCGATTACTCCACTATGGAAAACGTGCCCGCCACCACCGTGGAGATCGTGGCGACCGATCTCACGGCCTTTGTGGGCTTGAACGGCCCCTACTGGAACGACGCCAACGATAATGGGGCAGTGGACACAGGCGAAATCAATACGGAGGCGACCGGGCTGGCCCTGACCGATCTGGATCTGGCTTTCGTCCTCGCCGTTCCCCTCATCCCCAAGGTGCCTGTCTTCTACGCGCTGCAGGCGACCGCGGGGAGTATCGGGATGGTGGGCCTCGAGGGCGTCTTGGAGGCCTCGGCCAGCAATCTCCGAGTCCAGATCAATGATAGCTTTGGCTGGTCGGGCGGACCGTTCTCACCCGTGATCGACTTCGCGGGGAGTTACCCGGCGGAGACCGCCGGTGACGCCGATGGCGACGGCAAGCTGGATCCCGCGGGCTTGGAAGTGCGGACGGGGATCGAAACGCCGTCCATCTACATCGATATGGACGGTAACCAGCGCATCGCCGCGTCGGCGGATAGCGTGCTGCTGCAAATCTCGCAGTTCGTGCACCTGGTCGGGAGCTTCTCCTTCGAGAAAGGGCCGAGCGTCCTCGCCGCCGTGACCACCGGCTTGCCGGGGAACATCGTCGACGCGCTTGCGGCTCTGGGCAACCTGATCAGCCCCGACGTGGGCGAGGTGCTCACGAGCCTGGGCAGCACCATTTCCAATGTGGAGATGAGCACCCTCCAGATCGGCGTGAGTGGCGCCCACGCCTTTGTAGGCATGAACGGGCCCTACCAGATCGACTCGGACGGTGACGGATCTCTGGCCGATGAGACCGCCGTGAACGAGGACGCGGCGGGCCTGGTGATCGACGATCTCGATCTTGCCTTTGTCATGATGGAGCCCACCGCGACGGCATTGGCACTGGCCCTTGCGGGAGACTCGGATTTTACCCCGGAACAAGTCAGAGAGATTTTGCCCAGGTTCTATGCGTTGAAGGCGACCGCTGGTCTGGCCGGGATGGTCGGGCTGGAGGGCATCCTTGAGGCCTCGGTGAGGAACGTCTGCGTCGAGGTGAATAATGGGAGTGAGTGGCCCGGCGGTCTTGGGACGCCGGTGATCGATTTCGCGGCGAGTTTCCCGGCGGAGAGTGCCGGGGAGGACGTGGATGGGGACGGCAAGCTGGATCCGGCGGGTTTTGAAGTGCGCACGGGGACGACGACTGCTCCCATCTACATCGATTTTGGCGGTGACCAGCTCATCCGTGCGTCGACCGATAGTGTGCTGCTGCAGATTTCACAGTTCGTCTACGTGATCGGAAGCTTCTCGTTTGAGAAGGGGCCATCGCAGCGGGTGGACGTGGCGACAGGTCTTCCCGGGGATCTGACCGAGGCGTTTTCGGCCTTAAGCGGGATACCGAAGGAGGGCACGTTCGGGCTGGGGCCCGATGCCCTGCAGATCACAAACGACTTCTCCACGATCAAGAACCTCGAAGTGGAGACCATGCAGATCGGGGTCAGTGGCGCCCATGCGTTTGTGGGGATGAACGGGCCCTACAAGACCGACCAGGACGGTGACGGCTCTGTGGCCGATGAGACCGTGCTGAACGAGGACGCGGTGGGGTTGGTGATCGACAATCTCAACCTCGGGTTTGTCATGATGACGCCGACCTTGGCCGCCCTGCCGGGTTTCGACCAGATCCTGCCCAAGTTCCATGCGCTGAGGGCCTCAGCGGACACGGTTGCTTTCGTGGGAGTGTCCGCAATCACCATGGACTTCGAGGGGATTGATGTGGCGGTCAATGGCGGGAAATCCTGGCCTGGCGGTCTTGGGACACCGGTGGTGGACTTCGCAGCGAGCTTCCCGGGGGATCCCGCCGGCTTTGAGGTGCGCACGGGGACGACGACACCTTCGATCTTCATCGATTTCGATGGTCAGGAGCGCATCGCCGCCAGCGCGGAGACGGTCACCATCCAGCTCTCCCAATTCGTGCACATCACCGGCAGCATCGCTTTTGAGAAGGGCCCGAGCTACACCGTGACCCTCGGGGGTGGACTGCTCGGCGACGTGGTGAGCGACGTTGATCAGTTGTTGGAGGACTATGGGCTGCCCGAGAATACGCCCGTCCCTGTGCTGGATTCCCCGGTGGAACTCTCGTTCATGACCATCGGCGCCTCGAACGTGCATGCCTTTGTCGGTATCAATGGCCCCTATTGGGAGGAGGATAAGGACGGCGACGGGCAGATTGACAAGAGTACTGATCCCGCTCTGGACGAGGTCAACGAGGACGCCGCCGGATTGGTCCTGAACGATCTGGACTTCGGGCTGGCCATCATGAAGCCAACCAACCCGCTGGATCCTGGGAAATACTTTGCCCTGAAAGGGACCGCCACTTCCATCAGCCTCGAAGGGATCAGTGGGGTCACGGCCACCGCGCAGGAAATCGTGGTCGAAATGAATCAATCCACCCCGAGCGTCTACGGAGTGTCGCTCTTCCCGGTGGTCGATTTCGCCAGCACTTACCCCAGTGAGCAACTCGCGCTCTTCGATACAAGCCAGGACGGCAAGGTCACCGTCAGCGAACTACGTGCGCTCGACGGGCAGGCCAGCTTTGCTGGTCTCTACGCAGACACCACCCCGGATACGGATATTGTCGAACTGGAGACGCTGGTTCAGACACTGGATACCAATCACAATGGGCTCCTGGAACTCACGGAGGCCTACCCCCTTGCCGGCGCCACCGCCGTGGATGCCGCGGACCTGGACGGTGACGGAAAACTGGATCCCATGGGATTCGAAGTGCCCACGGGCGGAGACCCCGTATATCTGAGTATGGATTCTTCTTTGGTCTGGGCCCAGGGCTTTGTCGAACTCAATATCTTCGACGCGCTCTGCCTCACCGGAAGCATTGCGTTCGAGCTGGGGCCGACACAGCAGGTGACGCTGACCGACAGCACCACGAAAACCGTCACGACCATGACGATCGGCGCCGACAGTGTGACGGCGTTCATCGGTGCGAACGGCCCTTATTGGACCGATACGGACGGTGACCATTCAGCAGTCGATGATCCCGATGAGTTGAACTCGAACTCCATCGGTTTCCACATCACAAACCTGGATGTGGGCGTCATGGTCATGGCCTGCGCGGATCCCTTGGATCTCGGTGTGTATCTGGCGGCAAAGGCCAGCGTCGAAGGGTTCGGGGTGGTCGGCGTCAATGTACTCGAAGCGACCGGCCGCTTCGATATTGCGCTCAATGTGGGTATTGGCTTGGGCAGTGGTGTCGCCGTGGTGGATTTCGATGCCAGCTTCAACGAGCAGTTGGACCTGTTTGACACAAATGACGACGGAACCATCACGGTCGGCGAGCTGCGCGCGCTGGCGGGACAGGGATCGGGCGGCGCCTATGCCGATTTGTATTCGAGCGACAACGACGACACGCTGGAAGTCAGCCTGGCGGCTATTGCTTCCGTGCTGGACACGGCGGGCAACGGCGACGGGCTGCTGCAGGTCAGCGAAGCCCAGGCGTTTTCGTCTGACGCCAACGATGGCGCTGCGAGGACGGCCGACGCGGACGGCGACGGCAAGCTGGATTTCGGCTTCGAGGTCAATACCGGCGGCCCGACTTCACCACCGGTGGTGCTGGACTTCGACCAGTTCCTGATCAGCTTCCAGCTCGGCGGCAGCGTGACCATATACGATGGCCCGCTATCTGATCCATTGTCGGGCGCAGTCGTAAGTTTCAACGGCTTTCTATTGTTTGACGTCGACAACACCGGGCTCAAGGCATTTGTCGCTGCGGGCCTCGAATTCGGGCCTGATATTGGGGCCTCCAGCAGCGACAAGTTGTTTGACATGAATGCCCTGGGCGGGTTGGTGATCAACGCCGACGGCATTGCGGCCGACATCGATGTATCGGTTTCCGTCGGTGGTGCCTTGAGTAGCGTTCTGGCCTTTAACGCGAGTGCGCGGCTGGTGTTCAACACCACGGGTGTCGATCAGACAATTACCATACCGGAGCGATACGTCGGTTTCGTGGACGGTGCGACGACCTTCACGATCCCCGGCGGTGCACCCCGGTTGCCCCCGTTGCACGGTACCTTTGAAGCACCCGGGCCCTATTTCCTTATTGAGTTACACGGCGGTCTGACCATCGCCAGCACATTCGTGATCACCGGCGACTTCCATCTCAAGATCAGCGAACAAGGGTTGGAGCTTGGGTTTAACGGGACCATAGACCTTGGCGGTTTTGCAAGCCTGGATGTCAAGGGCGGCGCCGTAATAGAAGACGGTGTTTTTGCTGCGTACGTAGGTCTTACAGTAGAGTTTGACGTGGCGGGAATCAATATTGGCGGTGCAGCTGAATTAAAGATCAATACAGACAGCAACCATTCCAAAACGGTATATGATGCGCAAGGAACGGGTCATCCAATCTCTGCTAACACATGTAAAGTATCATTATTGAATGCAACCATAGATCTTTTTGGTGTCCTTCAAGCAACAGGAAGCGTTGAGATAGGCGTAGAGAATGGTATTTTCGCAATTGACGTGGACGCTTCATTAGACTTCTTTAAGATTGTTGATATAGCAATTTCAGGATATATCGACAGTAATAGCAACTTTAGCTTTTCAGGTGACCTCGATCTTGATCTGACAGTTGGCAGTGGTGCCGGTGAATTTGGAATTGCTGGAGGTCTTGGGGTCACCATCAGCAATTCAGGCTTCTCCGGTCACGGAGAAGTAGCCCTTGTCGTGCTCGGGGAAGCTATCAATATTGCTTCAGCTGAGGTAGGTGTAGATTGGAATACAGGCGATTTTCTCATCAGGGCGGAAGGACCATTCGGGATATACCTCGAGGTAACGCCATCTGACAGTTTCCCCTTTTTCTCTATTACGGGAGGATTAGGTCTCTTTGATGATATTTATGGGGCACTTGGTGATGCTGCAGAAGCTGTTGGGGAAGCAGTCGCTGCGGCTGCAGACGCAGTAGCTGATGCTTTTGAAGACTTGGGAAATGCAATTCTTGATTTTGGATCGGATGTAATAGATTTTGTTGAGGGTTTAGTTTCTGATATAGGAAGCATATTGTCTGATATTGGTGGTGCAATAGGTGCGTGGTTCTCAGGTACGGAAACAAATTCATACGTTAACACATGCAGTGTAGTTCCTCCTTATTCCTATACAACGACAGTATCTGGAGATGCTAATGATGTACTGACTATTGTAAATCAGGATGCTAGTAAACTATGCTTAGCCATTGTGGATGGCAATCTGCTTGTAGACGCCCCTGATGCTACTCACAGCGTTAAGATAGCTGAAAGAGTTTATGAGGAAAGACATTTACATAGGCCTTGGTATGCGCCTTGGGGGCATTGGCACGCTTGGCATACAACAGGTACGGCGGATATATATAGAGATATTACATTTTCAAATATGAAGAGTCTTGAGGCAAGCGCGATATCAACAATTGTAATTAATGGATCAGACAGTTCCGAAACCATTATAGTGGATCCAGGTAGTGTAACTATAAATACAGAAATCTACGGTAATGGCGGGGATGATGTTATTGTAGGCAGCTCAGGAAATAATGTAATATATGGTGGTTCGGGTAATGACACCATCTGTACCAAATCAGGAAATGATACAGTATATGGTGAGGAGGGGGACGATCGATTAGTGAGCGGAAGCGGGAACGATTTTCTTGATGGCGGTCCAGGAAACGATCTATTACATGAGGGTTATGACAGAGCTTCTGCGGATACGGTAATTGCGGAAACTAATACGTTATATGGCGGTTCTGGAGACGATCTACTAGTAGGCTCTCCGGGAACAGATACAATCGACGGTGGAGGTGGAAATGATTTGTTGGTAGGTGGTTACGGTGATGATATCTATGGATTCAGGAATGACTACGGAACGGACACTCTGGTGGATTACACTGGCGGAGAGATCCTGGATTTCAGCGGAAGCACCAATGTATTGAATATCACAATGTCGGACAATGGAATTACGGTTAATGCCGGCGCCGGACATTTGCTTTCCATAGATCCTTATGTATGGATTGACGAAGTAAGGATTGGTACAGGAGACGATGACGTCACAATAACGAAATTGCCTGGCCATCTGATCGGCATAATTGATCCGGGTGGAAATGATAGATACGACTTTGATTTGGATGAAACTGATAACGCGCAGAGTGTAGGCCGAATTGATATTGCAGATAACGCAGGTAATGATGACGAAATCTGTCTGAGCGTAGATTCGCCGAGCTTTGTAACGTATTCCGGTATTGAGAGATTGAGTCCGTCGAACGTGCTGCCCAGCGTGACCGCCGACCACGCGACGATGACGGTCAATGAAGGCACGATGGCGGCGAACACGGGCACGTTCGAGGACATGAACGTCCACGACCTCATAACCATTACGGCTTCCGTCGGTACCATCGCCCAGGACGTCGGCCGCAGTGGGAGTTGGAGCTGGTCCTACACGCCTGCCGACGGTCCGGACGGGAGCCAGATCGTGACGATCACCGCCACGGATAGCAGCGGTGGTTCGGCGGCGACCTCATTCGGTCTGACGGTCAACAACGTGGCCCCGACGGCGGCGATCCATGGGGCCCCAGCCCAGAGCGAGGAGGGCGCGAAAATCACCTTGACCAGCACGGTCGTTGATCCCGGCACGGCCGACACCTTCACCTACGCCTGGAGCGTGACGAAGAACGGTTCGGCGTATGCTGGCGGCAGTGCGGTGAACTTCAGCTTCACGCCGGACGACAACGGTACGTATGTGGTGAGCCTGATGGTAACCGATGATGATGGCGGGATCGGCAGCAACAGCAGCACCATCACGGTTGATAATGTACTCCCGAGTATCGCTATTGGCGGCGACGGCAGCGTGAATGAAGGCTCGGTCTACAGCTTGACGCTCGGGGCGGTGACCGACCCGGGTACCGACACAGTGAGCAGATACACCGTGCACTGGGGCGATGGTAGCAGCGATACCTACGGTGCTGGCGGCGTTCAAACCCACACCTACGGCGACGGACCCAACACCTACGCCATCACGGTGGATCTGATCGACGAGGACGGCACATTCCTGAATCGAGCGAACGCACTGGACGTGACCGTGCTGAATGTGGCGCCGGCGGTAACGCTGAGCGGCCTCGCGAGCGCCGACGAAGGCCAAATTCGGCACTACACCTTCACAACCAGCGACCCGAGCTTGGACAGTATTAGCGTCGTTGCCACTGGCGGTGGCGTGGTGGGCGCGGTATCCAACCTGGTCTTCGAGGCGGACACCGGTGCCGGCAGTTTTGACGTGACCTTCAGCGATGGCCCGGCGACCTCCTCAGTGACTGTCCAGGTGATGGATTCAGACGGTGCGGTGAGCAACGTTGCCTTGCTCGATGTCTCCGTGGCCAATGTGGCCCCGACGATCACGGGCGTCTCCGTTGGGGAGGTCCGCGTGGAAGGCACGGCCATCACGGTCGGCGGTCCGGCCACCGATCCGGCCGGGGCCAGCGACACGCTCAGTTATGCCTGGGTGGTGTACCAGGACGGAGCCGACACCGCCTACGACAGCGGGACCGGAGCCGGCTGGTCCTTTGGCCCCAACGACAACGGCAGCTACCGGATCGTTCTGACGGTCAACGATGAAGACGGCGGCAGCGCCACGGTCGAGCAGACGATCGCCGTGGCCAACGTGGCGCCGGCTGCAACCGTCGCAGGATTGGAGGGGGCCGTTCGCGGTGAACCCATTCTCTTCGACCTCGGAGCGTTGGACTCCAGCGCAGTAGACCAGGGTGCATCGTTCCGTTTCGACATCGATTGGGACGGATACGGGGTGGTGAGCCAGACCATCGTAGGGCCGGCCAACATCCAGGTGGAGCATATTTACCCTGACGCGGGGGACTTCACCGCCCGCGTTACCATCACCGACAAAGACGAAGGGAAGAGCCAGGAAGTCGCACTCGCGATCCAGATTCTCGCCGCGGCAGAGAGAGACGGAGAAGTGCTCATTGGGGGAACGACGGGCAATGATGTAATCGAGGTGTCCCCGGGAAGCATCGTTGTGACCATCAACGGCGAATCGTGGACTTTCGATCTGGAGGTCGAACGGGTGGTCGTCTATGGCCAAGATGGGGATGACCAGATTGGGGTGGACAAGAGTATTGTAGTCCCCTGCACACTGCACGGCGACGCCGGGAACGACACGCTCCAAGGCGGCTCCGGGGATGACACGCTTGACGGCGGGCCCGGCAACGACCAACTGCTGGGCGGCGCAGGCAACGATGACCTCCAGGGTGGATCGGGTAATGACGATCTGCAGGGGCAAGACGGTAACGATGTTCTCAACGGCGGGGATGGCACGGATCAGTTGGACGGCGGAGATGGCAACAATGTTGCATCCGTCGGCGGCGGGGACGAGATAGCGGTCAACGAGGGTCATGCATTCGGTTTCGTCGCCTCGTTCACTGATCCGCAGGACGCCGAGATCGACTGGCGGGATGGGACGCAGGAGCCGGGAGCGGTGGACCAGGACACGGCCACGGTCTCAGGCAATCACGTGTACGCGGACGACGGGATCTACACGGTCCGCCTCACGGTGACAGACGATGACGGTGGCATGAGCAGCGCTACGCTGACGGTCACGGTGCAGAACGTGGCCCCGACGGCGGCGATCGATGGGGCCCCAGCCCAGAGCGAAGAGGGTGCGGAGATCACTCTGACCAGCACGGTGACCGATCCCGGTACGGCTGACACGTTGACCTACACGTGGAATGTCATGAAGGGTGGTTTGGCATACGCGAGCGGCGCGGCGGCCAACTTCAGCTTCACACCGGATGACGATGGCACGTATGTGGTAAGCCTGACCGTCACGGATGACGATGATGGCGTGAGCACCGATGTGGTGACGGTGACGGTCGTGCCCGCGGGTCCGTCGGCCGTGGATTCTCTGGTCAGCGTTTCCCTGGGCCTGATGAGCTACGACCGCCGGACGCTGCAAACGAAGATGCAGATGACGATCACCAACACCTCATCGACACCGATCTACGGCCCGGTCTGGATCGTGATCAAGGCGATCAGCGATTCCTCGGTTAAGCTCGTCGGCGGCAGTGGAACAACCTCCGACGGCTATCTGTACCTCAACGTGACGAGTCTGCTGGGCGATGGTTGTCTGGGTCCGGGCGAGAAGATCTCGACCTGGCTGTCGTTCTCCAATCCGTTGCGGCGGCAGTTCAACTTCAGCTACAGCATTCGGGGCTTGTTGTCTCCTTTGTTGGGGCCTTGAACTGGATGAAGAGAACCGGCTCCTGCGACAGTCACAGGGAGACCATGAATAATCAATTGGACTAAGCGGCTTCGCCGCATAGCAGCAGTTCGTTAGAGTTCCTGATCCTCCTCCGCTCATTTGCATACATCTCCTATCCTACGTACACCCCGGCCGCCGTGGTCGGGTGTTTCTCACTTGGTGTATGGAGGTTTC
>CAYHAJ010000348.1:0-43256 GCA_964354535.1 uncultured Pirellulales bacterium
CTTGTAGAAGGCGGCCTCCAAATTCTCCTGGTGGTCAAGATCCAGGATGATATGAGAGTCCATGTACTCCTCGCAGAGCCATTGCAGGTCACTCGCGAGGTCGGTCGGGACCTCTTCGCGCAGCCATAATTTGAAGGCCGACGGTCCCTCGGTCACCGCGACCACGATCACTTCATTGGAATATTGCTCGACAGACATAACCACCAATCCTCATCGTAGGAACGTCGGCGAGTGGCTTTCGTGCGTGTCAGCCATTATACCCCGAAGGAGGGCGCGTTGTTGCGCAAATAATCGGTTCCTCGCGGCCTTCTCCGAGCCTTTCTCTGCGGAGGAGGTGAGGGGCCGGGACCACGTGACGGACGAAATGCCGAACCGCATGGCCCCCATCGAACACCGGGGAGACAACGCAGCGCACACGACCATCCGGCAATGGAACAAGATGTTCCTCGGGATAGCCTCCCTTAGGGTCAAACAGGCGTGACCAAAGCTTTGATTAGGGCGACTCATGGGAAATGATCCTCTGACGACGGGAGGCAACCTCCTGTTCTCCCGGCGATAAGTCAGGCTCGCCACCGGCGGCGACAGTTCACCGTCCAAGCCGTCGCGGCAGAACGACTCACATGCCAGACTCCCTGCGGTGGCAACCCTGAGCATGGATATTCGATATCCCTCTGATCGTGCTGGAGGGCAGGAGGATTTCGTCCTTGCGAAGGGTACCAACCTGCCTCTCACACTGTCCAGGGCGCCCGCAGAGTCCGCCCCATCATGCGGGCGGCGCTGTCGTCGCCCACCATGGTTTCTTTTTCCGGGTCCCAGTGAATCAGGCGGCCGGTGCGGATGGCGATATCGCCGAGGTGGCTCATGAAATCGGACTGCACGGCGGAATCGATGTCGCTGGCGGGCGTGCGGCGGCTTAGAACGCAGTTGAGGAAGTTGGCGTAGTGATTGCTTTCGCGCCGCAGATGGGTATCCTCGGGCTTGATCTGCAGGCGTAACAGGGACGCCGGCTGGGCGGCGAGTGTCTGCCGGCCGCGACCTGCGGCGATCCAGCCTTCCGTGCCGACAAATGTGGTCAGGTCCGAACCGGTCTTGAGCGTGAACTCGGCACCGCCGGCGTAGCGGCCGCGTACGTCCCAATCGACTACCGTGTCGAAGAGGCCCTCGGTCGGTATCCGGCCGGTGCCTTCGTATTCGACGGGGATCTGGGGATAGCCCCAATGGGCGATATCGAGCGGGTGTGCACCCCAGCCGGCGATGAAGCCTATCGCATAGTCGTAAATGTGCCAGCGCCCGACGCCCAGCACGCGATCAAAGGTGTAGGGGGCCTTCGGCGCGGGCCCCAGCCACAGGTCGTAGTCCAGTCCCTCCGGAACCGGCTGCGGTTCGGCGCGGCCGCCGGTCGCGCCGTTGGGAGCGATGACGTGGATGGCCTTCAGCTCGCCGATATACCCGTTGCGGACCAATTCGGCCGCGAATCCGCAGTGCTGGTCGAATGAGCGCTGCTGCGTGCCGTATTGGAAGACCGCGCCGTATTGATGCACCGCCCGGCGCATCGCTTTGTTCCACTCCATGCTGATGCTCAGCGGTTTCTCCACATACACGTCTTTGCCGGCCCGCACGGCGGCGATGGCAATGGGAACGTGCCAGTGATCCGGCGTGGCCACGACCACCGCGTCAATATCGTCCCGCGCCAGCAGCTCGCGGAAGTCGGTGTAGGCTCGGCAGCCCTGGTAGCCACCCCGATCGTGTGCGGCGGCGTACCGTTGCTCGACCAGTCGCGCCGCCTTTTCCCGTCGTTCCCGCAGCGGATCGCATAGGGCGACACTCTGACCCTGGGGCAGGGCGAGAAAACCGTTGAGCAGACCACTGCCCTGTCCGCCCACGCCAATATGGCCCAGTGCCACGCGTTTGCTGGGCGCATTTTCACCCAGCACCGAAGCGGGAACAATCGTGGGCAGGGCCAGGGCCGAGCCGAGGATCCCGGTCTGTCGCAAGAACCCCCGTCTGGAAATGTTATTTGCGCGCATGTGTCGCTCCGTTGCTGGACTTGATTTCTACTTCGCGGTCTCGGGCTTGCTGAAAAGGCCCAGTTCCCGAATGGCGGGGCTCTGGCCGTAGTAGCCGGTGATCTTCAACTCGATCGTGCGGCATTCCGTCGGAGGCAGGTCCACCGTCAGCACATTCCTCTGATAGACCGCGTCGGTCACCTTCTTGAGCAGTTTCCCGTCGCCCAGAATCTCAAAACCTCTGGGGGCATAGTTGTGATGCCGATAGCCGACCAGACGCAGGCAAGCGACCGTCGCCGGCTGCGGCAACTGCACACGCAGCCAATACAGCGGCTGGCGATCGGTTTCGTCCCAGTACGTCTCCGGGTCTCCGTCCAGCGCCGCCGACGGTCCCTGCCCCTGGCCATCCGGGGTCAAATTGTCCAGATTCGTGGCGGTGGCCCCGCCGCACAGATTCTCCGGCGAATGGAACAGTGCGACCGCCTCATCGTCCCAGGCCGGCGCAGGCGTTTTCGCCTGGCGCTCCTGGATTTGATCCACGGCGGCCTGGGCTTCGCGTGCCAGGGCCGGATCGTTGCGGAAGGCCGTTGCGGCCTTTAATGAGGCATCGTTAGGAATCTTCCCAAGAGCCGCCAACAAGGCCTTTTGCTCGCCCAGCGCGCCACCGTTCTTCATCGCCCGCGTGATAATCTCGACCGCTTCCCGGGGGCGGTCTTGGGCTAAGGGTGCCAGGCGGGCCACCCCGCGCAAGGCCAGGGCTTTGCACCGCCCGTCCGTCGTGGCGGACGCCAGAGCGGCAAGGTCGTCCAGCGGCGCGGCATCGGGCCAGTTCGCCAAGGCGCGCACGGCGGCCCCTCGCATATCTGCGTCCTCGGCCTTCAACTCGGCGCGGAGGGCCGCCAGTGCCTGCGCTCCGCCGATCGAGCCCAGCGCCTCCAGCAAGGCCGGCTTGGCAGGCGGGGCAACCTGCGCCAAAGCCGTGAGCAGGGGCTCGGCGGTGCCCGCGCGACGGCAGATGTCCGCCACCGCCGCCGCCGTGTCTTCCGGCGCCACCTGCATCAACGCCATGAGGTCGGCACAGGTCGTGGTGTCGCCCAACTTCCCCACTGCGACAATAGCCGCGCGGCGAATCGCGGCTTGCTTGCTGCCGGCCAGTTCGAGGAGCGCCGGCACAGCCGCCTTGGCCTGCCGCAGTTCCAGGGCGCGGATCAGCTCCTGTTGTTCCGCGGGTGGGGCGGCTTTCAGGATCTCAATCATCGCGCCGTTCACGTTGCCGCCCCGCAGGCGGACCAGCGACTCGGCCACGAGTCGTTTCTCTTCCTCACTGCCTTGGACCGCGATTGCCGTAAGCACGCGAATGACAGAGGCGTCGCCGACCAAGCCCAGCGCCGTCACGGCGGCTTGTCGGACGGTTCGGACAGGGCTGGAAGCGGCTTTGATCAGCGCCGGCTGGACGGCCGGGTCGCGGCATTCACCCAGCCACACAATGATTTGTTCCTGTGCAGACGCGGGGAGTTCCTCGATACGTTCGGCCACGGCCGGAGCGAGAGAATCCGGTTGAGCCGCCGAGCGCAGCGCGCGGAGGGCCGCGTCTTGCAGGACCTTGTCGTCGCCGAAAAGAGCGGCGAGCAACACTTCCAACCCCTTTTCCCCAAGGGCCTTGACGCGGGCTGTGAAGGCCGCCCTCCGGATGAACGGCGACTGATCCGGGGCTGTGAGCTTCTCAAGAAGGGCGGACGCCTGCTGGGGCTGTGCTAACCCCATCATCCGTTCGGCGCAATTCAACCGTGCCAAGGCCAGCCGAGATTTCAGCGATGCGGGGATTCTCTCTTCCGCTGCCAGCAGGGCGGTGGCCGCCTGCGCGCCGCCGATTCGGCCCAGGGCGTCGAGAGACGCGCCCGCCACGGCGGCATCATTGTCTCGGGCCCGTTTCGCCAATTCTGGCACGGCCTCGGGGCTGCGGCGCGCCGCGAGGGAGTTGATGATGCCCACCCGGACTTCGCCCGTGGTGGTCCCCAGTGCCGTGAGCAACGCTGCCTCGGCCTCGTGCGCTGGGATACGCTCCAACGCCAGCCGGGCGAAATAGCTCAGATCCTTGTCCCCCAAAAGCCTGACGAAGGTGGGCACCTCGGTGCTGGAGCCGATCAAAGAGAGTTGTCGGCACGCGGCCTGTTTGGCCTCGACGGTGGCATCGCTGGAGAGCAGGGCGGTCAATTGGCCCGCGAGGACACGCCGGGCGCTGGTGTCCTGGGAGACGGCTGCCACCAGCTTCTCCAGGTCCAGGATGGGCTTACGGCTGTCTCCGAAGCGGTACGCGGCCAAGGTCTTGAGGACCACCTCCGCATCCGCCGCGTTGATTGTGACGTCCGCCGGAAAAGTCACCTTGCCCGTGGCCGCCCATTCGGCGCCCCGTAGTAACAGTGACTGGAAACCGGGCGTGTCCATGAGAGCGGCGCTGTGCCCGAGCAGCGACGTGAAGCCTCTGCCTTGGCCAAATTCGAGGACGAATAGGAGGGGTTGGCCATCGCCCGTGGCCAGCGTGCGCGAGAGGGAACCCACCCCTGGCCGCACCCAGAGCTCGTCCGTCGTCTTGAAGGGCTTCATGCCGCGCGTGATGGGATGGTCGTCCACCGGCTTGACGGTAAACTCATGGGGATTGCCGTGGCTGGTCTGGCCCATCTTCCACGAGGCGCCCACAAGCTGCTGGTACTCGGGCCAATCATAAAAAGAGCAGCCGCCGGCATGGACCACCACAAAGCCTTTGCCGCCCCGCACGAAATCCAGCAGCGCCGCGCGCGTGGCGTCCGGCCAGTTCGGGGCCCCGGGATTGCCGAAGGTGTTCCAGTCACTCAGCAGCACATCATAGCGCGAGAAGGTCTGGGCATCGCACTGCTCCGGGTGCTCGGTAACATCCACCGTGAAGCGGCCGCTGGCGGTCAGAATCGATTGGAGCTTGGGTGTGGTCTGCCGCCAGTCGTGGTTATTCTGCCCGCTGAGAATCAACACGCGCCACTGCGTCTGGGCCGCCGACACGTTCCCGCTGACAACCAGGGCCGTCAGCAACAACAACCAGATGTTTCGCATCATTCTCATAGCCACCCTTATGCTCATGACCCCTTGCCTCTTGCCCCACGACGTCCATGTTCTCTCGGTTGCCACTATACCCCCGTCGTGTCATCTTCTCCACCGGCCCGGGAAAGCGGGAGTCTGATCAACGGGGCGCTGTGCGCTCCACAATCACCCCGTCTTCCTCTCCGCGTCCTCATGGGTTCCGACAGCCGAAACCGGCAATCAGACTCGGTTCCTTGCCGGGTGCCACGCCCCAACGCAGCTTGAGCGTGTCTTCCGTGTGCGAGGGAGCACGGTCAAAGGGCCCCCAAACGCGATGTATCGCATTTGGGAACCCATACAAGTTCGGCTGTGGCACCCCGGAATTAGCGAAGTTGTTCGTCAAAACTCATCCGGCCCGGAAGGGGTTGGGAGTCATTTCAGGAACCCCCCGGGCCAGGCTTTGATCCGCGCGCCGCGGTAATGAATTATGGCTCCGGGGGTATGCTGCTGGAAGCCAATGCCGCCTCGGTGCGGCGGTTTGAGTTTGTCCGTCGCGCAGAGCTTCTCGCCGTTGACGAGGACCATGGCCTTGGGCCCATCGCCGAAGACTTGCAGCAGAAACCACTGCTCGTCTTTGCTGACGACGCGCCGGGCGGGCGCGATCCCGTAGAGGCTGCCCGTGGGATTCGTGCTGTCCGGCGCGTTGAAGCATTGCACCTCGACGCCCTGCGTGCCGCAGTGGAAGAGCACGCCGCCGTTGCCATTGACGATCGTCTTGACCCACACCTGCAACTCGAAGGGGCCCTCGAATTGCTGTTTCGTGGTCGCCTGCCCATCCGGGCCCTGGGCGGTGAGCGTGTCGTCCTGGATCTGCCAGCCCGCTTTGCCACTCAAGCGGAACTCGTCCAGGCCGGACTCCAGCAAAGTGGTCCACTGTTCTTTGTCCGGCAGCGGCCGGATCTGGATGTTTCGGAAATACGCCCGGCAGCCGATGTTCTGAATGCCGAGGAAGCCTCTGCGCAACCGGTACTGGAGGACATCGTTGGCATCCATGGCGATGTCATGGAGGAGAGTTCCATTCAGTGTGACGCGGAGGCGGGGCCAGTCGCATTCGACCTCATAGCGGTTCCATTGGCCCGAGGGGAGATTGACGAGGCTGCGCGGAGCGGCCACATCGTAGATTGCGCCGGGAGAGCGAGCGCCATAGTCGTCCTGGTCGTGGCGGAGATGGAGTTTGAATCCCAACTGAGAGCCCGGTCCATCCCGCGGGGCATGAAGCAGGATGCCGCCTTCGTACCATCCTTGGGTCTGGTATTCAAAACGGAGGACGAAGTTCTCGTACTGTTTCTCGCTGCGCAGCCACGAAGGATAGGGTCCGGCTCCCGTCGTGTAAAGGGCCTCTTGCGTTACGGTGAAGGCCTCCGGTGTTCCCATGGGGACCCAGCCGGTGAGATCCTTTCCATTGAACAGCGAGGTGAAGCCCTCCGGGGCCGACACGCTCACAGCAGGCAGGCTGCAGAGAACAACACATGCGGCAAACACGCGGATCGAATGCTTGGATCTCTTCGTCACGAGTCTCTCCTTACCCGAGATGACCTCTTGGTTGAATCATGCCAGCCGGAAGCCCGCGCGTACTCACAGGCGGTCGAGCCCCATCGCTGTGGCGGAAGACCACTCATACGGTACCTCGTGGGCGTCGATTCCGCAAGTGACTTGCCTGGTGAGGGTAAATGGAAGACCCCGATTGAAATGTTGTGACCTTATGATAGGATCCTCCTGCCGAACGCCTTGGGCCGGATCATCCGGGGGCTGGTGGCCCAGCCGATCCGACAATTACCTTCCGGTGAGCCGGGTGCCTTCCACGTCACCGGAAAACGCTTATATTCATCCTAAACTGAACAAGCCGATTCGGCTTACGAGAGGGTCCACCTACCACACGTCCATTGTGCGTGTGGTTTTTGAGGCGGTCATCCAGGGTTCGAAGATTCTGGACACCGATGCACCGCTCCGGGCGCGACTGGAGGGGAGCCTTCAGAAGCTGCCGCCGTTGAAGATTGGCGCCGACGGCACGATTCAGGAGTGGATTGAAGATTACAGAGAAAGCGACCCAAAACATCGTCATGTGTCCCATCTGATTGGCCTGCATCCGTTCTCCCTGATCGGGGAGCAGGACGCTCGCTTGCTGAAAGCGGCCGGGAGAACGCTCGAAAAACGCGGCTTCGGCGGAGATGTGGGGTGGAGCAATGCGTGGAAGGTTTGCTTCTTTGCTCGACTTGGTGATGCAGAACAGGCCCACTGGTACCTGGATCGCCTCATCGCACGCAACGCCTTGGGCAACCTCATGAATGCCTGCTGGCCGGGCCGGGTCTTTCAAATTGACGGCAACCCCAGCGGCACGGTCGGCGTGGCCGAAATGCTGCTCCAGAGCCAGGGCGGGCAGATCCATCTTCTACCGGCGCTGCCGAAGGCCTGGCCGGACGGCAAAGTCAGGGGCTTCCGTGCGCGGGGGGGGCTGCGAGGTAGACATCGACTGGCAGGGCGGAAGACTCCAACGCGCCGTCGTTCGGTCGCTGCCTGGCGGGCCTGTGCGGATCAGATACGAGGATCAGAGACGGACGGTCGATCTCGCCAAAGGCGGAAGTTACAGCTTTGTTCCTGGTTCATGATCATATCCTCCTGTGACAAAGCGGGGTCGTGAAAGGCCATCCACGACCCCGCTTGGGACGCCCCTTGCCGCATCCACGGACTGACTTGTCCCGTGATGTCCTCGTCGATTATGGTTTCGTGCCGGATTTGATCGCCCGGATATCGTCGAGGTAGATCAGGCCCCTGCCGCCCGCTTTCGGGTTCTGCCGGTCGCCCAGGCCGATATACAGCTTCTTGACACGGGCCAGATTCACGCCGGAAGCCGTGAACTCGCTGAAGGGAATCTTCCACTCGGTCCACCTGGCCAGCGCAACCACCGCGGGGTCCGGATGTGTGACGATTCCGAGGCGTTTGGAGGAATCCTCGACGGCGATGTACAGCGGCGCCGGACCGTTGGACGATCTGCCCTGGACATAGAGGATCAGGGTGTCGGCGCCACTGACGGTCCAGTCCTGGACGGGAGCGAATTCCCGCACGGCTTCGCTGTAGAAGGGCGACTTGATGTTGTTGTAGTCCAGAGGCATGGATTGTCTGCCGCCGTGGACGATCCCCGTCTCGCCAAAGGTTCCCTGTTTGGCGCTCTCGTAGCCGACCATGGAACCGCTGGATTTGTCGACGTAGCCGTCGAGCCAGGTCGTGAAGATCTCGCCGCCTTCTTTGTCCGTGTAGCTCTCGAAATCCTCGACAGGCAGGAAGGTGGAGAAACTCCAGACCGGACCGGCTTGTGTCGTGCCATCGACCAGAATCTCATCGACGCGCCAGTAATAGGTCGTCGCATCGAGCAACCCCGTGGGCTTGAAGGTCGTCTCTTTCAACTCCCCCTTGTCGGCTTCGGCCGCCGCCTTCGTGACGGCATCGAGGCTGTCGCTGAGGTACAGGCGGTGCTTGAGGGCGTTCCTGCCGGCCAGCCACGTGAGCGTGGCGGCGGCCGAGATGTTCCCATCGCCGCTGGCCGGCTTGGGATAGTAGGCCGTCAGGGCCTGGGTGATGAAGCTCCAGACATCGCCCGTGTGGACCGTCTTCATGTCCTGCTCGACCTCATCCACCCGCCAGTAATACGTGATGCCTGGCTGCAAAGGCGCCGCGTAGTAGTACACCGCCGCCGGCAGGCTCGGGGCCACCAGGTCGGCCGCGCCGAGCTCGGATTTCGTGCCGACATAGACGTTGTGGACCAGGGCCGTCACGCCGGGCTTCCATTGCAGCAGGGGTATGCTGATCCCTACCGCACCGTCCGCCGGCTGCGGCTGCCACGCTTTGACACGGGGACTGGGGATGAAGGCGAACAGCTCTTTCAGATCCGCGGCGGACAGGGCCCGCGCGTAGATGCGTGCCTCGTCGATGTCGCCTCGCCACGGGGTCCCCGGCTCGGGTCGTCGGCCAATATTGATCGGCAGACCGTTCTCGATCCACTGCGTGGTCACGGTCGTCGGCTCCTTCTTGGCCAAAGCGCCGTTGACATAGACCTCCACAGACTCCCCGGGGCGGAAGACGCCCGCCAGGTGGAACCAATCATTGGGACCAAAGGACAATGGGGCGGTTTGCGCCCGCACTCGCTCGGTAGGAGTGCTACCCACATCAAGTTGGGCAAACATTGCCGTTTCGATGTTGAGGCCCCAGGACCTGCCGCTGGAGGGACCCTGCTTGGCGATGATGCGACCCGTCTGGGCCAACGTGTCGGCCCGGACCCACGCCGATACGGTCATGGCCCCCTTGATGAGCAGTCCCGGCGGCTGGCCCAGGTCGATGTAGGCGCTCGTCTGGTTGGGGAACCGCATGGCGGACGCCTCACTGCCGTGCCGGTCCGCGACGGCGGTGACCGCCCCCATGACGGTGCCATGATGGCCGTTGCCGCTGGCATCCTGAGCATCGCCGTTGAGCGGCCAGTAGCCCGCCAGGCCGGTGGTGATGTCGGCCCGGGCGGAGGCGATCAGCGTGCAACTCAGGCCCATCGCCAGGATCACTGCGCGTGATACTCTCTTGCACATAACAGTCCTCCTTCTTCTTATCAAGACAGGGAAAGACATGACACTACATTCCCTCCGATGTCGAGAGGTCCGGACATTTTCGCCGCGCGAGGAAGTTGTGATGGTGGGCGCGGCCGTGACTCATCTCGGCCCGTCGATGGGAATAATCGCAGTGTACACATCTCTTTTATCACACCAAGCATGCCTTTGTCAAGTGCGTAGGGTGCGTACCACGCACCATTCAACCTTTCGTGTGGGCAGGAGCATCGAAACCTTCCAGCGTGAGGCAAAAGACCCAATCCTGCTGATCCGGGGCGGCAAAATCGCGGACGCTTGGGCCCGTGACCTCCGGCAACGCGATATCTTCGCCCGTGCGCGGGTCGAATCGGTGGACAAGGTACTGGCCGGGGGAGAGGTCGATGGAGAAGGGACCACCCGCAGCGGCGTAGACGACATATTGCCGGCCCGGCTCCGCCAGGGCGTACACGCGTGTGCCGGATTTGAGCAGCTCATTGTGCGGGGCCATCTTCCAGTACTGGAGGCCGCGATTGGTGAAGAAGGTCACAAGTTGCTGGATGTCGCCGTACTCGGGCGTGTCGTGCCAGTTCGTGCTGAAGTAGGGCCGGCCGTCATCGTAGTCGTTCTTGTCGCCGGCGGCCCCGTAGCCGCCCCCGACGGCGATGGCCCACATCGTGTTTCGATGTTTCACGCGTGTGAAGCGCTGGAAGGGGCCCCCCAACGCGGAATTCTGCGTTGGGGACCCCAAGCCGCCGTCGGGCAGCTTGTCTTCGCTGACATCCTGCGGCTCGCCGATGTAGCCGTATTCATCGTTGACGACCGGGTACTTGCCCGTCCAGTTCCGCACGATGGAGTGGTTGCCCCATTCATCGCCGTGCCGGAATCGTTTGGCCCCACTGCCCGCCTGAACCCACTCATCGCCGACGCGGACCGATGGCCCGCGATTACGGACGCCGAACTGGAGGATGGCATGAGACGGCCAGGTCTGGTCGGCGAAATTCCAGTCGGGCCGGGTTTGCTGATGGATGGACAGGGCCCGGAGAAACTCGCCATCCCGGCTCCACGGGTCCTCCTCGCGCACGAGCCGGCCCAGGTGGTTCCAGTAGTCCTGCGGCACTTCGGAGTAGTTCCACTCGTTGACCATGCACCAGATCACGTTGGGAAACGCGGCGTACCGCGCCAGGGCATAGCGCAGATACTGCTCATCCTGGCGAACCAGTGCTTCGGAGCCTTTCGGCTTGTTCCAGAACAGGATGATGTCCGCCAGGAAGCCCCGCTGGGCCATGTATCGAATGACCTTGTCCCCCGTGCGCCAGTGGTCCAGGTCCGGACGTGTGAGGTCCTTGTCCAGGAAGGGCGACGAGAGGGGATAGCGGCCGACATCTCCTTTGACGGGGCTTGGACTCAATGAGAACCGCGCCTTGTTCATGCCGTAGCGAGTGGCGCCGTCGATGGCTTCCTTCCAGCGCTCCCCCGCGCGGGCGTTGAGCAGCAAATGGTAGTACGTCGTGCCCCACATGAAATGGCGCGTGCCATCGTCGCAGACGAAGCTGGTTGGGTGGCGAGCATCCCGCCGGAGAAATCCGTGACTGCTTCGCGCCGGCGCGGCGGCCTCGAACTCACCGCGACGTGTCAAACCCGTGTCCGGCGGCGCGGACTGAATTGCATAAGTCCATTGGCCTCGCACCGGCGGCGTGAAGCGGACCCGGAACGTCCGGCCGCCGTCCCAGAAACCACGCACAGCATGCCTGACACCGCTCGGGCCGGTGAATTGTGCCGTCACTTCGACGTTTGTGTAGGGATTCGTGAATTCATTCTGTGCCGTCAGCTCAATCTCGTGAACAGACCATTGCCGAGCTTCAGCGGGCGCGTTTGTAGTGACGCCGTCAGGCGTTTCTTGATATGCCCTTACGGGCACACTACGAACGCGCGCCGCATCATCCAGCACCAATACCCAGTCATGGTCCGGGCCGCTGGACGGTGGAATAAACTCACGCTCTCCCGGGGTTTCGAATTCCCCGGCCGGTCTGGTTTCGCCCGTTCGCGGATCGAACCACGAGGCTTTGACCCTCTTCCACGCGAGGGAGCCGAGCTTCACCGTGAATTTGCGGGCCGTAGGCACGTAGATGAACGCGTACCCATCCCCGCGTGTGGCTTGGATGTGCTCACCACCCTTGCCTGCATCGCCGACGAGCAGGCTCTGGTCCGGAATGCGGCTGAGGAAGGGACGCGATTCGATCAGCGCCCGCAGATGGCGCATCTGATTTGCGGCGGGGGCGTCCAGGACTTCGTACCAGGGAACATCGCCGCCCCGGCCGGTGTTCTCGCCTTTGCGGGTCCACTGGATGAAGGACCGGTGGCCGTAGGTGTGCCCGAACCCTCCGGCAAAGACGGCCCAATACGCCGCCCGGCGAACGTCCCAGGGCGTGATCCGCCGGTCCTGCGGTTCGTCTTTGCGCAGGGAGAGCGAATTCTCGTAGGCCACTTCGCCGTCCAGGGTCGGTTTCGTGGGCGTCTTGCCGTAGTCGATCGCGACAGTTTCGTAGTTGTGCACGCTGAAGTGCGTTGTGGTCTGGATCATGTTGAAATCCAGCCAGGGCTCGGCGTGCAGAAGCTCGGAGGAGGAGTGATGCCCTCCCTTCGGATGAAAGCTCATGAGCGTGGTCGAGTAGTCCGCTTGGCCGTCCTGTCGATCGACACCATTGACTCCATCGGCGACGCCCTCGGCCAGAGCTCGTGTCATCGTCAGGCGGAGGGGGTTGTCCACGTCTTTGCCTTTGCCCGCCGGATCGCCGCCCAGGACCCAGATGATATGTGCCTGCACGCGGTAGCGGCTGCCCAGGAACTGACCGTAACGATAGGCCACCTGCGGATCGCGCACGATCGGGTCTTTGTCGTTGAGGCTGTCCAACCAGACCGGCAGCAGGGCCATATAGAGGCCGTGCCTCTCACCCATCTCGATCAGCCGGTCGGCTGCATCCCAGTAGTCATCTTCCGGCCCCGGCCCAATCTTGGCACGCGGCGAGTCACCCTTGGTGAACGGATCATGCCCGTAGTCGTTGGGCTTGATTCCCATCATCAGGACCGCCTGAATCACCGTGAACCCCTGCCTCGCGCGGGTCGTGAAATACTTCTCGATGGCAGGTTGATTGGGTGCATCTTTCAAGGAAGTCCGCTGAAACAGGTTCCAGGCGGTGTCCCCCAGCCAGAAGAAGGGCGTTCCTTTCTCGGTGACCAGAAAGCGGCCATTGTCGCTGACCTTCAACCGCGGCAGTTCCGCCCTGACACTGAGGGGCACACCGGTAACAAGCAGAAGTACAAAGGTCCCGATCCGGGCCGGTTTGCGATGAAGCATGATCTCTCCTCAACTACTCGATCTTGATCCACTTCGGCCGCAGGAAGACGAAGACGACGACTAAGGCAAAGGTCGTCAGGCCCGCCAGGACGAGGTATACGGGTCCGAAGTCGGATTGCGCCCCGATTATCTTGCCGACGCGTTGCACGACGAAGGCTGTGAACATCATCTCGATGACGCCCACCCAGGCCGCCACGGTGGCGACGTGTTTCTTGACCACGTCCTGCTTGAAGGCGTGCTGGTTGCCCAAGAAGACGCCGATACCGAAGGTGAAGCAGCAGAACACAACGACGTAGGCAAGTGCGGTTTCGGCCCGGCTCACCAGGACGATAGAAACCATCATGAGATATCCGACAACAATGACCGCCTTGCGGGCGGTGAGGATCGTCACGCCATGCTTGGCCAACCACAGGACGACCGCTCCGCCGAGCCACAGGCCGGCATCCTGCATGAGGTAGATCACCAGCAGGTAGTTGGCGAGCTTTTGGTCGTAGGACAGGTTCAGGGACTTCTCCAGACAGGTGGGCAGCCATTGACTCGCGAAGTAGAGCGACGGGATGATCCCGATCCCGATCAGGGCCACCGCCCAGAAGGCCGGCGACCGCAGGACCGCCAGAATCGAGTCGGGCTTCGAGACAAGCGCGGTTCCCCCATTCGCCGCCAGGGCTTCCGGAGCGGTCGCCCCGCGTTCCGTAGGCCGTCGGAAGATGAGCAGCCACGGCACCAGCCAGGCCACGCCCAGCAGGCCGGCCAGGATGAAACTGTGTCGCCAGCCGTGATGTGTGGAAAAGTAGACAACCACTTTTGGCGCCAGCAGCGTGGCGATGGCGGCCCCGCTGGCGAAGATGCCCGAGGCCAAGCTGCGCTCGCGGGCGGGGAAGATTCGCGCGATGATCAGGATGCAGATGGGAAAATTCACCGATTCCCAGATCCCCAGCAGATAACGCATGAGCAGCAGGTGCTGATACGTGGTCGCCAAGCCGGTGAGCACGGTGGTCGCCGACCAGCCCAGGACCATCGCCGGAAAGAACCAGCGCAGGTTGCGGATGCGGTCGAGCAGCAGGCCGACGAACAGATGCGCCCCCGCGTACGTCCACAGGAAGGCCGCCAGGAGCGCGCCTTTCTCCTCGTTGGTCAGCTTGAATTCCGCGCTGATGGGCGTCACCGCCGTCCCGAGCATCTGGCGGTCGAAATAGCTCAGGAACGTCGCCAGAAAGAGCGTCCCCAGGACGAACCAGCGCCAGTTCCGCTCATACCAGCAAGGGCTGTCCTGCAACGTATGCGATTCGTGGTTCATCGGGATGATCCCTGGTCACACCGCCGGATAGTGAAGGATTCTCATAACCTTGACGAGCTCTTTCTTGAGGTTCTGCAAATGGGTCTCCATAGCTTTTTGTGCGATGGCAGGCTTGCCGCTGAGGATGGCCGCAGCGACTTGCTCGTGCTCCGTCACGGAGCGCTCGACCCGGCCCTCCAGCGTCAACATGCCAAGCTTGAGGCGATGCCACTGCATGTTGCAGTTGCGGATCACCTGCCGCGCCCGCCGGTTGCCGGCCATCTCGAAAAGGGCCTCATGGAAGCGCTGATCGCTGTCCAGCCAATCCTCGAGCCAGACCTGCTCCTTCAACGTATCGCCGGGGTGAGCCGCCGCGACACGCTTCATTTGCGTGAGGGCGTCTCGGAGCCTGCGGCGACAATCCTTGTCCGCGCTTTCGGCGGCCCAGCGGGCGACCGCGCCCTCAATGCAAGTCTTCAGATCGAACAGCTCCTCCATCTCGCGAATCGTCAGGAGGTACACGCGCTTGCGGCGGTTCGTGGTGACGATCAGCCCTTCCTGTTCGAGTTTCTTGAAGGCCTCCCGCACCGGCGTGCGGCTCAGGCCCAAACGCTGCGAGATCGCGGTCTCGGTGACCGCCTCCCCCGGCTTGATCTCCATCCCGAGGATCAGCTCCTGAATCGTCTCGTACGCCTGCTCCCAGGCGGTTCTGCTCTCAAGGGTCCCCGGCGTCATATCGACCTCTGAAACGCTTGAGCAATTGCTCGCGGGTTTGTGGTTTGCCTCGGTTGTCCCGGAAGACCTCCGTCCAGGGCGGTCGCGTATTCGGATCGACCAGGATCTTGTAGGCCTCGACGTTGCGCGTGTTCTTGTTGCCCAGCTTGGGGACCCAGAGCCCGCCGTATTTTCTGGCCATGCGGACCTTGAAGGGCTGCAGCGCGAAGACTCTCCAGCCGGGGCTCTCCGCCGGCAGCTTGGCCAGGAGCTTGCCCTGCACGTCGACCGCATAGGAGCCACCATTGAAGATGGCCAGCACGATGGGAATCTCGCTGTCGAACGCTCGGGTCGGGATGATGTGCATCATGTCGTCGGCGATCGACACGTGCACGATGACATCGGCGCCGAGCAGCTCTTCGCATCGCACCGTCTCCGGAAACCACATATCGGCACAGATGCTGATGCCGTACTTGACGCCGCGATACTCGATGGGTCGGAACGATTCGCCCTGCGACCAGCCCCACCAGGTCTGCTCGCCGAGATTGGCCTGGACCTTGCGGTACTTGCCAATGAACGAGCCGTTGGGGTCGAGGAGGAATGAGCAGTTGTAGAATTTGCCCCGGTCCTTCTCGACGAGCCAGCCCAAGAGGGCGGTGCGGGTTCCTTGAGCCAGGGCCCTGTAACGCGAGTACCACGGGCCGTCGCCTGGGACGCTCTCCGCCAAGCCATTGATGATTTCCTCGCGCGGATAGGGCCAGCCGGAGATCGCGTACTCCGGAAAGACGATCAGATCGGGATTGGTTCTGGCTGCCTCCCGGGCCAGGCCGGCCAGCAGATTGAAATTGGCCTCGCAGCCCGGATTGCCTTTCTTGCTGTGCCCCGTGCCGGCCTGAAGGACCGCGATACGCACGAGCCGATTGGGGTCCTGGTTGGCAAGGGCAAACCGGTAGGGTGGGGCTTGCCCCACCGATTCTTGTGCCGACAGATTCTGGTGGGGCAAGCCCCACCCTACAAAGACAACCGTTGCGACAATGGCGATCAGGAAGAGCCACACGGACCGGCACATGGACGAGCTCCGTCAATTTACTTTCTTGAAGTGGAACAGCACGGCGCGGGAGCCTGGGACATCGAAGGAGAACTCTCCGGAGACGCCAGTGCTCAGAACCTCGGTCTGCTTGCCGATGACGTCGTGGCGGGTCACCTGCCATGCGCCGGCGGGCAGGTTTGCCCGGCAGCGTCTGCCGGCCCGGTTGGTCCCGAGGATATATTCCTGGCCCGGCCACTCCAGGACACGGGAATCCGGGTGCACGCTGCTGAAGATCCCGATCGCGCTATCGCCGGCGTCAGGATCGTTCGCCGGGGCCATTCGCCAGAACGTGATATTCTCGTCGATGATCTGGCGGAGCCAGCCGAGGTTGTCGGCGGCGAGATGCTCCGAGGCCTTGAAGTTGCCCCAGAAATAATGGCCTTTCTTGTTCCCGGGCTTGTGGCCGGTGGTGCCGTAACCGCCGCCGAGGAAGGCGCCGAGATGCGATTCGATCACGTCTTCCTCGCTCCAGCCGTCGCCCTTACCCTCGTAGGCCAGCTCATCGTCGATCACAGGGATGTTGCCGCCAAGCACGTGATTGCGGGCGAGCCAGTCTGCCGCCACGGGCAGGGTTTTGATCTTCCTCTGGATGATGACATGATCGTTCCAGGGCGGAGTGGTGTTGAGTTCCGTGTGCCAATCCCGGGCGCTGGCGTGGACGCTCCTGGGCGTCGGGTAGGGGAGGAATCCCCGCATGATTCCGCCGAAGCGGGCGATCTGTTCCGAAGAGTACTTGGGCAGCTTGATATCGAACTCATTGCACAGGCAGATCCATACGTTCGGATAGCTGCCGTACCGGGCGGCGATGTACCGCAGCAGGGGGGCGGGATCGGTGCCGTTTTGTCCGGCCTGCAGGGTGGAACGGGAGTCTTGCGTATCCGGGCCGCAGAGGATCAGATCGGCGATTACATCGAGTTCGCCCGCGGTCCGCACGGCGAGATCCACGCGCTGGTGGAACCACGCGGGATTGGGCCGGTGCGAGAAGTCACCGTTGTCGGTCGGCTGTCCGGCGTCATTGAGGAAGGGCTTCACTTGCGGATGCGGGTACCGGTCCCCCGTGATGGAGAATCGCACCTTCTTGAAGTACTGGGCGTTACCCCGGATATCGGCGGCGATGTTGCTGCCGCTGGGGCCCTGGTCGTCGTATTCGGACAGGAAGCTGTACATGGTATTGCCGTAGATGTAGGGATGCGAGCCGTTGGACCGCTGGTACCATCGCCCGCCGGTCTGCTCGTGATCGACGAGCCAGAACCCAGGCTGAGCGGAGGCGGCACAGGTCACAACGTAACCCTGGTTCTGGCCCTTGAGCTGCGGTTGGTTCGAGGTCACCTCGACCAGGGTCCACTTGCCCTCCCGGGTCGGGCAGAACCGCACCTTGAACACATTGCCGGCGGCGCCGCCTTTGCCGTCGCCGTCCCAGAAGCCCCGGATCGTGTACACCGGCCGGCCGCTCTCATGCCGCCAGCGGGTGACCAGTTCCACGTCCCGCGCCGGAGCATCCGCCGGCCCGATGGCCGGACCCGCGAAGACCACTTCATGCACGCGATAGAGCGGGACGGTTGGTTCCGCCGCGGTACATCCCATGGCGAGAATCATGGAAACGATCAGAACGAGGGAGAGGGTGTGAGACCTGGCATGCCGTTTCATCTCTTCTCCTTACTCCGTGCGGGCAGCATTGAGCCACCAGATTGTATACAATTCTGTGCAAAATTGTATACACGCCACAGACCCGGTCAAGAGAAATCTCCCGTCGAGAAAAGGCGGGAGGCACGACAGAATTTGGGCAGGCCACCTGGGGGGTGACAATGCTATAATCCTGCTGTTGTGTGGAAGATCCGTTTTCGGCCTCATTGGAATGGAGATGCCGGGCATGCTGGTGAGATTCACGACGACTATGATGCTCCTTAAGGCGGCGGTTCTGTTTGGCTTTTCCGGCAGTGCGGTGGCGTCGGCGACTTCCGGCGGTCACGGCCTCTACTTTCCGCCGGCGGGACAGAGGATGGAGAACCAGGATCGCCGGACGGCGGAGGAAGTCGGTATTGCCCCGGGATTTGCGCGGAGGATCGATACGTATATCCAGGAGCATCCGTATGCCGGTGCGAGAGGGAGGCCGCGCTGGGCCTTGTGGCGCCATGGGCATCTGGTGCATGTGCAGGGGGACTTTCACCAGACGGTCGATGTGGCCTCGCTGCGCAAGACCTGGCACGCGATGATTGTCGGCGCGGCCATCAAGCAGGGGCGGATTCCCTCCTACCGGCAGAAGCTCAGCGAGTGGGTCCCCGACCTGAAAGGGAACGACGCTGAAGCCACGTGGTGGCATGTAATAACGCAATCGGCGGGGTTCGATTATCCCTATGGCGATCATCCTGACTACCAGCCCGGCGAGATGTGGACGTATTCCGATTTGAACCTGATCTGCCTGTGCAAGGCCCTGGCTCGCGTCTATGGCAAGAAGGATTTCCATGACAATTACGCGGATGTGGCGAAGGCCGCGTACTTCGATGCGATCGGTATGGAAGGTTGGTCCACGCGGATTGTCACGGACAGCTCCTCCCGGACCCAGGACGGCGTGCGGTTCGTGCTGAGCTTGGAGCACATGGGCCGGCTGGGTCTGCTCGTGCTGGCGCGTGGCACGTGGAATGGCGTCGAGCTCGTGCCGCAATGGTTTGTCGAGGAGCTCGAGACCAAGCGGACCCGTGGCATGAAGGCGAACTACAACGGGCCCAACGACGGCAAGATCGACCTCGCGCCGCAGGACTTCCCGGAGTCTCCTTATGGTTTTCTGACGTGGGTCAATACGGACCGGGACCTGTTTCCCGGAACGGATGCCGCTTGGGCGTGCGGGCGCGGCGCCGGCGGGTCGGTGGTGCTTTGGAACCGCAACAACGGGATCGTTTTCGCCGGCGTGGGGATCAGGGTCGGCGGCGGCGCCGAGAGCATCCCGCGTGGGATTGAAGGAGCAATCACAGGGCCGAATCCGCTCTCTTCGTGGCGCGGACGTCCCGCCCTTGCATCGGGCTCCCACACGCGATCTATCGCGGTTGGGGTCCCGTCGCGAGGCCATCCTGGCCTCGCCTCGTCACACCGCGACGGGGCTGGTGCGGCTGAAGTGCAAGGGCAGGATGCCCTCGCCACGAAAACGAAAGAACAAGGGCGGGACGCCCTCGCCACGGCGCCTGGGCCTCAGACGGTTCGCCGATGGGGTGTCTTTGAGAGGGCGGTCAGGTATGAGAATCGCTATGCCAATCCCTATGAGGACGTGACACTCGATGCGATCTACACGAAGCCGGATGGCGGCACAGTTCGTTGTTGGGGGTTCTATGATGGCGGACAGACCTGGCGGATGCGGTTCATGCCGGATCAGGTGGGGACTTGGCGGTATGAGGCAAGGTTCTCGGATGGCAGCCGCAGTGTGAAAGGGGCATTCGAGTGTGTGCCGTCCGACCTGCCCGGCATGATCTCCATCTGTGAGAGCAATCCGACCTGGTTCGGTTTCAAGGGCGGCAAGGTGCCTGTGATTCGCAGTCTGCACGTGGGCGACCGGTTCTTTGCGGACGGACCCAATCCCGTGACAGGAGCGGTGTGGAGCGAGCAGCAGCGCAAAACGTTTCTGGACTGGGCCCAGGCGCAAGGCTACAACATGCTCTCGATTGCCAGTCACTACCTCAACCGCGACAGCAAGGGACGGGGCCAGGGGTGGAACACGCCGGACTTGTGGGACGCGAAGGCGCAGCAGCCGAACCCGCGCGAGTACCAGAGAATGGAACGGATTCTCGATGACCTCGCATCCCGGCGGATCATGGTGTACCCGTTTGCCGGTTTCTTCGGCCGTGACTCGGATTTCCCACGCGAAGAGAAAGAGCAGGAACTTTACCTCCGGTACACGCTGGCCCGGCTGGGCTCGTATTGGAATGTCCTTTTGCTCGTCTCCGGTCCGGAGCCGCTGCTCAATAAGAACAAGCCGGTTCTGAGCGAGAGTCAGATCAACCGCCTCGGCAGGCGCGTCAAGGAACTGGATGTCTTCGACCACCCGCTCTCCATCCACAACCCGACCGGAGACGACTACTTCCGCGATGCGGATTGGACCTCCTACGGCGTTCTCCAAGGCCCTAAGACGCAGGATCGCCAGAGGCTCAGCACCGTGCTCCTGAGGAATCACCATGACGCCAAACCGCTGTACGCGCAGGAGACCCTCTGGCCGGGGAATCTACATCATCCGAAATACTCGCCCGCCGACATTCGCAAGAATGCGTACGTCATGATCATGTCGGGCGCGACAATCAACTTCGGGGATATGAACGGCGACTCTTCCTCCGGCTTCAGTGGCTCGATGGACTTGAACGAGAAGGTGCAGCAGCGGCACGACATCATCAAAGCGGTCTGGGATTTCTTTGAGACGATACCATTCCAGCGCATGAAGCCTCGTCAGGACCTTGTAGTCAATGGCTATTGCCTTGCTGAGCCGGGCCGGCAGTACCTGGTCTATCTTGATAGCCCGGGCACCGTCAACGTCCGCATGCAGGGCGGGACATACCGAGTCAAGTGGATCAATACCCGCAATCCAAAGGATGCGCGTGATACCGGGACCACCGCAACGGGACAGACGCTCGTTTCGCCCCAGGATATGGATGATTCGCTTCTTTACCTGCGCCCGTAGCACGGGCATCTTGCCCGTGACTCCGATTCATGGGCGGGACGCCCATGCTACTGGGCCAGGATTTCGCCGGCGCGGCGAAAGCCGGTCTGGCCGCTGTTGAGGACTTGAACGCCGAACTCGGCCATCGGGTCCGGATGAGAGAACGAGAAGACCGACATCGAGAGCTGGGCGAGGACTACGAGGTCGATGTGCTCTGTGCGCCGGCCCTTGCGGATGGTCTCGGCGATCACTTCGTTGTGGTTGGCGATCTGACCTTGGCCGAGCAGGTCAAAGGCTTCTTCGACCGTGGCGCCCACGAAATTGACGGACTTACCGAGCCGGTCGGCGGTCTCCTGTAAGAGGTTCTGGGTACTCTTGACCGTCGGGCCGTGCGTCGCCACGACCAGAATCCGGCCCTCGCTGTTCACCGCTTCCTCCATCATGGCCTCGTCGATCTGGACCACGGGAACGTCCACACTCTCCATGTACGCGCGGACTTGGGCAAAGGCGCGATTCATCGTGGAGCACGAGATCAGAATGGCATCGACCTTGACCAGGTCAAAGAGGTCGCGGGCGTAGCGGCAGAACAAGTCGATATTGATCTGCGGCGGGCAGGGCCGGCCGTGATGGTGGGCGTCCATGAAGTTGAGTTGGACCGCCTCGTTGCCGGCGTTGACGATCTTGACCCCCGGCAGCATGAGCCGCCCGAAGTAGGTGGACCAGAGACTGACCCACGAGGACCCGTTGACGACGCCGAGCTTCTTGCCCGCGAGCCTCGGGTCCGGTCCTGCCGCCGGCGCGAGCGTGGGTACGCCGGTGACTTTCATGTAGTCGCCAAACAACCGGATAGGATCAATGCCAAAAGGATTGGTTGTCGTCATTGCGTTGGCTCCGAAAGACGCGAAGATTGGAATGATGGAGTACGGGAGTATTGGGACAGTGCACACGATTCACCCATCATTCCACCATTCCATTATTCCATCATTCCAGCTTCCCGGCCAAGAGGCCCAGCGCCTCTTCCACGACATCATCGGAGGTCATCTTGTAGTGGGCGAGCAGGTCGTTGACATGGCCGGTGTGGATGAAGTCGTCCGGATCGGTGCCGATCGCTCCCACCGGGACCTGGATGCCCCGCCGGGCCAGGGCCTCGGCCACCAGCGAGAACAGGCCGCCGCTGGTGCAGTGATTCTCCAGCGTCACCATGACCTTGACCTTGCGCGCCATGTCGCAGAGAAGCTCCTCGTCGAACGGTTTGAGGCTCGGGTGGTGATCGACCCGGACGCCGACGCCGCGGTCGCAGAGTTTCTGGGCGGCTCGTTTGGCTGTCCGGACCATGTAACCCGTGCTGACCAAGCCGATGTCGCTACCCTCGTCGATCACCGTCGTTCCCTTGCCCAGGTGGAATTTGTAGTCTGGAGCGGCCTCATTGTCCTCGACCTCGCAGCGGACAATCCGCAGATAGAAAGGCCCTGGCGTTTCGACCGCGACCCGCAGGGCCTGCCGCATTTCTTCCTGGAATCCCGGCTCGATCACCCTCAGGTTTGGCACACGCAGCAAGACCCCCAATTCCTTGTCGCTCTGATGCGTAGCCCCGGCCTTGCCGGTGAAAAGGCCCACGTAGGCCCCCAAGACCTTGACATTCGCCTGGCTGTAGGCAACGGAAATATAGAGCTGGTCGAGGAATCGCCGACAGAAGGCGTCGAACGTGCAGGGGAAGGGGATGAAGCCTTCCTGGCTCAGACCCGCGGAGATGCTGATCATGTTCTGTTCGGCGATGCCCACCTTGACGAGCTTGTCGGGATGGAAATGCTCGAAGATGTGCAGACCGGAACTGCTGCGCAGATCCGCGTCCACCGCCACGATATCGGGATACTCGTTCGCGAGATCGGCCAACGCGTAGCCCATCTGGTAGCGCATCTCTTTCGTCTGGTCGCGTGCGGGTATCGTAAACTGAGCCATGAGGGACTCCTATGCCTGTTTCTCGATGATCTCATCCGGATTGTCGTGGAGGGGCGGGACAATCTGGATCGCCTCGCCCAAGGCGAGGGGGAATTGCTCGGGGATGCTGAGGCGGCGACCGGTCCGGTGCCAGAGTTCCATCAGCCAGGCTTGGGCGGTCTCTTGGTTGCGTGGGGCGCTGGTGTGCCAGTTCGGATTGTGCTGGCAAGCGCCGATGCCCTTGCCCTTGATCGTGTTCAGGACGATGACGCCGGGCTTGCCACGCCGTTGCGTGTGGAGCGTGCTGAACAGGTCGATGATCTCGCCGACGTTATGGCCGTTGCGGACCTCCCAGGGCTGCAAGTTGAACGCCGCGAGCTTATCGGCCAGGGGCTCGATGGACATGTCCGTCTGGACAAAGCCCTTGGCCTGGACCTTGTTGTTATCGATGACAAAGACGAGGTTGTCGAGCCGGTAGTGGCCCGCCGCCATGAACGCCTCCCAGACGGAGCCTTCATTGCACTCGCCGTCGCCCAGGAGGCAGTAGACCAGGCGGTCGCTCTCGTCCGGCCCGCGCCGGCGGATGCCCAGCGCCCGCCCGACCGCGACGCCGGGGATTTGTCCGAGCGAACCGCCGGAGATTTCGATGCCGGGCGTCCGCGTGCTGTCGGGGTGACTCTCCAGGTGAAAGCCCCACATACCGTAATGGGTCAAATCCTCGATGGGGAAGTACCCAAATAGGGCCAAGACCGCATAGAGCCCGGGACAGGCGTGGCACTTGGACAGGTAGAAGACATCGCGCTGCGGCCACTGCGGATTTTTCGCGTCGAAACGCAGTACGTAGTTGAACAGCACCGCCAGCAATTCGGCCTCGGAGAAACTGCCCCCCGGATGGCCCAGCGCCGCGCAGGTCATCGAGTAGATCGAATAGCTGCGGATCAGATAGGCGAGCGTGTCGGTCTCCCGCACCAGTCGCGGGTAGTCGTCGTGATGTGAAAACACCTCTTGGAACCGCGTCAAGTCCGCCCGAAACGGCTGCCAAAGCTGTCTGCTATCAAATGGATTCACGAAAGCGCCCATCCAAAGACCATCTCCGTGTTCTACGGTCGGCAGATCCGGGCCTGCCCAATCGATCCTTACGGGGCCTTAGCTTGGACACATTTGGCGGGGTTGTCAACTGCCAGCTTTCCCCGGGCGAAGTCGAACAACTTGTGACATTTGACCTTCTGTCGGCATGCGCTCATTCGACTCGAACCTGGTCATTCCGGAACGCGGCCCAGATCGTACGGCGGAGTCCATACTTGTCCCCTCGGATGGGCAGTTAGTCCAGTTTGAGCCCCCGGAGCCATTGAAAGCGGATGTCGTATCTGGGTATCATAGGGCGTGTGGTGCGCAGGGGCACAACCGATGAGGTCAGATAGAAGACCCCGGACTGCCGATGCCACGACGTACTGCCAGCCGTTCACACAGGAGAATGGAAAGGACAACTGATGAAGCGCAGAGAATTCCTACAAGCGAGCGGTGTCGGATTCGCCGCGGTAGCCCTGACAAGACTCTCCAGCTTTGCGGGGGAGCTGGCCGACCAGAAGAAACGCGTCGGGCTGATCGGCAGTGGTTGGTATGGCAAGATTGACCTGCTGCGCCTGATCCAGGTCGCGCCAGTCGAGGTGGTTTCGCTCTGCGACGTGGACCGGCGCACCTTGGCGGAAGCGGCCGACATCGTGGCGAGTCGCCAGCTTTCGAAGAAGAAACCGCGCACCTGTAGGGACTACCGCGAGATGCTGAAGGAAAAGGACCTGGACCTCGTGCTGATCGCCACGCCGGATCACTGGCATGCCTTGCCCATGATCGCGGCGGTGCAGGCCGGAGCGGACGTATACGTGCAGAAGCCCATCGGCGTGGACGTGGTGGAGTGCCAAGCCATGGTGGCTGCGGCGCGCAAGTATCAGCGGGTGGTGCAGGTGGGAACGCAGCGGCGCAGCACGCCGCACCTATTCGAGGCGCGCGAGCTGATCCAGGAAGGCCGCCTGGGCCGGATCGGGTTGGTGGAGACCTACTGCTATGGTCGGCGCGGCATCACAAATCCGCCCGACGAAGCGCCGCCGGAGACCCTCGATTATGAGATGTGGACCGGCCCGGCGCCGATGCGGCCGTTCAACAGGACTATCCACCCCGGCAGTTGGCGCAATTACATGGAATACGGCAACGGCACGATTGGGGACATGGGCATTCACATGATCGACATGGTGCGCTGGATGATGAACCTGGGCTGGCCCAAGCGGATTTCCTCCACCGGCGGCAATTACTTCCACAAAGAAGGCAAACCCAACATTCCCGACATGCAGACGGCGACCTTCGATTACGGCGACCTGCAAATCACCTGGCAGCATCGCCACTTCGGGGAAGGACCGGACCCGAAGTACCGGTGGGGCGCGACCTTCTACGGAGAAAAAGGGACCCTCAAGGCCAGCGTGTACACTTTCGACTTCATCCCGCTGGACGGCGGCAAGCCTATTCATCGCGAATGGAATGATGCCGACGCCAAGTATCCGGTGGACAGCGACACGTTCCCGGAAGACAAGACGGAAAAGAGAATCGAGTATCACGTGGCGCCGGCGATCCGCGAACACCTGAGGGATCTGTTGCGGTGTATCGCCAATCGGGGTCGTCCCCGGGCGGATATCGCCGAGGGAAGCACGTCCACGGCCATGTGCGTGCTCGCGAACCTCTCCCTGCAACTGAAACGGAGCCTGACATGGGACGAGGCCAGCAGCCGGGTGGTGGGCGACGAGGAGGCCAATAAGCTGTTGGCGCGTCCCTACCGGGCCCCATGGGTGCATCCCGTCGTCGAGAAGGTCTGAACTTTTGCGGAACGGCCAGATTGTAAGGAGGTCTTATGACTGCGAGTCGATTGAGTCGTCGTGGGTTTCTTGTAGCTGCGGGAGGTTGGGGGGCGGGGAGCGTCCTGGCGATGGCAGCCAAGGGGCTGGCTGCGGAGGTGCCCAAGGTCAAGTTGAGCGCGCCCCAGGCCCAGAAGATCGGATGGCGGTTGTCGTGCAATCTCTACACGTTCCGCGATCGGAGCTTCTATGAGGCGCTGGACGTGATCGCGGGCTTGGGCATTCGTTGCGTTGAGCCGGCTTTCTTCCTGCCTTTGAGCAAGGAGCAACCGGAGCTCAAGACGAGCGAAGCGCTGGCGCCAGGGCAGCGCCGGGAGATGAAGAAGCGGTTGGACGACCGCGGCATGAAAATGGCGAGCTATTACGCGCCGCTCGAGGCGGACGTGACCGCCTTTCGCAAGGTGTTCGATTTCGCCAAGGAGATGGGAGTTGAGACCCTCGTGGCCGAGCCGCCGGCGGAGGTCTTCGAAACCCTCGACCGGCTGTGCCAGGAGTACCAAATGAACCTGGGGATCCACAATCACTCGGAAGCGGCGGGGTCGAAATACTGGCGGCCGGAGAACGTCCTGAAGGTCTGCGAGGGCCGGAGCAAGGCCATCGGCGCCTGCCCGGACACCGGTCACTATGTCCGCACCGGCCTGGCCCCGGTCGAGTGCCTCAAGAAACTGGACGGCCGCATCATTACCGTGCACCTCAAGGACGCCGCGGAGTTGGGCAACCCCGACTCTCGCGACGTGCCGCTGGGCGAGGGCAAGGCCAACTTCACGCCAGTGCTGCAGACACTACGAGCCCTGAAATTCCGCGGCTTGGCGACTATCGAGTACGAGCATTTGTCGCCCCAGCTGGTCGAAGACGTGGCCAAGTGCGTCAAGTTTGTCGAGAACTTCGCCGCCTCGGTGGGAGCATAGCACCGCGGCTCCATCGTGCGGCGCACTTGCCGCAGCGTTTGAGCAAAGGCGTTCTCGTGTCATGGCGCAAACGCGTGCGCTGATGGTATTTGGGGAGTCAAGGCTATGAGGATCCTGATTCATCACTCATCCGTCGGACGAACGGCACACATTCTTGGCCTGTTCTTGTTGACCCAAACGGCGTGGGCGCGCGGGGTGGAAGCGGAGGCCGCCGCTGTTTCCTGGCGGACAGGCACCCCCATCGCCACCTACTGGGCGGGCCCGTCCCTCACCGATCCTGTCGCACAGCAGATGGTCGAAGGTGGCTTCAACCTCGTCTGGTGTGGCAGCGAAAAGGAACTCGATGTGGCCTATCGTCACGGTTTGCGCGGCCAACTGACGGACAGTCTGCTCACGCCTGCCGCGCTCGACGACCCCAAGCGCCGCGAGCAACTTGACGCTCTCATTGCCCGGGTCCGCAAGCACCCCGCGCTTTACGCTTACCACCTCATCGACGAACCCAGTGCATCGCAGTTCCCTTCGCTCGGCAAATTGGTCGCGTATCTGCGCCAGCGCGATCCGACGCACTTGGCCTACATCAACCTGTTTCCGACCTACGCCAACAACCAACAACTGGGCACCAAGGGCGACGTGGTTACTGCCTACCAAGAGTATCTGCGTCGCTATGTCGAACAGGTGAAACCCGCGCTGGTCAGTTACGACCACTATCAGTTCAAGCTCAAGGGTGATGGCGACCAGTATTTCCTGAACCTGGCCATGATCCGGCGTGCGGCCCAGGAGGCAGGAGTACCTTTTCTCAACATCGTGCAAGCCTGCACCTGGGCTCCGGACGCGATGCGTGTGCCGAACCCGAACGAGTTGCGCTACCTGGTCTATTCGACGTTGGCCTACGGCGCCCAGGGCATCAGTTACTACGTATACGCCCACCCGAACCACTATGGCAGTCTCGTCCGCCTGGACGGGACGCCCGGACCTCTCTATCAGGCGGTGAAATCCTACAATCGGGAGTTCATCGCCATTGCGCGAGAACTTCAGCCGCTGCACTCGCTCGGCGTGTATCACACGTCCCTGGGCGAGCCCGGTTGCGAGCCGTTGCCGGCAGACGCCTCTTTCCGCCTCGACTCCGCTCCCTCGCCTGCCGTGCCGCGAGGTCTCCTGCTCGGTTTCTTCGGGGCGACCGCAAGGCCCACTCACGCGCTTGTGGTGAACCTGGACTATACCGCCGACGTGCACGCCTCGCTCGTCGGGCCGGGCGCGCTTGAACTCTTCGACGCCACAACTGTTCAATGGACCTCTCCGCAGAAGGCGGCCATTGAACTGATCCTCCTGCCTGGCGGGGGAAAACTTGTGCGCATCGCTCGATGAAAGGAGGAGGGGATTCCTTTACTCGTCATCATCGAGGAGTGTCCTCAATTCTTCAGACCTCGTTTCTCCAGGAGCGGCTGGACCGAGGGCTCCCGGCCCCGGAAGGCTTTGTACATCTCCATCGCGTCGGCCGTGTTGCCTCTTTCGAGGATGTTCGTCCGGAAGGATCGGGCGGTGGTCACGTCGAAGATGCCTTTGTCCTTGAACGCCTGGAAGGCGTCGGTGTCGAGGACCTCGCTCCAGATGTAGCTGTAGTACCCGGCCGAGTAGCCGCCGGAGAAGATGTGCTGAAAATAGGGGCTGCGGTAACGGGGCACGATCTGTGGGATCAGGTCGATCTTGTCCAAAGCGGTCTTCTCAAAGGTGGTGGCATCCAGATCCTTCACCTCGGGGAGGGTGTGCCAACTCATGTCGAGGAACGAGGCCGCCAGATACTCGACCGTGGCGAATCCCTGATTGAACCGCTCCGCCGCCTTGATCTTCGCGATCAGCTCGTCGGGGATCGGCTCTCCTGTCTGCCAATGCTTGGCGTAGGTCTTCAGCACCTGTGGCTCCAGGGCCCAGTGCTCCATAATTTGCGAGGGCAGCTCGACAAAGTCGCGCGGCACCGAGCCCAGGCTCTTGTAGTGAATGCGAGAGAGTAAGGCGTGCAGACCGTGCCCGAACTCGTGGAAGAGCGTCTCCACTTCTTCGAGCCTGAGCAGGGCCGGTGTGCCGCCGGAGGGACGCGTGAAGTTGCAGACGTTGACCACGATGGGCCGGATGTCGTGGTCATCCCGGAAGTGCTGCCGCCGGTATCCGCTGGCCCACGCGCCACCACGTTTGCCGGGTCGCGGATGGCAATCGACCATGAAGATACCCAGATGGGAGCCATCGGCGTCGTTCACTTCGAAGGTGCGGACCTCGGAGTGGTACTTGGGCAGGTTGGTCCGCTCGGTGAAGGTCAAGCCGTAGAGCCGGTGCGCCACCTCGAACGCTCCCTGTTGTACGTTCTCCAGCGTGAAGTAAGCGCGCAGTTCATTTTCATCGAGGTCATAGCGCGCCTTGCGGATCTTCTCGGTGTAATACCACCAGTCCCAAGGCTCAAGCGGGAAATCGTAACCCTCCCGGCGCATCATGGTCACAAGATCGGCGGCTTCCTTCTTGGCTACGGCCAGCGCGGGAGGCCAGAGCTGGTGGAGCAAGCCATACACCTGTTCCGGCGTCTTGGCCATCCGTTCCTCCAGCACGAAATGGGCGTGATCGGCATAACCCAGCAACTCTGCCCGCGCCGCGCGCAGAGACGCGATGCGCAGGAGCGTGGACTTGTTATCCTGTCCGTTGCCGTTGTCGCCACGCTTGATGTATGCCGTAAAGATCTGGCGGCGCAGCTCGCGGGTATTGGCGTAGGAGAGAAACGGCCAGATGCTGGGCGCGTGCAGGGTGAACACCCATTTACCTTCCAGGCCGGCCGGCCGGGCGGCCTCGGCCGCCGCCGTCACGAGAGTCTCGGGCAACCCGGCCAGGTCCTCTTTCTTCTCCAGCACGAGCCGATAGGCGTTGGTCTCCTTCAGGACATTGTCGCCGAACTGCAATGTGAGGACCGCCAGCTCTTCGTTGATCGCGCGCAGACGCTTCTTCCGGTCCGGGGCGAGATTGGCTCCGCCCCGGACGAAATCCTTATACGTCTCCTCCACCAGCCGGCGCTGTTCGGCGTTGAGCGCGAGCGTCTGATGCCGCTCCCACACCGTCTTGACGCGGGCAAAGAGTTGCTCGTTCAGCCGAATGTCGTCCTCCAAGGCGGAGGTGAGTGGGGCCACCTTTCGCGCGATCTCCTGGAGCCGGTCATTGGTCTCGGCCGAGCGGAGATTCTGGAAGACGCCTTCCACCTTGTCGAGCAACTCGCCCGAGGCGTCCAGTGCCTGGATCGTGTTGCCAAACGTGGGCAATTGGGTGTCCTTCACAAGGGCATCCACTTCCTGACGCGTCCGCGCGATCGCCGCCTGAAAGGCCGGCAGGTAGTGGTCCTCCTTGATCCGGTCGAAAGGAGGTATGCCAAAGGGCGTTTCCCACTCCACCAAAAGCGGGTTTGACTCTTTGCCCGACGGACCTGTGGTATTCGGTTCCATGGAAGAGACCTTCTTCAGACCGGCGTCAGGGCTCGCGTTGGCTCCGGCGTCAGCAAACACCGGCAGCAGAGGTAAGGCCAGGAATCCTGCCGCCATCGCCCCCCAGATTACTACGGTTCGGCGACCATCCTTCATGGATATCTCCTTATGAGCTTGGTCGACCCGAGGTTTCCCGTGCGACCTGGCAGACTGTCCTCCTGCAAAGTACGCGCCTATCATATCCAGGTACGGCACTCAAGCTCAATAGCTTCCGTCAGCCGTTTGGCCTCAGGACAAGCTGCCGTCGAAGTTGGCCAGGAGAAACCCCCCGCCCAGAGGCCCTCGGGAGTCGTACGACCACCCCGGCTTCTTCATTGTTCGTCCGTCTTCTACCAGGAGTAGCGCAAGCCCACTTCGAGCAGCGTGGCATCTACCGCGTCGCCGTGGCTGTAATTGACGCCGCCGAAGATCGTCCACGTTTTCGACAGACGCCCGTCCAGATAGAGGGACAGATACGTAAGCGTCGCATCTTCGCCCCCGGACGCGAACGAGAGAGTCCGAAATCCGGCGGCGGGCTGCACCATGAGTCTCCCGTTGCAGAACGGGAAATAGCTGGAGAGGCTACTGCCGTATCCATCGCTCTCGCTGCCGGCCAGACTGTACACGGTGAGGGCCGCACTGGCGTTAGGCATGCTGAACAAGCCCGTGCGGGTCAGCCGCATCTGCCAACGTACGCTGTCTCCGGTATTGTCGGCGTTAATCTGCGCCACCTCTTCATAGAGCTGCAGGTGCCAGGGCAGGTTCTGATAGCTGCCGAGCCAGTACCGCCAGTATCCCTCGTCGAAAAACCGCGCGTCGTCGAAGGGGAGGAGATCGCGTTCTGCCTGGTTGTCCGGACGCTCCCAGTGATCGACGCCGGCGCGCAGGCCGAGGAAGGAGGTCAATCTGGACTCGGCAAAGACATCCAGTTGCGTCAGGCGGGTTCCATTCCGCGTCTCGGCGGCCCCGGTGTACAGATCCACCGTGGCCGTAGAGTACAGCGTGAAGCCCGGCCCCAATCCGGCCCGCTGGTCGAACAGCAGCGCGAGACGGTCCATTTCCCCCTGATAATATGAATTCAGCAAGCCCACGGTGCCGGAGTAATAGGCGCGTTCGCGCCGTCCGGCCTCAAAGGTGGCATAGCCTGCCACCAGCGGCTCAGCCCCGGAGGCGTCCAGGTCCACCCGGCCCGGCTTGAGGCCGGCTACGGCGCCGAGGCGCAGCCCCGCGCCTCGCCGTGTCTCGCCCTGGACCCCATCCACGTACCCAAGGCCGGGCAGCTCGACGGGCACAAACCGTCCGAAGCGCAGAAAGCCGCCATCCTCGATAGGACGCTGGAACATCAGGCGGTAGAAATCAGGGCTGATCTCCTGATATTCCGGGTGATTCTGGTACACCTCCCCGCCGCGATAGCGCAACTCTCCCGACCAGGAGAAACTCCAGGGCGAGCCCTCGATGCGCTCCAGGCTGCCGGACGAACGCAGACGCGTGACGGAATAGCCGAGGTCGTTCTGGGAATCCGTCTGGAACGACTGGCGCACCTCGACGCGACCGTGCGAAACACTTTTCGGAGCGACCGGCTCCGGCGCACGCGGGACGGGGGCCAGGAGAGGCACGAACTCCTGGCCGGCCGGGGGCGGGGTTCTTTCCTCGCCCTTTGCCCTGGCGGCCTCCGGCCCCTGGCCGGTGGTCTGCGTCGCGCTGCGGGGTTCGAAAGCAAGCTGAACGGACTGGTTCAGCAGCCGCTGGGCCCACGGATAGCCCGCCGGGCGCAGGAGCGCCGATTGCTTGGCCGCGTGCAGCACCTCGAATTCGACCGTGCGTCCGTCCTCGAACTGCAGCGTGCCCGTGAGCCCCTGAACCAGGCCGCCGTCGGTCCCAACGTTCACGTAGATTCCCTCCTGGGCCTCATAGGTGACGCGCCCCGGGACCTTGGTTTCGGCCGCGGGAGCGACAGGGGCCAGGAAGGCGAGGAGGATCAGGCCGCTGCCCACCATACACCATCGATATCGCTGCATCTCAGTCTTCATGGCGCCTCAGTGGAGATAGATACCCGGATCGTTCCTGCCCCCACACCCTCCCTACCCGCGGGGATGGCATTGATAGCACGCGGAGGAGCTGTAGGAGTACCCGCGGACTCCCCCGTGGTGTGCATCGGTCGCACTCTTGGTGTGGCACGTCAGGCAATTGTAAGTGCTGGCGCTGCCGCTGGTGTGACACTGCGTGCACGCCACGTCATGGTGACCGGTGCGTGGGAACGAATGTACAAACGTCGAAGGCAGCCAGGCCGTGGTCGTGTGACACTGTTCGCAACTGTGCGAGTAGGCCAGCGCGGCATGCTGGGGGGCCTGTTGGTATTTGGCCGCGTGACAAGAGTAACAGGTGGAAGGAATCGGGCCAAACGCACCGCTCGTATGACATTGGGTGCAAGCAAGTCCGGCGTGCCCCGCCGTCAGAGGAAACGAGGTATGCTGGTACGTCGCCGGCAGCCAGGCCGTTCTGCTGTGACATTGCTCACACGTCTGAGGGAACGCCTGGGCCACGTGGTTGGGCGCCTGCTGGTAGTTGACGGCATGACAGGAGTAGCACGTCGATGGGATGGGGCCGAGCGTACCACCGGTATGGCACTGGAAGCAGCTCAATCCCCCGTGTCCTGCCGTCAGCGGGAAGCTTGCGTGACTGAAGGTGGACGGCAGCCACGCCGCGGTGGTGTGGCATTGTTCACAGGTATGCGGGAAGGCCAGCGCGGCATGGTCGGGCGCCTGCTGGTAGTTGGCGGCATGACAGGAGTAGCACGTGGACGGGATCGGGCCCAGAACCCCGCCGGTATGGCACTGCGAGCAGCTCAGCCCGCCATGTCCGGCCGTCAGAAGGAACGCGGAATGGTCGAGTGCCGCCGGCAGCCATGCCACGGTGCTGTGGCACTGGTCACAGGTCTGGGGGAATGCCTGGGCCACGTGATTCGGCGCCTGTTGATAGTTGGTCGCATGACAGGAGAAACAGTTGGAGGGAATCGGACCGACGGTGCCGTTGGTGTGACACTGCGAACAGTCAAGCCCCGCGTGCCCCGCGGTCAGAGAGAACGTGGTGTGGTTGAAAGTCGCCGGTTGCCACGCGGAGGTAGTGTGGCATTGCTCGCAACTACGCGAGAAGGCCAGCGCGGCGTGGTCGGGCGCCTGCTGGTAGTTGGCGGCATGACAGGAGTAGCAGGCGGAAGGAATGGAGCCGAGGACGCCGCCAGTGTGACACTGCGAGCAGCTCAGTCCGGCATGTCCCGCCGTCAGAGGGAAGGCGGTATGATTGAAGGTGGCCGGCAACCAGGCGGCGGTGTTGTGGCATTGGCCGCAGGTTTGCGGGTATGCGTGAGCCACATGATTGGGTGCCCGTTGATAATCTGTCGTGTGGCAGGAGGAGCAGTTGGAGGGGATGGGGCCGAGGGTACCGCCCATATGGCACTGCGTGCAATCGAGGCCGGCGTGTCCGCCTACGAGCGGGAAGAAATTGTGCACGATCTGGGCTCGTTCCCAGCCGAGGGCGGTATGACACCGGTCGCAGTTGGTGGTCCAGCCGCTGGCGGCATGGTCGGGCGAGGTCGCCCGGGCCAGGTCTGCCCGGTGACACAGGTCACACGCGGTAGGCGCCCCGCGAAATTGACCCGCCGGGGCTCCGGGATGACAGCTTTCACAGGGGGCTGCTACGTGAGCCCCGAACAGCGGGAACCGGGTCCGTGCATGCTCCGCCACCAGGCCGGTCGGGCGCCAGCTCGTCTGCTCGTGGCATCTCTGGCAATCGAGCCCCAGGCTGGCCGTGTGGGGGTCCGGATGGCATCCCCCGCAGCCTCGACTGACGTAGACTTGCACGGGCCCCCGGTCATTGTGGCAGCGCAGGCAGGCCGCCTGGACGTGCGCTCCCTCCAGCCGGTAGCCGGTCTGTTTCTCATGATCGAACGAGAAATCCTCACGCAGGACGTTCCAGCGGTCGGGCACATGGCAGATCCCGCAATCGCCGGGAAAGCTGTGGTGCGGCACGAGTGGTCCCCATTTCTTGTTCCAGCCGTGACGCGGCCCGTCGGACCTGCAATTGACCAGGACCACCGCCAGAATCGCGGCGAGCACCCCAAGGTGGAGTCCCCGAAATCTCTTATTTCGACGTGAAGCCATGGCAGTCCTCGCATCGTGTTCCCAGAGGTCGGTATTGGACCACGCCCTGTCCGTCCGGCTGACTTACCGTGGGATGGCACGCCGAGCAGGCGAGGTCCAGGTGAATCTTTTCGAGCTTGAATCTCGCGTCGCGATTGTGATCGAATCGGCTGGCCGTCCAACGCTCCGTTGAGCCGTGACATCGCTGACAGTCTTGCTGATCGTTCTGCTTGAACTGGCCGCGATGCACGTCGGCATGGCACGCAGCGCAGGCCGTCGGCGTGCCTCGGTACACCCGGACCGTCCGGGATGGGTCGCCGGAAGCGTGGGGTTGCTGCCGCCGATGGCAATCCCCGCAGTCCGCCTTCTGATGAGCGCCGGCCAACGAGTAGCCGGTGTGGCGGGCATGATCGTACGGTTGGAGGCTGAACGTGGCCGCATCCGCTCGATGACAAGCCGTGCAGTCGCCCTCGGCCATCTCGCGCTCAAACTGCCCCGCGTGGTCATCGGCGTGGCACAGCTTGCACACGCGTGGCGTCGAAACAAAACGGCGGATCGACGTATCCGGAGGCAAGACGTGACAACGAATGCACGGAACGGCGGCGTGCGCTCCTGTGAGCGGATAGAGTGCCGCATGCTGTGCGGCGTCGTACCGTGCGGGTAGGAAGCGTTCCTGCTCGTGGCAATCGGTGCACTCGGCAGGACGGGCGAGGAATTGCCTCCCATGCGGGTCCGCGTGACAGGCCTCGCACGGACGTGGCATGGAAGCGAATCGGCGTGCTCCGGTGTTCGGATCAGCCGGATGGCATTTCGCGCACGGCACGACGGCATGGGGACCTCGCAAGGGATAGGTTTCCGCATGGCGAGCCACGTCAAACTGTGCAGGTTTGAAACGCGCTGCGGTATGGCAATCCGCGCAGCCGGAGTACTGGCCGTGGAACTGTCCGCGGTGCGGGTCTTCGTGGCACCCCTCACACGTTTTCGAATGTCTCGTGTAGCCGACCGCCTGCGGATCGGGGTAGCGCCGGTCATAGAGCAGCCCAGGGACATGGCACTTCTCGCAGGCCACTGTCGCATGAGCTTCATCGAGCGGAAAGCCTGTCCGGGCGTGGGCCTCCGGCTGGACGCCTCGGGCGCCTTTCGTCCACGTCTCGTCGGCCGCCAGATGACACGCCGTGCAATCGCCGGACCAGGACGTGCGATGCGGCGTCTGGTGGCAGTCCGCGCAGGCCTTCCCCTTTACCTTGTGAAAGGCCACCCGCAAATCGTTGACATCGGCAACCGGGGATGCGTGACCGTTGCCGCGCGTCGTCACCCGGTGGCAGTCGGAGCAGGCGGCCCTGATGTGAGCGCCCTGGAGCTTGTAGTAGTCATCATGCTGGAATCGGACCGCCGGCCGGAACGTCTCCTGGCTGTGGCAAGACTGGCAGGAACGAGCCAGGACCCCCGCATGGACGTCTTCGTGGCAATCGACGCAGTCCTGGGTCAGCCCCAGATAGGTAGAACGACGCGGCTGCGAGGGAAACTCGGGCAGCGCGAACGGCACAGAGTGCCGGTGGCACGCGTCACAGGCGAGGCCATTATGGGCCCCCGACAGCGCGAAGGGGACGTGCGGATGGTTGAAGAGGTTGGGATCGCCGCGCTCCCACGCCAGTGCGCTGACCGGTGGAAAGGTGCCTCCGAGATGGTCTGGATGACAACCTGCGCACGTGATCGCTTTCCCTTGGAGCAGGAAGGCATGATATCCGCGATCGGCCTCGATCTGGCCGGCGATCTCCACGTGGCACCCGAGGCAGCCCTGCGCGAGCCCCGCGCCGGCGTGACAGGTCTTGCAGGTCGCCACGCTGGTCCCGCCGACCGCTTGGGCATGCGCTACCGCCAACGGTCCCGGTGAGGGATGGCACAAAGTCAGGTAGACCGCCAGCAGGCCGATCATGACGGTGCCGAACAGCAAAGGACCCTTGGGGTCTGACAGAATCACGGAGTCCCTCCCCTGATCCACAGGTTCCCGAAGCGCAGGGCCAAGGCGATGTGGCATGCCACCACGGCCAGCATGACGATGGCGAGCCATCGATGAAAGAATCGCCACGAGGCGAGCAGGTTGCGCAGCTCATGGTAGCGCATCAGCCAGTGCTGATGGCGGCAGAACGCGCGGCCCAACGGGAGGATGTGACGAGCCGAGCTACGCAGCTCCGGTGCTGCCAGGACGGCGCGTCGCAGCCGCCGGTAGTCGCGACGGCTCTGACGGTCACCGCTCAAGAGCGCTAACAGACGCGCCGGCATGCCCCTGGGGCGATCCTTTCTTTCCGGCGGTGTCTGGGGGCGCAGCCATTCGGTGCTGACGCCCGCGTCCTCCAATTGCTGACGATACCCGTGAAGTCGCTCCCGCACTTGCTCGATCTCCAGTTCCCGCCCTTCCAGCGATCGGGGAACCTTGGCGTAGAGGTAACGGCCGATGACTCCGCTGGCCACGGTAATCGTCAGCGAGGAAAGAGCGAGGACGCCCAGGGCACTGACGGGCAAGAAAGCCGCATGGAGCGCGATCAAGGCGCCGCCGACGATACCGGTTACCGCATGGAAGGACATCCAGGTGCGGAGAGAGCCCAGCCCGCGGATGTGGATGAGCCGCTTGCGGACTAAGTAGCCGAGATTCAAAACAAACAGAGCCGTCGCCAACACGCCCCAGATGAGGCCCGCGCGACCCGAGGGACGCAGAAGGTCGTGATAGATATGAAACGGGCGCTCGGCCAGCGGCAGGGCGTAATAACCCCATCCCAGAACGGCAACGGCAACCGTCAGCCCAAGCGCCAGCACGCCCGCGCTCATCGAGAGGGAGAGCCGCAGGAGTCTGACGCCCAACGTCAGGTCAGGTGTTGTCGTATTCATACCGTCGCTGCCTGCTCCGCGGGAACGCCCGGAGCCTCCGCTCCCTTCTCCCCGTGGAAACGAATCCCGATCTTCTTCAAGAGGGGATAAGGAGGCTCGCCGCCGGCCAGCACGAAGACGTAGTTCGCGCGGACGGGAATCTCCCGGACGGCGCCGGACTCCTCGATCTGGAGGATTGCAGATCCGGGTTGGATACTCTTGACCTGCGAGTTGAAGAGAACTTCCATCCGTCCTTCCGCCTGAAACGTCGTGATCCGTTCCTCGTTTCGCTGCTTGATCCGGGAAAAGGCGGCGCGCCGGTAGGACAACCGCACCCGATTCCCGGGTTGAACGGCCAGCGCCGTGGCGGCTTCGATGGCGCTGTCCCCTCCGCCGACCACCAGGATATCCTGATGGGTGTAGCCGGTGGCATCCGTGAGCTGGTACAGGACGTGCGCGGATTCCTCGCCCGGAACGCCCAATCGTCGGGGGGTGCCGCGCCGCCCGAGGGCCAAAACGACGTAGCGGCAGTGAATACGGCCCGCGGAGGTGTTCGCCAAGAAGGTCTGGTCCGGCTGACGCTCCAGGCCGATCAGCGTCACGTGGGGACGAACCTCGATGCGGGCCTTGCGGACCGCCGCCTCCCAGAGGCTCAGAAGCTCCTCCTTGGTGTACTGCGGGCGTTTGAGGCGACCGAGAAAAGGAACCTCGAAGGGCTGGGTCATGGTCAGTTTGTTCCGCGGGTATTTTGAGACGGTGCCGCCGAGATCGTTCTGATCGATGACCATGTGGCAGATCCCGAGATGCTGGGCTTGCAGGGCCGCCGCGAGCCCGGCCGGACCACAGCCCACGATCAGAACGCCGCTGGGACCCCGCCCCTCGTGTGGAACGCCGTGAGAGCGGAGCCGGTTGCCGATGGTCCGCATCACCTGGCTGCCCTGCTGCATGGCATGGCGAATCAGCGCGAGGCCGCCGAGTTCGCCCGCGATGAAGACACCCGGCACCGACGTCTCCAATTCCCCAGAAAGTATCGGGATATCGGGACGCGACCGAATGTCGCCCAACCCCACCGTCAAGGCCCCTACGGGGCACACCTCCTGGCAGTGACCGTCGCCGACGCAGTGAGAAGCGTGCACCAGGCGCGCTCTGCCCTCCACGATGGCCAGAACATTGCCCTCGATGCACGCCCGAACGCAACTGGAACACCCTAAGCATAAATAGGGGTTGATGTGCGGGTGCTGTCCGATAGGCTGCTCGGCACCACGGGTCGTGGACTCCTGCAGTTGCGCCAGGAGCCGACGATCCTCCGCGCTTCGGATCCGGTGCTGCCAGAGCGCTACGGCGAGCAACACACTGCACAGGAAAGATGTCACACCAACGGCCAAAGGCCAATTCATCCATTCGCCCTTTTATCCACAGGGATAGGGACCAGGACCGGACTGCGCGGGATCGCTCGGGAGGTGGCAGGCACGTACGTAGACCCCCGGTCCCCAAGTATCGGAGCTATCCACGCGATCGACTGACCCCCTCGTCTTCGGTCAGAACCCGTGGCTGCCCTTAACAAACTATGAAATCCTACCGGCCTCGTTCCAAATACCGAAGAGTCGAATCGTCAATACACCTGAATCACCTACAGTTTGTGCGCCTATCCTTGCCATGATCACCTCTTCCTGCGGCGCGAATGCGTACGCGTACCACCTGTAAAGCAACCCAATATCGAAAGGGAATTGACACTTCGCCGATTTGTCAAGACACCCCAAACCCACCGGCACACGCAGTTTGGCGCACGCCATACCCACAACATAGTGAAAGCAAGGAGGCACAGGCTATTGTGGAAAGTACGTACAAGAGTGGATTTATTGCGCCACGAGGCCACCAGCCGCAGGGTCAGACGGCGATGGCAGGGATTCCCGCGCTGCTAAAGGCCGGGGCCAAGATGACCTCGGCGGGGGCCTGAGACCCCTTGAGGCGCGACCTCCCTCGAGATTCGCAGAACCGCGACTGCCCCAGGTCCGTATCCGCTACAGAGCCCGGTGTCAGACGATCCACTGGCTCCAATTCGAGCCCCGTCGTGGGGCCGGTAAAACGGCATCGGTCGGCAAGGATGGCCCCCGGGACTCGGCAGTTAGGGAGGCTGCTATGGCACCGAGAAGACGCATCCAGAAGTTGGCGGTTCGGGTAGGCACTACGCCGGACACGCTCGCAGAGGTCGTGGGGGATGTACTGCGCGAAACCGTAAACGAACTACAGACCTATAGGCCAAGAGGCTGCGGGCGCATGGCCCGCGACATACACAGGCACCGGCAGGTGAATCTGGATGACGGTGGAGGCACATAGCCGGATTGTCGGCAGACGGGTATTCGCCGCGAGTTACAGATGGCGATCGCTGCCCCGACCACCTTGACTTGGGGTGAGCGACAGAAGACCCCATCTCCGCGAAGGGCATCGCCGTCCGCATTCGCCCGAACGACACGGGCTTCATTGAATCCGCAAGCCCCCGCGTTGCCTCACTTCCTCTCCCTCCAAAACGCGGGGGCTTCTTTCTAACGCCTGCATCAGACATGTCCCCGGGCCCGGATTTCAGTGAATCGATAGAACCCATTATAAGATCAGTCGTATCTACTACTATGTTGGACTGGCGGGGATAGTGGCATGGGTCACCCAAAGGGCTGCCGGAAATCCCATGAGTCACGACGCAGCTTCGCAATGTTATGAAATCGCACGAGTATCCGCAGGGACGAGGACCTGTTGGCTATGCTTTCCTGAGCCGCAAAGAGCAGTTGCTCTTTCGTCGATTGATCGATGACCGGCGCTCGCTGCCCGTCTATCGTGCGGGTGGTTGGCTCTGCTATGAGTGTCCGTTTGAAGCCACGAATCTCGGCGCCATGGCCAGACACATCCTGGGCGCCCACGGAGCGGCCCCCGCGAGCGAAGATGACGTGGAGGAAGACGACTCCGATTCCGCGCATCCGGCCGGTCGCGCAGGCGGCCTGCTGTGGGTGTCGGCGCATCCCAGCCCGACCGAATTCTCAACCCCCACTCCCTCGGAGCCGGTCTGTTGCTCGGCCCAGCGTACTTCCCGGTAGTGCCCTCCGTCGCCCGCCCCGCTCACGAAGTACGCCATCCAGGAAGGTCTGACCTCGGCAGAGCTCTGAAGAAGAGGCCGCGGCGCCGGATCTGACGGGTAAGACGTGCCGCCGGACCGGGCATGGAACGCCCTCGGTACCTCGCCGCCGACAGCCACCGTAGCCCGAGACAACTTTGAGTTCCCGTCATCAACTGCGATCGTGCGACCAGCTTGCTGGCCGGCCACGGATGGCAGCCAGCAGTTGCTCCGACACGCTCCACACCGCAGGCGTTAGTCAGTTCCCCGTCGGCCGCATGCACCTGGGCATCCGGTTCGATAATCCTGACGACAAAGTCGTTGGGCGGTCCAGGGGACACTCGCTCGGCGTCAGTGTCCAGCAGCACTTCGCCGGCTTCGTCGCCGCACTCCTCGCAGTGACATTCGGTGTTTTGAGTAGTCTCCAAGTGCGGTCGGATCTTCCCCTTGGTCCCTCCTTAACCGCCGCGTGCGATCATCTGGCAACGATTTTAGCCCGGATGGGCGCGAGTTTGGCTATTGTCCGTCCGCCGTCACGAAGGTTGTGGTCGCTCTTCTTGCGGAAATCACCCGGCCTTACTACTCGCCGTCCACTGTTACGCCGAAGCGCTTCAGCACGGCGTCAATCGGGTTGGCGACGGTGTACCCGTTGCCCCCGGCGAACAGCAAGCCAACCGGCTTGCGACTGTTCGCGCCCTTTCCGCTCAGCACGATCAGGGAGCCGGAATCGCCACCGGCGGAGAAGCTCCCGCCCCCGATCAGCAACTGGCCCGCGAATCGAGCGACCCCAACATCATAAGTCACATTGACAATGGTGTTCGTGCCCTGAATGATGCCCGAGGTCTGGCCGGTCGTACGCCCCTACTTCATGACCTTCGCGCCGTACTGGGCCTGGGCCGTCGTGGATTTCGGCAGCCCATATCCATCTGGCGGAGTGGCCTTGCCGAGCAGGCCCGTAGTGCTCCGGGCCACGTTGAACTGGATCGGCCGCATCATGTCCATTTCCTCGTGACTGAGGATATGGCAATGCCACACGTACTCCCAGCCGAAGTTGTAGTCCTCGTTGACGGTGGTGACGGGATTGCCGTTGGCGTCAAAGGTCTGGACGCCCTGGGGCACCAGGACCCCGCTGCTGCCGACCGACAGCATGTCAATGCGCGTGACGGTCCCGGTGGCGGGATCGATGGTCGCGAACGCCGTGGCGCCATGGCCGGTCGTATCGCCCGCGGCCGGCGTGATGCTGACATACGGGGCCCTGGTATAACCGCTGCCCGCGTTCGTGATCGTGATCCCGCTGATGATCGGCGTGGCCTCGTGAAGCTACAGGTTGAAGAAGCGGTCGTTGGCCGCATTCAGAATACGGAACCGGTAGGTCTTGGGCTGCACCTCCAGAACAGGATACACGGTGCCGTTGACCAGGGGCGTGTCGAAGAATGCTTCCATGCCCATGGAGATATCCGGCAGATTGGGTAATACATCGTCCACGCTGTTCGCATCGAGAGCCGGGGGGATGCCCAGCGTGCCATTGGCGACGTGAATCGGCGGATGCGCTGACGGGAACGGCGGCCAGATCCAGGGACCGTAATCCCAGCGGCCCAGCGGGTTGACGGCATCCAGGAGGTTGGGGTTCTGGTTCGGCATGTAGACATGCGGAATCCACAGATCCGATCGGGTGGAATCGATGGTAAACGGCCACGTCGGGTCGTTGGTGAGAAGATTGGCCGGATTGATGAACGTCTTGTCCTGGATGATCAGGGGGACTTGCTCCAGACGAGGCGGGATGATCCCCCGGGTCTGCAGATCCGCCTCCACGGCGTCCTCCAACAGGTATCCGGCCGCTTCGCCGGCGTACACGTTCAGACGCGTGATGCCGAAGGCATGGTCGTGGTAGAACATCAGGCGGGCGCTCTGCTGGTTGGGATAGAAGAATGTCAGCGCTCCCGGGCCCGGCATGTCCGGCACGTTCTTCGCGCTGGCGCCCTTGTCGTAATTGGTGAACTCCCCGGCGGGGGTCACCCACTGGTGCTGGGTGCCATCGCTGATCCACGGCAGCAGGCCGCCATGCAAATGAATGGTGCCGCGGTTGTCCGTGTACGCCTCCATCACATGCCCCAGGGTCGTGGCCGGCCCGCCGGGATCCGTCTTCAGGGTGACGGTCACATTACAGGGGTCGATCACCGAGGTCACCCGGTATCGTCCGTTGTAGGCCTCCGGGAGGAAGCCCTCGAGGAGGACCAGCATCTGGGCCACGAGGTTGTGAGGCGCCATGGTCGTGATCTGGATGAGCCGGGGGTCATCCATCATGTCCATAGTCGGCATTCCCACCATGGGCATGGCCATATTCGGCCCCATCCCGGCGCCCAGCGTGACGGTATCCACCGGGATAAACAGGTCGCCGCCCGCGCCGGTCGGAAGACTGTTGATGAATTTGATCCGCACCGGACGATTCTTCTGGGCCAGGATCAGCGGGCCGAGATAGTGGAATTGGCTCACCGCGGGATCGGCGGTATTGACTTGGCGATAGCCCCGCAGCTTGGTGGGATTGAGATTGCGGTGCAGCTTCTCCGTGTATTCCCCCAACTCAATCTCGTAATAATCCGAGCCCGGATACATGGTCGTATCGGCGACGGCCACCGGGATGTACTGCCCCGGGTTGTTATCCGCGTCGGCCACCGTGTTATACCCATCAGGAATCAGATTTCGGCGGGTTGTTCAAGTTCTTATAGGACTATAGCCGAAATATCTGGTGATGGATGGATTCCGACTGACAACGGAAGAGATTCGTTCTTTGCGGGGCTTGCATCGCCACTGCAAGGACCGACAATTAGCCGACCGGCTCAAGGTCGTGGTCCTGTTGGGAACCGGCTGGACGGTCGTCGATACGGCGGAGGCGTTGCTGCTGGATGAAGATACCGTTCGGTCGTATCGGCAGGCGTACCAGCAAGGCGGAACGGACCTCTTGCTGACGGTTCGTTACCAGGGCAGCGATCCCAAGCTGAGTCCCGACCAGATCCGCGAATTGGATCGGCACCTGTCGGCCACCACCTATCTTCGCGCCCAGGATGTCGTGGCGTACGTGAAAGAGACCTTTGGGGTGGTCTACACGGTGGCGGGGATGACGGATCTTTTGAAACGGCTGGACTATGTGTACAAGAA
>CAYHAJ010000349.1:0-22116 GCA_964354535.1 uncultured Pirellulales bacterium
TTGCGCAAGCGGAGTGCGACCCTGGAGACGAATTGCCCCGGCGGACGCTCCCAGACCGAGCTGGAGATCGCCCTGCGCGAACGGATCAAGGAACTCGATTGTCTCTACACGATCTCGACTTTTCGGGAGATTCACTTCCAGTCCCCGGACCGGTTTCTGCAAAGCGTCACGGACTGTCTGCCGAAGAGCTGGCAATTTCCCGAGCAGGCCTGCGCGCGGATCCTCTACGGCGGCCGGCAGTACATCACCGAGGGGTTCCTCGAGGGCAAATGGCGGATGGCGTCGGACGTCGTGATTGACGGCCGGGCCGCCGGCGTGGTGGAGGTCTTCTATCGCAAAGTGGTTCCGACCGCCGCCACCGGTCCTTTTCTCAAGGAGGAATACGCCCTGCTGCGGGCGGTGGCCGAGCGCGTGGGCAGCGTGATGATGCACATGAAGGCCCTGGCGGATCTGCGGGCGGCCCATCGCGCGATCCAGCGGGAACATCAGGCGCTCCAGGAGGCGAACATCGCCCTGCGGACCGTCTTGGCCCGGCTGGAGGAGGAGAAGAAGGGAATCAAGGCATCCGTGGCCGCCAATATCCAGAAGGTGATCATGCCCATCGTGTTCGAGTTGGAGCTGGAGGTCACCGGTCGGCAACGGTCTTACGTGACGCTGCTGCGCCGCAGTCTCCAGGAGATCGCTTCGCCGTTCCTGACCCATATCTCGCGCGACCACGTGCAGTTGACGCCCGTCGAGATCGCGATCGGCACGATGATCCGAAACGGACTCTCGACGAAGGAAATCGCCCAATTGCGCTGCATCTCGCCGGCCACGGTCCGGCGGCATCGCGAGAACATCCGTCGCAAGCTCGGCCTGCGGAACCGCAAAGCGAACCTGGCCACCTACCTCCAGGCCTCGGTCGCGGGAGAATCGGCCGAGTTCCTCGACGGGACCCCACCGCTACCCGAGCCGAGTGCGGACGAGACGGCGTTCCTTGAGACGTGGGACCTCAACAATCTACCGGGAGCCGACGTGGCCTCGACGTAGAGAATAGGCGCGAGGAGGCCGAGGGTGCCGGCACCCCGCGCTGGGGCCCTCACGGCCTTCCGGATAGGGCACGGCTTGCAGTGACGCGGGGCCTCAGAACGGCCTGTGCAGCGGGATCTTGCAACCCGCCAGGGCGGCCACTTCCTCGGCGCGCAACGCCACATCGAAGATCCGGACCTCGTCGAGCATCCCTTGAAAGTCCCGGTCGTTGTTCGTGCGCCGCTGCCCGATCGTGACCGGCACATCCGCCACGCTACCGAAAACATCCGGGTCCGCCGTCGCCTGTGTGTCGTCGCGGCCATCGACGTACAACGCCACCTGCGGGTATTGCAGCGCAGCGCCCTGCGTGACCACGACCGCCGCGTGATGCCACTGGTCGTCCGCCAGTACGGTACTGGCCTGGATATTGCCATTGCCGTGCTCCATCCGCAGGCGGCCCTGGTAGAGGCGGAAATCGACCCGCGTGCCGTTGGTGGCTCCGCCCCAGCAGACGATGGTGCGATCGTCCAGCGCGGTGCTCTTGACCCACAGGCTGATCGTGAACGGGTTGCCGCCGAGGATACCTTGCCAATTGTTGATCGTGACGTAATCGCCGGTGCCATCGAAAGAGACGGCCTGGCCGGTCTGGCCCGCGCCGAAGCTTGGGCCACCCGCCGCGGTGCCGTGGCGGCTATTGCCGGAGGCATCCTTGTAATCGCCGTCCATCGGATAGTAAGCCACCGGGCCTTTGGCCGGCTGGACCGGCGTGATGTACTCCGGCGTCTTGGGATACAGACGAATATCATCGACATACAGCGTGCCTTTGGCCCCAGCACCCTCGATCCCGATTGTCAGGGAACGCACGCTATTGACCTTGACTGCCTTGGACAGATCGATATTCCACGCCTGCCAGGCGGGTCGCGCCACGTCCGCCGCCTCTCCATCGTAGAGAATCTTAGTGCCGTTGATCTTCGCGTACAACTGTCCGCCATTGCCCGCGGCACCCTGGAACCACAGCGACAGGCTCCTGATGCCGTTGGCGGTCCAATCCTGGGCGCTATCGAAGGTCCACGTGGCCTCGGAGAAGCCTGGGCCCATGGTATTGTCGTAGGCCAGCGGCATCGACTGCTTGCCCCCGTGGATGATCGTCGTCTCGCCGAAGGTTCCCTTCACGGCCGTACTCAGACCGACGGTGGACCCGCTGGATTTGTAGTTGTCGGCAAAGCCGTCAATCCACGTCGAGAAGATCTCCTCGCCGGCCTTGTCTGTGTAGCTCTCGAAATCGTCCACGACCTTGTAGTCCTGGGTAGTGAAGCTCCAGACCTCCCCTGGATAGGTGGCGGCATTGACTTCATCGACCCGCCAGTAGTAGGTGATGCCGAGGTTGAGAGCGCCAGGGGTGAAGCTCTGCTCGGTTACGGTCTGGGCGGGAGCAGTCCCCTGGGCCACCGCGTTCGGATCGGTGCCGAAATAGACCTTGTGCGAAGCGGCCGCGCGGCCCGGTCGCCACTCCAGGGCCGTGTCCACGCTGACCCCCGTCGCGGCGGTGGCCGGTTGTGGGACGCGGGCTTGTACGGGGACGTAGGAGAACCGCACTTCGCTCAGGCCCGTGGTGGCCATACCGCCCCAGGAGGCGTTGATCGTCAGCTTGACGTATTTCGCCTGGGCTCCGCCCAAACTGACCGTGGTATTCGCGGCGTAGCCGGCCGTCCCGGGCGCCTTAGCGAATTCCGGCACGTTGGCCACCGTCGCCCAGGTGGTGCCGTCGGAGGAGGTCTCGATCGTGACCTGCTTGGCGCCGAAGCCGAGGAAGCTCTCGACCATCTGGTTGGAGTTCCAGACCAGGAGTTGGTGCAGCTTATAGACTTTGTCGAACTCGTATTGGATCCAGTTCGGCGACACGCCCCCGCTCAGCCACATCGTGGTGTCCCCGGTGCCGTGCAGATCGCCCGCCAGGCCGGAGCCATCGATGGTCTTTTCTGGCCCCATACCCGCCTGCGAACTGGAGGCCGTGGCGGCCATGGGCTTGATCGGATACGCGTAAGGTTCGATGGTGAAAGACCAGACCTTGCCCTTGAAGATGGTGTTGTCGGGCGTCTTGTTCACCTCATCGATCCGCCAGTAGTAGGTCTGCCCATAGGCGAGTAGGCCGGCGGGGTCGTAGCTGGTCGCCGTCTGACCCTGGCTGGGCAAGATGCCCTTCAGGTCTGTCCGGCTGGCACTCTCCACGTCCTCAGACTTCGTCCCCAGGTAGACGTCATGAGTCGCGGCGTACTCGCCCGCGGTCCAGTTCAAAACCGTGTCGTTGGGCACATCCGTCGCGCCGTCCGTCGGGCTGACGTTCACGGCCAGGGCCTTGTTGCGGCAGATGTCCTGGATCTCCGCCGCCGGTACGGCGTTGTCGTAGATGCGCACGTCGTCGATCAGGCCGCCGTAGTAGTCGCCTGTGGTCGTGATGGTGCCAAAGACGTTTCCGCCATTCCGAGCGCCGAGACCGGCGGCGCCGGTATGACTCGGCACCGAGGCAAAGGCCGCGGTGGCGGAGCCCACCTCGACGCCGTTGAAGTACAGCTTGAAGGGACCGGCAGCGTAGGAGATGGCCACGTGCGCCCAATCCGTGTTCGCCAGAGGAGTAGACAGGGTGGCCGCGACATTGCTGGCGCGCACACTCGCTTCCAGCAGCCCGTTGTTGATGCGGATGCCGATCCCTTGATTTTGGCCGCCTTCGTCAAAGATAGTCTGCGCGCCGGTCGTGGTGTTCGGCTTGAACCACAACATGACCGTTTTCGCCGGGAACGCGGCGCTCATGAGGCCGGAACCCGCCAGGCCGGCGTAATCATCCTGGCCGTCGCACAGCAGAGACGCACTGCCTTCTTTGCATTCCGTGGAGTACGTCGCCCCGCCGTTGAGGGTCCAGTGCAGGGCCCCCACCTGATCGTTGGGGCTGTTGTTGAACGGCCAATGCGCCACCAGAGCCCCAGAGGCTGTGCTGGTTAACACCACGAGAGACGACATCAGAAACAGTACCTTCTTACCCATCATAATCCTCCTTCCAAGCCTCTGCGATAGATCGTCTTCTCCCACCACCAGGAACACGCCCGTGGCTTCGACCACGCCTGTCGAAGCCACCCGCCGTGATCAACACATGTCGCACGAACGCGATGAACGCCGCCCCGTCAGGGAGCCGGATTGGGCGAGGCAGGCGCAGCCTTGGTGACCCGGATGTCATCGAGGTAGATGCGCCCGGCGCCGTCCGGGACCGGGTTCTTCCGGTCGCCCACGCCCAGGTACATCTTTTTGACCTTCGCCGCATTCACACCCGTGAAGCTGCTCAGTGGAATCGTCCACTCCGTCCACACTCCAAGGGCCGTGGCCGCCGGGTCGGGGTGCGTCACGAATGCCACTCGGCCCGCACTATCCTCAATCCCCACGTACAACCCTTGCGGTGAGTTGCCCGGATGATCCACCCCGATCTCCGCCTGCTGCCAAGCCCCGGTCACATTCCCCGTCGTCTTGACGCCGGAAAATACCGCCGTGCAGGAAACGCCCGCCGCATTGCTGGTCACGGCCAGACCGATGTACATCGTGCCGCCCATGACCACCGTGTCCGACGTGGCGGCGCCCGTGGCCGTCAAATCTGTCCAGGTCACGCCATCCGCCGAATGCTGCGCCGTCAACAGGCTGCCCGTGCGGGTCAGCTTCACCCAACGCGGGGCCGTGAGACCCGCCTGCGTCGTGCCGACGCTGACATCATTATTGATCAGACGCCGCTGGAAGGCGACGCCGCTGCCCGGCGTGACGACAACCGTCGCGTGGCGGGAACCCGGATCGAGCGTCTCGCGGATCATCACGCCGGCCTTGGCCGATGCGTTGGCATTCAGGACACTGTCCACCCGAACGAGGATCGAGCCGTCGCCCGTGAGACGCTTGAAGGCGTAGCGGAACTCATCGGCCGTACCCCCGATGTCCGCTCCGGCGGCGCTGAGGGTGATCGTGCCCGCCGCCTCCACGAAGTCGACCGGCGCGCCCCGGAAGTACACCACCAGCGTGTCGGCCCCCCCGAACGTCCAGTTCTCTACGGGGGCAAACGTCCGCTCGGCCTCGGAGTACCAGGGTGACTTGAGGTTGTTGTAGTCCATTGGCATCGACTGCCGGCCGCCATTGATGATCGTCCTCTCGCCAAAGGTTCCCTGATTGGCCGTCTGGTAGCCGACGGTCGAGCCCGTAAGCCCGTTGGCGACGCCGTCGATCCAGGTCGCGTAGACCTCGGTGCCTGCTTGATCGTTGTAACTTTCGAAATCATCCACGATCAGGTAGTCGGCCACGGTGAAGGCCCAGACCGTGCCGGCCGTGACCGTCCCATCGGTGTTGATCTCATCGACCCGCCAGAAGTACTTCCGGCCCCATTGCAAGTCCTCCGCCGGCGTGAAGCTGGTCGCACTGATCCGACTGCGGTAGATGCCGGTACCGTCGGAGGCATTGGCAGCCCCGATGGCAGCCGCCTCCGTGCCCAAGTAGACCTCGTGCCTGGAGGCATGGTCGCCTTTCGTCCACGTCAGCGGTGTGGCGGCCCTTATGTCCACCCTCGACCCGGTTCCAGGGTGCGGCCTCCAGGCTCTCCGCAGATCGATTCGCATGACAAGATCGAGCTCCGCCGGGCTCAGTGCCCTGTCGTAGATGCGAGCATCGTCGATCAGGCCGGGGAACGGGCGGTTCTGGTGCCCATCTCCAATCCGGACGTTGCGCCCGCCGGCAGTATCCACATTCACAACTTGAGAATCGCTGATCGCTTCCTGGATACCGTCGACATAGAGCTTGACGTCGAGAATCGTGGGCGCGCCGGCACTCTGCAGCACGGCGGCGGCATAATGCCACTCATTGTCGCGCAAGTCTCTGGAACCCACGATCCGTCCACCCTGGGCCTCCACGCGAAGGGCCCCCACCGTCCCGTTCTCCCCCTGGACGCGGAAATTCCACTTCTGGGTGTTGGTTTGCTGACCCCATGCCATGATATCGCCAAGCCCAGCCGTTTTGATCCATGCCGATACGGTCCGGTCGTGTTTGCCCAGCACGCCCTCATAACCGAACACCTCGACGAACTGCCCTACCGCGCCGAACTCCAGGGCGTCCCCGTCGTATCCCTGGACCCGTCGCGGCGTTCCGACGAAATCACCATTGTGCCCGTGCCCCGACCAGTCGATAGCCCGCGTGCCGGCGCCTTCGTTCAGGCTCCACCACGCCACGAGATTCGGGTCGGCGACCGCTATTGGCAGCAGCGTTTTGAAACGCCAGACATTCCCTTTGACCTTCGTGCCATCGGGAGCAACTTCGTCGATTCGCCAGTAGTAAGTCGTTTCCGAGGTCAAGAGACCGGCTTTGAATGTGGTCGTCATCTGGGTGCCCTTGAAGGCGCCGCTGGTGCCCGCCGCCACGGCCGCCTCCTCTGTCCCAAGGTACACATCGTGGGAGAGAACGTTCTGGCCCGCCCTCCATGTAAGTGTCGCATTCGGATCCGCATAGAGCTCGCCATTTGTGGGTCTGGACTGCCACGCCTCGAGGGGCAAGTACAAAAACGACCAAACGTCGCCAGGATGCACGGTTCCGTCGGGATCAACCTCATCGACTCTCCAGTAGTAGGTGACGCCCGGCGTGAGACCGGGGGCATGCCAATAAGTCGTGGCCGTCACGCGCGGCGCCACCAGCCGATCTGGGCCCAGGTCACGATCCGCGCCCAGATACACGTTGCGCCACACAGCCCCTTCCCGCGGTTTCCAGCTCAGCAACGGGTGTCCCACATCCTGGGCGCCGTCGGTGGGAGTCGGGGCATAGGCCTTGGGATGAAGGGCCAACACCGTGACCTCATCCGCCGTCAACACCTTGTCGTAGATGCGGACCTCATCGACGAGGCCCGCGAAATACCGGTCATTGTTCGTACCCCGGCGGCCAACCGAGACATCGGCGGTGCCCACGATATTGAACCGGTCGGCATCGGAGGTGGTCTGCGTATCGTCTTTGCCATCGACGTAGAACACCACGGCCGGAGTGCTCAGCGGGGCATCCCGCGACACTGTCATCGCGACATGATGCCAGACACCATCCGTCACAGGCGTTCGACCCTGCAGGTTGCCGTTCCCGTGTTCGACGCGGAGCCTGCCCTCGTTCAACCGGAGGTCCACCCTCTGTCCACCCGCCTGTGTGCCCCAGCTCACCAGAGTGCCATTGCTCGTGGTCTTGACCCAGAGGGCGATGCTGAAGGGGTTGACACCGACAACACCTTTGTAACCATCCACGTTGAAGTAGTCCCCCGCGCCATCGAGGGACAGCCCCTGGTCGTACAAACCGACCTCGAAATGGGCATTGCCCATGAGGGTGCCGTGGCGGTTGCGGCCGGACGAGTCCAGCGTGTTGCCGTCGAGTTTCCACCAACCCATCAGGCTCGGATCGGGCTCAGCCGCCGTAATGGGGGTGACAAGGCCCAGAACAAGGGCCGTCACGAGGATGATTCTTTTACCCATGGTCGTCCTCCTTCAAGAATGATCGTCACGGTGTTTCTACCTGGCCACACAGGCAACCGGCATTGCGCCGAACGTCGCGACTAAGCGGGACCGCTCAGATCCGGGCGTTCTACGTCCATTTTCGGGAATAACACAAGGGCGTTTTGGCGAAGCCGACCGCAATTCGCGGCATCACGGGCTATCAACAGGATGACGTACATGACCCTGGCCTCCTGGCTCCAGATGCTGCCCAGACCTGAAAAGCGGGCGAACAGGACTCGCCCACCACCAGTCACCCCCATCATAGCAGATCGGCTATTCAGGGCCAAGACTGATTTCACCTCCAGACCGCCCCATCCACAAATGCACGCCTCTTGGAAAGGTCATACGGGCTAAGCCCTTTGTGCACCAGACTTTATGCATGGACTGATACTCTCCGACAGGGCTGGTCGTGGCCTCCTCCGGCGGGGACAAAATGCCGAGCCCCTGCCCGACCCCGGCATTATCGGAGGGGGTTTTTCAACGTCGGCCTTGCATTCGGAAGGGATTTGGTCTATGCTGACTGTAGCACCCGGGCCAAAAAGCCGAAAAGCGAGGTGGCGTGGTCGGTCGGAGAGCTGGGCCAGGTTGCTGGAGTCGCCTGTGCCCTTTCTTCATAGAACGCTTCCATTTTGGACGGTTATGCCGTGAAGAAACACCGAGCCTTCACCTTGATCGAGCTTCTCGTCGTGATCGCCATCATTGCCTTGCTGATGAGCATCCTGATGCCAGCGTTGTCGCGCGTGCGGAAGCAGGCCCGCTCGGCGGCCTGCCAGGCCCTGCTCAAGCAATGGGGCGTCATCTGGACCATGTACGCCGACGACAACGACGGCCGCTTCCCGGAGGCCGGTGACCTGGGCTGGCAGCGCGGGACGTGGGTGATCGCGTTTCGGCCGCTGTACCGGACCAAGTCGGAGATCCTGTTTTGCCCGTCGTCGGTGAAGCGGCGGTCGACCGGCGGCGCCGCCCCCGTGGAGTACGGCGATTCCAGGCATACCTACGTCATGGGTTCCGGCGGCATCTTCGATGCGCGCGAGGAGGCCAGCTACGGCGCCAACAACTGGCTCTATTACGGCACGGGCTCGGGCGCCATTCAGGGCCGTCCCATCCCGTGGAACTGGAAGACGAAGGATGTCGGTCAGGCGGCCACCATTCCTGTTTTTGCGGATACCATGTGGCGCGGCGGCGGGCCCTGCTACCGGACCAGCGAGACCGGGGCTCTGTCGCGCAGCTTCAACCGCATTGTCCCCCCGCAGTTCGAAGACCAGTGGCTCGGGGCCGGCTACGAGATGATGCATTTTGTCATCAACCGGCACCAGACGGGTATCAACATGCTCTTTATGGACTGGTCGGTCCGGGCCATCGGGCTCAAGGAACTATGGACGTTCCAGTGGCATCGTAAGTACCCGGTCAACGGCCCCTGGACCAAAGCCGGCGGCGTCCAACCCACCGACTGGCCCGAGTGGATGCGGGGCTTCAAGGACTACTGAGGATCTTTGTTGGGGCGGCGGCGTCTGCCGCAACGGACGGCAGCCTCAAGACCGGAGGGTCAAAAGCAGAGCGGGACGCGGTCTTGGCGACCAACGCCCCGCTTTCATATCCCCAGCGATCCGGATGGCTCGGGCAGGTTCCGGCGCCGGGCCTCAGAACGGCTTGTGCAGAGGCGTAGTCTGTCCCGCCAGCCCGGCGACCTCCGCCTCCGACAGCGGTCGGCTGTAGATGCGCATCTCGTCGATCAGCCCGTCCCAGAAGTTCGTCAACGCCTTATGGCAGCCGATGTAGAAGATCCCTTCGGAATCCTCCACGGTTCTGGTGGTCGCTGCACCGACAGGCCGGCCGTCAATGTAGATCTGCACCGTATCCGCCGTGCCGCCCTCCTTCCCCACCACGGCCCCGTGGTGCCATGTGTTGGCTTCGACGGCGAAGCTCGTTTGGGTCGCGACGTTGCCGAGCGAGCTGCGGACCTCGTTCGGCGAATAAACAAACAGCCATGTCCGGCCGGTCCCATTGAGATCCCCCTGCTGGAAGATCATCTTGTTCTCCGTGGGGAGGGCCCGCGCGTTGAACCACGCGGTCAGCGTAAAGCCGCTCCCCTGGTTCATTACCCGCAGGCTGTTGCTGAAGGGGACGGTGACGTGCTGCGTCGTCCCCGAGAACGACAGCGCGCCGCCCTGCTTGCCCGCCACCCACTGCGGAGTGCCAACGGAAGTCCCGTGATTGTTGTTGCCGGAGGAATCGCCCACCTTGGTGCCGGTCCCTTCGTCAAACGTGTAGTGCGCTGCCAGTCCCGTGGTCGCCGGCTGGATCGGCGTGATGTACTCCGGCGTCTTGGGGTACAGGCGGAGATCGTCGATATACAGCGTGCCTTTCGCCCCGGCGCCCTCAATCCCGATGGTCAGGGAGCGCACGCTGTTGACCTTGCCGGCCTTGGAGAGATCGATATTCCACACCTGCCAGGCGGGCCGCGCCAGGTCCGCCGCGTCTCCGTCATAGGCAACTTTCGTAGTGTTGATCTTCACGTACAATTGCCCGCCGTTGCCGGCCACGCCCTGGAACCATAGCGACAGGCTCTTGATGCCGCTGGCGGTCCAGTCCTGCGGCGTATCGAAGGTCAGCACCGCCTCGGAGAAGCCGGGCCCCTTGGTATTGTCGTAGGCCAACGGCATCGACTGCTTGCCGCCGTGGATGATTGTCGTTTCCCCGAAGGTCCCATTCGCGGCCGTATCCTTGCCAACGGTCGAGCCACTGGATTTGTAGTTGTCAGCGAAGCCGTCGATCCAGATCGAAAAGATCTCCTCGCCGGGCTTGTCCGTGTAGCTCTCGAAGTCATCCACGACCGCATACGCTTGGGTCGTGAAGCTCCAGACCTCGCCCGGGTAGGTGGCGGCATTGACCTCATCGACCTTCCAATAGTACGTCGTGCCCAGATTCAGGGAATCCGGCGTGTAGCCGTGGTCGGTTACGGTCTTGGCGGGGGCGGTTCCCTGGGCCACCGCGTTCGCATCGGTGCCGAAATAGACCTTGTGCGAGGCGGCTTCCCGGCCCGGCCGCCAGTCCAGCGTGGCATCCAGAACGACCCCAGTCGCGGCCGTCGCCGGCTGCGGCGCCCGGGCCTGCAGGGGGACGTAGAAGAACCGGACCTCGCTCAGGCCCGTGGTCGCCATGCCACCCCAACTGGCATTGATCGTCAGCTTGACATACTTCGCCAAGGCCCCACCCAGGTTCACCGTGGTGTTGGCGGCGTAACCCGCGGTCCCAGGCGCCTTGGCGAAGTCCGGGATGCTCTTGACAGGCGTCCACGTTTTGCCGTCGGTAGCGCATTCGATCGTGACGCTCTTGACGCCGAAGCCGAGCAGGGCCTCGATCAGTTGGTTGGAATTCCACACCTGCAGCTCGCTCAGCTTGTAGACCTGGTCGAACTCATATTGGATCCAAGTCGGCCCGCCCCCGGCGCTGAGCCACATCGTGGTCGGTTCCGTGCCGTGCAGATCCCCGGTCAAGCCGGAACCGTCGATGGTCTTCTCGGGCCCCATGCCCGCTTGCGAGCTGGAGGCCGTGGCGGCCACAGGCTTGAGCGAATAACCATAGGGCTCGACGGTGAAGGACCAGACCTCGCCCTTGAAAAGGGTGTTGTCAGGCGTCTTGTTAACTTCATCGATCCGCCAATAGTAGGTCTGCCCGTAGGCAAGCATGTTGGCGGGATCGTAGCTGGTCTCGCTCTGGCCGCGGCTGACCAGCACACCCTTCGCCTCCGCACGGCTGGCGGTGTTGACGTCGGCAAACGTCGTGCCGACATAGACGTCGCGGGTGCTCGTGCCCTCGCCCGCCGTCCAGCGCAACGTCGTATCCCGCAGCACATCGACCACCTTGTTCGCCGGGTTCGGCCCGGAAGCTTGGCCCGCGGGTGCACCTCTCATGATCTGTTGGATCTCGGCTTCCGTCAGGACATGATCGTAGATCCGGACCTCGTCCAGGGCGCCATCGAAGCCGTAGGTCGCCGTGGCGTGGCCCGAATTGCCCAGGACTACCGACGTGCTGGCCGTGTTGATCACGGCCGTGGCCGGTGCGCTTGTTAGCGCATCCAATTTGCCATCGACATAGAACTTGACTTCCCCGATCCGCGCCCCGGTGCCATGGGTCACCGCGACATGGTGCCACTGACGATCGTTGACGGGAGTCGTGGCGACGGCACGCGATCCTTGAATTTCGAGGCGCACCGCATTCAACGCCCCATCGGCCGCGGTCTTGTTGAACCGAAAACTATACCGCTGATCCGTCGCGTTGGCTCCCCAACCCACCATGACACCATTGTTGGTCTGGGTGGGCTCGGCCCTGATCCAGGCCGTGACGGAACGCGCCGCCTGACCGACGACGCCCGGGTAGGTCGTCTCCACCCGGTCGGCACTGGTCGATTTGAAGAAGACCGCCGCTTTGGTGCCGGCAATCGGCGCCAGGTCGGCCGTAATCCAGGTTGCTCCCACCAGCCTGCCATCGGCCTGGGGTGAGCCGACCACCGCTTGGGTAGTTGTGCCCGTTCCCTCCTCCAGATTCCAGTAGGCCACCAGGCCTCCCGAGGCGTCCCGCGCGACTCCCAGGGCCGACACAATAATCGCAAGATGCAACAGTCTCTTTCTCATGCTGGTCCTCCTTCCCGAATCGGTGTCATTGCGGCGAAGCGGTCTGACGCGACAGACCGGTGATCTCCGCGCAGACTACACACCAGATCTATAATACCATATCGGTCGTCCCGGCACAAGACCGAGTACGCCGCCCGTCCCGAACCCCAAAGCGGCAAGGGCACAAAGGGAGCACATCGCGTCCCTCTGTACCCCTGCCGGTTCATCAGATCCTTACTGCGGCTTGGGGGCAACTATGAGCCGAATTGCGTCGAGGTAGATCCGGCCTGTGCCGCCGGGTTGCGGCTTGTCCCGGTCCCCGACGCGGATGAAGATCTTCTTGATCGACTTGGTGTTCACGCCGGCGGCGCTGATCTGCGCGAGGGGGATGTCCCACCGCTGCCATTGGACCTGCCGCACGGCGTCAGGATTGGAATGGATGAACGTCACGGTCTTGCCGGCACTGTCCTGGACGCCCACGTACAACCGTCCGGCGGCATTGGTGGCAACACCGCAAACGGACAGCACCAACGTATCGACGCCGTGGACGGTCCAGTTCTGGGCCGGCGTGAACTCCCGCTCGGCCTCGCTGTAGAACGGGCTCTTGATGTTATTGTAGTCCATCGGCATCGCCTGCGTGCCGCTGTAAATGATGCCCCGCTCGGCGAACGGGGCGGTGGGGTTGCCGACCGTGGAGCCGCTCAGCCCGTTGGCCAAGCCATCGATCCAGGTGTCGTAGATCGTCGTCTTGGCGGCGACATCATCATTATAGGCGTCGAAATCATCGACGACCAGGTAATCGGCTACGGTGAAAGCCCAGACCTTGCCCGCCGTGATGGTTCCATCGGGGCTGACTTCGTCGACGCGCCAGAAGTACTTCCGGCCCCATTGCAAGTCCTCCGCCGGCGTGAAGCTGGTCGCACTGATCCGACTGCGGTAGATGCCTGTCGTATCGAATGCGTTGGCGTCGGCTACGGCGGCCACGTCCGTACCGAAGTAGACATCGTGCTTCGAAGCGTTGTCGCCCTTGGTCCACGTCAAAGGCGGGAGCGCGCGGATGTCCAGTGTCGCGCCCGTAACCGGCGCCGGCTTCCAGGCACGCAACAGGTCCATGCGGGCGAGTAATTCGATCTCTTCCGGTTTCAGCGCCCTATCGAAAAGGCGGACCTCATCGATCAGGCCGAGAAACTCCCGGTCGTCGTGCGTGCGTCGCTGGCCGATCGTCACGGGCACCGTGCCCAGGACGGTAAACTTGTCCGGATCCACAGTCGGATAGGTATCATCCTCGCCGTCGAGGTACAGGCTCACGTCGGGCGACTGAATCGCGGCGTCACGATTGACGACGCAGGCGACGTGGTGCCATTCGCCGTTGTTCAGGGCCGTGCTCCCCTGCAGGTTGCCGCCCCCATGCTCGATGCGCACCCGCCCCAGATACAGACGGAAATCCACCCGGTCGCTTCCCGTGCTCGCACCCCAGCACAGGATGGTCCGATCGCCCATGTCCGTGGCCTTGACCCAGGCGGTGATGGTGAACGGATTTCCGCCGAGAATGCCCGTGTAACCGTCGATGGTGAGGTAGTCGCCGGAATCGGTACCGTCAAATGACAGGGCCGTCCCTTCGTAGCCCTCGACCCAGGTGGGCGAGCCGCCGGGATTGAATTGGGCGCGATGACCATGGCCCGACCAGTCTATCGCATAGCTGCCGACCCCTTCGTCAAAGGTCCAGTGCCCGACCAGGTTCGGGTCGTCGGTCAATGGGATGCGGGGCATGGTCTTGAACGTCCACACGGGGCCCTTGATCCAGGCCGCCCCATCGAACGTGTCGGCACGCCAGTAGTAGCGGGTGTCGAAGGCCAAGGGGCCCGGATCATAGCTGGGGTCGATCGTCGTGGGGCCGCCCGTGGCCTTGGCCACCACATTGGCGTCGGTGCCGAAGTACACGCTCCCCATGACCGCCCGCATGCCCCACGCCCACGTCAAATCCACGCTCGGGTCCTCGAAGGCCTCCTTGTCCGCGGGAATGGGCTTGTACGCCGTCAACTCGGGCAGCCAGAAGCTCCAGACCTGCCCGCGCCAGGGGCTGCCCGGATGCGCTTCGTTCACCTCCTCGATGCGCCAATAGTAGGTGGCGCCGGGAACGAGCCCGTTGGGAAGCGGATGTTGCGGCACCCCAATGATCTGGCTGTTGCCGGTGGTCTTGCCCGCGAACGCTGCGGGGGCACCGGTATTGACATCCCCAAAGCTGGTCCCGACATACACGTTGTGGTACGTGCTGAGCGGCCCGGGAGTCCACTCGAGGTTGGCCCACAGGCTCTCAAACTTGCTCCCGTCGGGGATGCTGGGATTGCGGGCGGTGGCCAGGTATCCCAACGTGGCCAGATCCCGGATCTCGTCTGCCGCCAATTCCCGGTTGTAGATGCGGACGTCGTCAATCAGGCCCGCGTAGTACCGGTCCGCGTTGGGGCTGCGATAGCCGATCGTCACGTCCACGTTGGCGGCATTGTCCGCCACATCGAAGAAGTCCCCTTCCGGATCTCTCGTGTGTCGCGTGTCGTCCCGGCCATCGAGATAGAACTTGACCTCCGGATAGGAGATGGGGGCCTGCGGCGGCATGGTCAGTGCCACGTGGTGCCACTGGCCGTCATTCAAGGCGGTGTCGCCCTGCAGATTGCCGCCGCCACACTCGACGCGAAGCCGCCCGGCGCCCAGGCGGAAATCCACACGCCGGTGGTTGGCGCTCCGTCCCCAGTACACGATGGTGTGGTCGCCGGCGCCCGTCGTCTTGACCCAGGCTGTGACGGTGACCGCGTTGACGCTGAGCAGTCCCTTCCAACCGTCGACGGTGAAATAGTCTCCGTCTCCGTCGAGGGCAAGCGCCTGTCCGTCATGGCCCACGTCGTAATGAGCATCCTTCTTCAGGCTGCCGTTGCGGCCGTTGCCGGAGGAATCCAGGCCGTTGCCGTCGAATTTCCACCAGCCCATCAGACTTGGGTCGGGCCCGGCCGTCGTCACTGGGGTGACAAGGCCCAGAACAAGGGCCGTCAGAATGATGATTCTCTTGCCCATGGTCGTCCTCCTTCAAGAACAGTCGTCATAGTGCTCTGTCTATTCTCCGGAGTAATAGAACGGCGCCCTGCAGGAGCCTACGATGACTGGCGGTGTTGAGGATCGTCGGTAGGATGACTTGCATGATCCCAGCCTCCTGTCTCAAGGTGCTGCAAAGACCTGCACAGACGGGCCCGGTGAAGCTCACTCGTCACAAACCACTCCAATTATAGCAGATTGGCCGACACGGACCAAGGCTGTTTTTCGGCGGGCTGTGTGATTCGCCTCGAGGTCGAACCTTGTCCCGCGAAAATGGATATAATGTCTGGAAGCGGGCCGATTGGATGGACGCCGCAACCATGGTTGGTTTTTCAGAGTCGGATGCAACGTGCAAAGAGGAATTGCCACTTTCACACTGGATACCGGGCGCTGCCCGCCGTGGCTGTTCCAACGGATGGTCACGCTGGGCCGGGAGATGACGCGGGTCCTCGTGGCCGAGTTCGGGCCGGATGAGTTTGTCCGCCGGATCGCGGACCCGGTCTGGTTCCAGTCGCTGGGCACGGTCCTGGCCTTTGACTGGAACGCTTCCGGCCTGACGACGATTCTAACCGCGGCTCTGAAGGAGGCAATTCGCAACGAGGAAGAAGACCTGGGCCTGTTCATCTGCGGCGGCAAGGGCAAGACCTCCCGCAAAACCCCGGATGAGATCGCCGCCTGGGGCAACACGCTCAGCCTGCCCGATGGCTCGGTGAGCAACCTCGTCTACAACTCGCGGATGGCTGCCAAGGTGGACAACTCCCTGATCCAGGACGGTTACCAGATCTATCACCACGCGTTCTTTTTCTCGCGAAACGGCGCGTGGGCGGTGGTCCAGCAGGGTATGAACGAAGCCGATGCCTCCGCCCGGCGGTATCACTGGTTCTCGGAGAATGCCCGCGATCTCGTTTGCGAGCCGCACACCGGTATCGTCGCCCCGGCCCGACTCGACCACACGCTCAATCTGACCGCCCGCGACAGCGAAGGAACCCGCTCGCTCAGCGTGGAGCTCGTGGACGCCGGCTACCGGCCCGTTGCCCAGAATGCACGACAATCGCGTTCTGCGGCGCAGAATCGCATGCTGACGTATGTATCTGATGACACGCAGACATAAGAAAGCCCTCTCGAATCTGAGAGGGCTTTCACGTTCCTTGACTGTGATGCTGTTATGCGTGTCGCCTTAGCCGCATCCCCGCGAGACCCAGACCGATCATGCCGAGCAGTACGGCACCGGGAACCGGAACCGGACGAACGTCCAACGCAGCGAGGGCGAACTCAGCATCCACAACAGTATTATTGAGGATGCGGAGCTGAAGCCCATCTCCCGGATTCAGGAGAACATCCCCCAGCGGACCATAACTCGGGGGAACACCCCCCACCCCCAAGTTCGTGACCACGGAGCCATTCGTGCTAGGGGAGACGTCTTCAGTTACGATCCAGGAGTGAGTGTGCGCTTGAGCCGGGGTACCCCACGATCTGTAGACCTCGATCACCGCCCCAGTAGGGTGGTTGAACAAAGACCGGAGTTCAACGGAGTTGACGTAGTAGCCACGCCTGAAAATCATGCGGATGACTTCTCGCCCGTCGACTGAGTCGGCTCCGGTACCGCCGTAGATTCCCAAGCCTCGAAGCTCTCTCTGGCTGAATTCCAACGACACCCCACCGTTGCTCCCCCAGGCATAAAGAGTCGCGTCGCCGTCGAGGATGTCGATGGAGTGATAGCCAAGGCCCGACAGACCGTCACCACCAAAACCCGTGGTGGTATTGACATTCGCATAGGGGGCCGCATAGAAATTCACCATGTCGGCCATGGCCGGTACTGTGAACAGCAACATTGCCCCTACAACAGAAAGCTGTCTTTTCATACCCCCTACCTCCAAGCCAAATCGCGTTGCCCAACGATCAAAGTCGCGAGAGCGACGGACAACGGGGTTTTTCTCCACTCCATGCTTACGGTGTTACTCCTCCTTGTCTGCCAACCCAAAATTATCCCAGAACCCTCCCTGTTTGTCAAGGGCGAATTACACACAAATCGCGATTGCCAGCGCCGATTCGCATGACCCTGCTCTGCAAGTCTCTTGGGCCACCGCTTTCGCATGGAGCCGTTTCGTAGGTCGGGGATCTGCTTGAACCACTGGCGAAGCTGGTCTTCGATACTGCAATTCTTCTCTTTGTTTCATAATGTGCTCCTATGAAAAAGCCCCGTTTGGGCGGGCCTTGTGGTGGAATGGCTTTTCTGTTTCAAGGGCATTATGCCCTTTCAAGGGAATCTAAGGTGAAATGGTAGGTGCAAGTATTATTGCCAGTAGGAAGGTGAGCAACTGACCTTCCTGCAATTGGAGAACAAGGAATTCACGCGACACCCCGTCCTCCTGGAGGACTTCTCCAAGAGCCGCTATCTCGAAAAGATCCTGCGTCTGCTCTGCGCCGCCCGGCCGAAGAACTACGAGCAACTGATCGCCACCGAAGGCGTCGGCCCCAAGACGGTCCGGGCCCTGTCCTTGGTCGGCGAGGTCATCTATGGAGCCAAGCCTTCCTACGAAGACCCGGCCCGCTACTCCTTCGCCCACGGCGGCAAGGACGAAACCCCCTACCCGGTGGATCGAACCACCTACGACCAGACCATCGCCACCCTCGCCGAAGCCGTCCGCCACAGCCACATGAATCCGAAGGACAAGGACCAGGCCCTCCACCGCCTCACGGACTCCGCCGAGGCATAGAGGCCGTTGGGGAAGTGGCATGAATATCTTACCCGTGTGTATCACGGGCGCGAGCGCCCGTGAAGGCCGGGTGGCACTGATAAACTCGTTTGTCGGTGTCCTTCTGCCGGAAAGAATCCCTCGCCAGACCCACGGACAAACAAGTTTGTCCGTGCCACCCAGCCACGCGGTTGCCTGCCTGAGCAGGCTGCGGGCCATGCATTGTCAGATGAGGCGTACGCAGACCTCTGGCTGGGGTGCCCCTATGAACCGGCGCCTGCCAGCTTCTTAAGATCCACCTTGCCGAGCATTTGTTTGAGCGTGTCCATGGTGACGCCGTTGCCCTCGATCTCCACGATAAACCGCTCGGCGACGAACAACCGGAGCGAGCCGCGCTTGTCCTGCGTATCGTATTTCTCGACAGCCTTGTAGCCGCTGATGGTAGTCGTCTTCTCATAGCCGGTATCCGTCTCACGGCTGAATTGGGCCATGGCCCACCCGGTCATGCCCAAACGCATTGGCCCGCTCATGCTGCTGAGATCCGTGAGCTTGATGCTCACGTCGGCGCCCTGGCCATCCGCGGCCTCGTACTGCCCCTCGGCGGTCGTAATGTCCATGCCCATTGCCTGGTTCCTTTCGGCCGAAGCGTTCGTCCGTTTCATTCCCGGCAAATCCGCGGGCAGCGACTCCTTGAGCGTGGCCGCCGGCACGGCTTCGATCACTTTGCCCTGGTTCATCTGGGCCAGCGTCTGACGATTCTGTTCCGCCATTTTCTCCATGTCCTGCGGCGAGGGCGTGTCCTGGGGCGATGACACGGCCGGGGCCATCGCGGCTGCCGGGGCGGGAGCCTGTCCCTTGGGAGCCTGCGTCGGCGCTGACGACGGCTGCGAGCCCCCCTTCTTGCCGCAACCTGCCAACACCATTGCCAACACGCACACCACGATGATCCTTAGGCTCTTGTGCATTTCCATCAGCATTTCCTTTTCCCTAATAGGCTCTCTTTCCTGTGAACCGGTCCTGATGAACCGACCGCCAAGTATACGCGAGACCGCCACATAGGTTCAAGTCCCATGGGTTGAGCTCACTCGCGACCCCACACCCCCGCGGCGACCCTGCGCTTCATCGCAGGTTGTCGCTTGAGAAAGGGGAGAGAAACCCTATAGTAGCGGCCATGCAGACGAGAACGCTCAAGAGTGATCTGCTCCTGTTGCTGGCGGCCTTCTTCTGGGGCACGACCTTCGTGGCCCAGCGGCTGGGCATGGAACACGTCGGTCCCATGACCTACAACGCCCTGCGCTTCGCCGTGGGTGCTCTGACTCTCGTGCCCGTGATCCTGGCGCTGCACCGCAATGTAGGATGGATCGGGGTCCCCAACGCGATGCATCGCGTTTGGGGACCCGGCTTGCCCCACCAGACAGGTTATCGGTTCCTGCTGTACGGCGGCGTCTTGGCCGGTCTGGCCCTGTTTGGCGGGGCGTCGATGCAGCAAATCGGCCTGGTCTACACCACCGCCGGAAAGGCCAGTTTCATCACCAGTCTCTATGTGGTGCTTGTTCCCATAGCGGGGCTGTTCCTTGGGCAGCGATGTGGTTGGGCGGTCTGGTTGGGGGCAGGACTCGCCGTGGCCGGCCTGTATCTGCTGAGCATCACGGAATCGTTCACCATCGCCCGGGGCGACCTGTTCATCCTCATCGGAGCCTTCTTCTGGACGATCCACGTGCTCCTGATCGGCTACCTCGCTCAGCGTGCCAATCCCATAGGCATCGCCTGGATCCAGTTCGTGGCCTGTTCGGTCCTGAGCCTGTTGGCGGCGGTCCCCTTCGAAACCATCACCCTTCCCGGCATCCGCGCCGCTACGCTCCCGATCCTCTACGCCGGCATCTTCTCGGCAGGTGTCGCCTTCACCTTGCAGGTCATCGGCCAGCGAACCTCCCCGCCCGCCCACGCCGCGATTGTCATGAGTCTCGAAACCGTCTTCGCCGCCCTATCCGGCTACCTGATCCTCCACGAGCGTCTCACTCCACGCGACCTCGCCGGCTGCGCCGTGATGTTCACCGGTCTGATCGTCGTGCAACTACCGCTCTTGCTCGGCTCCCCTCCGGGCCCCACGCCCGGCCCCGAAACCCACCCCACGGTGACACTGCCGGCAGCAAACGCTGTGCGAAACCATTGAGACGGTTGCTCTTGCCTCTGTTGTCCGCCTTGACGCGGCAATATCCGCCACCGGACCTTACGTCAGATCCCCGTGTCATTTGTCAACCGCGATGGTGACGGGAATGTCCTGGCGCAGAAAACGACACGTTCCATCCGCATCTTCACAGATATAGTACAGGGCATACGCGCCGAGTCTCGACGCCCCGCTTGCGTCGGACGCAGTGCATACCTCAAGCTCAAAGTGCCGCGGCTCCGCACTCATCGGTCGAGTGCTGTGCGGCCAGATGAACAGTTGAGGCTGCGCGCGCCAGCCGGGAGGCAAATCGACCCACACTCGCAACGGCTCGGCCTCGTTGTTCCAATGGGCCTTGCGTGCGTCGTTCGGACGCAGGGTTACGTGGACCCGAACGGCTCCTCCCGGCTTCACGCGCGCCGGGACCACCGTCACTTCCACCTGGACCAGGCTCTGGATGTCGCGAACGATCCGGCCTTCGGGGTCCGGCGGCTTCACTTCGCCCGGTCCGGCCTCCCATTCGCGGGCGGGGCCGGCCGTCTCGGAACCTGTGGGCAGGACCTTCAGTTCGACCGGCTGATCGCCGCGGGCCCGGATCTCGCGGTCGGCCGTTTGCAGCCAATCGTAGAACGGGTAGGGTTTGGTCAGGCGCGGGCCGTACTGTTCGATGCGTCGGCGCCATATATACTGATTCGGCTGGAGCGAGCGGGCCGTCATCCAATGGTCTACCGCCGTTTGGAAATCGCCGGGCCTTTGCTGCTCCAATTCGCAGCGAGTGCGATGACACACCCCGAGGCGAAAATGCGCGTCAGCATCGTCCGGCTTGGCTTGGATCGCCCGCGCGTATGCGTGGATCGCCTCTTCGACGCCATCGGGCCCAGCCCAGAGCGCCAGGGCATCGCCCAAGTCGCGCCACGCCCGGTACGATCCGCTTTGCTCGGCGCGACGACGTAAAGCCGCCACGTCGGGCCGGACCGCCTTGCGGGGGTTCTCCGGTGGGGATGCATCGGCGGGGGAAAACTGTCGATTGAGGAACTCCTGCTCGAACGTGTCCCGATTGGGCCGCAGGCTCCGCACGATGCCGCGCTCGTCGATGGCCACTTCGATGGGCACCCCCGTGACCTGCATGACATTGATCGGGTCATGCAGGATCGGCCAATCCAGTTGGCGCCACTGGGCGAAGAGCCGGCAACGGTCGGCATGCTGCTCCTGAGCGATCCCCACCACGACCAGCTTGCCCTGCCGAACCCATTCTTTCGTCTTGGTGTTCCAGGCCGGCACGGCCTGTCGGCAACCCGTTCACCACGAGGCCAGGTGGATCAGGAGGACCTTGCGCCCGCGAAACTGGGACAGCGACACCGGCTCGCGATCCGCGAGGTTGGGCAGCGTAAAATCAGGGTGCGGTCGACCCACCTGCGGCGCGTAACCTTCGCCATGACAAGGCACCCCAGGAAGACAGAGGTATCCGTAGATCAACATCAGCACGCTCAGATTTCGAGTCGTCCATTTCATATTCGAATCTATGAGTGTCTTTTGTCACGAACAGGATAGCACCAGCCGGCACCTGGGGCAATACCGCTGAGTTGACAAAACAGTTGCATTTGCGCGCCAGTTTTGGCAGCATAGAAGGCTACGAAGTGTCAAACGTGGAGTCTGAAGGGTGAAGTCTGATCTTCACCGCAGTCGTAAATCGAAAATCATAGATCTGAAATCAACAAGGGGAGTCATTCATGTACGTGAGAGTGATTAGCAGACGGGAGTTCATCGAGCGGTCCGCCGCGATGGCCGGCGGGGTGCTGCTGGCGCCGCTGGCGGCGCGAGCGGCCGGGAAGAAGACGGCGGTCGATCTGGTGCCGCTGGGCAAGACGGGCCTCAAGCCCAGTAGGCTTGGCATCGGTTGCGGCACAACCTCGGGCCGGGTCCAGCAGGGACTCGGTCAGGAAGGCTTCAACCGGCTCGTCCACTATGCCTACGACCAGGGCATCACCTACATCGACATCGCCCGGTCCTAC